>CAYZCF010000001.1:0-17532 GCA_964476855.1 uncultured Chlorobiaceae bacterium
TGTTCGAGGTGGCCGACCGCCCGTGGCGCGGTATTGGCGTCATTGCGCAGAGCGGCCTCGTGCTGCGCCGCGAGTTCGAGCGCTTCGACGCCGAAAAGCGCTTCGACGTGGGCCACATCGCCCCGCAGGAGTCACCTCTGTGCAAGAGCGGCGAGGTGCTGCAAGGCCACCTCAAACCCTCCGACTGCCCGGCCTTCGCGCGGGAATGCACCCCGCAAACCCCGCTCGGCGCAACAATGGTCTCTAGCGAAGGCGCCTGCGCCGCGTATTATCGCTATCACCGCAACGTCAATCCATGAAATTATTTACCCCTACAACAACGATGAAAAAACTGATTTTCTGCTTACTCACAGCATTAGCACTGCTTGCACCAGCGACAAGTTACAGCCAACCTCCAACCCAGAAAGAAATTTCTGAATGGAGAGAAGCGGCAGAACAGGGTAAAGCATGGGCGCAATTTGCCATAGGTATGATGTACCATTATGGCGAAGGAGTCAAGCAGGACTATTCTGAGGCGTTGAAATGGTATCGTAGGGCTGCCGAACAAGGTTTTGACAAGGCGTATATACACATCAGCGAGATGTACAAGAACGGAGAAGGTGTTAAGCAAGACTCCACCGAGGCATTTAAATGGTACAAAAAGCTTGGAGAACAGGGGAATGCACGTATACAATACAAGATTGGGACAATATACTACCTTGGCGAAGGAGTTAAGCAAGACTATGCCGAGGCATTTAAATGGTGCTACAAAGCCGCTGAACAAGGGGATTCAGATGCACAATACAACATTGGAGTGATGTATCGCTTTGGCGAAGGAGTCAAGCAGGACTATTCTGAGGCGTTGAAGTGGTATCGGAAGGCTGCAGAGCAGGGTGACGCTGGTGCACAATTAAATATTGGAGCCATGTATGAGAATGGCGTAGGTTTGAAACAAGACTATGCTGAAGCCCTGAAGTGGTATCACCTATCCGCCGCACAGGGTAACGCTCAAGCGCAATCCAAAATTGGATTGATGTACGCCAAAGGTTACAGTGTGAGACAGGACTTTATCGAAGCTTTGAAATGGTTTCGTTTGTCCGCTGTACAGGGTAACGTTAAAGCTCAAAATAGCATAGGCGTAATGTATAGCTATGGTAAAGGTGTCAGACAAGACTATAAGGAAGCTTTGAAGTGGTATCGCTTGGCTGCTGAACAAGATGATGACGTTGCCCAATTATTTATTGGAGAACTGTATGACTTAGGCAAAGGGGTGAGACAGGACTATGCTGAAGCGCTGAAATGGTATCGCCTGTCTGCCGCACAGGGTAACGCCCAAGCGCAATACAACATTGGGGTGATGTACGTTAACGGTCAAGGTGTGAGGCAGAACAAGCGTGCCGCAAAAGAGTGGTTTGGCAAATCTTGCGACAATGGGAATCAAAAAGGATGCGATGCATACCGAAAACTCAATGAACAAGGGTACTGAAGCACTTCCATTTATTCCTAACGATTTTAATCCCCCAATGACCATGCAACTGAGCTGCCCTTCGCCGATTCTTCAACACGAAACCGTCCAGATGGCTCATGGCGCGGGCGGGCGTTTGTCGCAGGAGCTGACGGCGCGGGTGTTCATGCCGCATCTCGGCAATCCGGTGCTCGATCAGCTCGACGACCAGGCGCGGTTCGAGGCCGAGCCGGGGCGCATCGCGTTCACCACCGACACCTATGTCGTCTCGCCGATCTTTTTCCCCGGCGGGAACATCGGCGAACTGGCGGTCAACGGCACGGTGAACGACCTCGCCGTCGGCGGAGCGGCGCCGCGCTACCTCAGCGCCGGGTTTGTGCTCGAAGAGGGGTTGCCGCTCGCCGACCTCGAACGGATCGTCAAAAGCATGGCCGACGCCGCGCGAAAGGCGGGGGTGGTGATCGCGTGCGGCGACACGAAAGTGGTGCAGAAGGGGCAGTGCGACCGGATTTTCATCAACACCTCCGGCGTCGGCTTCATCCCGCCGGGGCGCGACGTGTCGTGCCGCAACCTCCGGCCCGGCGACGCGGTGCTGCTCTCCGGCACCATCGGCGACCACGGCATGGCGATCCTCACCACCCGCGAAGGCCTCTCCTTCCAGAGCCGCATCCGGAGCGACTCTGCCGCGCTGAACGACCTCATCGCCGAAGTGCTCGCCGCCGCGCCCGGCGTCCACGCCATGCGCGACCCCACGCGAGGCGGCGTCGCGGCCACGCTCAACGAGCTGGCCGCCTCATCGTCGGTCGGCATCGAACTCGACGAAACCGCGATTCCCGTACGCGAAGAGGTGCGCGGAGCCGCTGAACTCCTCGGCATCGATCCGCTCACCGTCGCCAACGAAGGCAAAGTGCTGATCGTCGTTCCCGCTGCCGAAGCCGACGCGGCGCTCGCCGCCATGCGCTCACACGAGCACGGACGCGATGCCGCCATCATCGGCAACGTCACGGAAGAGCACCCCGGCATGGTGGTGATGCGCACGCCATTCGGCAGCCGCCGCATTGTCGAAATGCCGCTGGGCGAGCAGTTGCCGCGGATTTGCTGAGTGTGGACGACGTGGACTTGGTGGACGGGGGAGGAATGTATTGTAGGGGCGGCTCTTGTGGCCGCCCGGTTTTCGTAGGGGCAGTTCGCGAAGCGCCCCTACAGGGATAACAATGCGCCACAAAAATACACCATCCGCATCGGCTTGCCAGGTTTGCATCGGGCAGGGGAATGTTCTATTTTGACCGGTGTTACCAGACTTTTCAAACCGAAGGAGTAATGCAATGATCCGATATATTTCAAGGGTGTTTCCCTTTCTTCTTGCGCTCGTCATGCTCAGCGGGTGCGGTTACAATACCATGCAGCAGAACGAGGAGGCGGTCAACCGCGCGTGGGGCGACCTCGAATCGCAGCTTCAGCGCCGTTCCGATCTGGTGCCAAACCTCGTTGCCACGGTGAAGGGGGCGGCAAATTTCGAGAAGGAGACGCTTCAGGCGGTGGTCGAGGCCCGCGCCAAGGCGACCTCTATCCAGCTCACGCCGGAGATGCTCAGCGACCCGGCTGCCATGTCGAAGTTCCAGGCCGCGCAGGGGCAGCTTTCATCCTCGCTCTCCCGCCTTCTGGTGGCTGTCGAGCGCTATCCCGACCTGAAGGCCACGCAGAATTTCCGCGACTTGCAGGTGCAGCTCGAAGGCACGGAGAACCGTATCAGCGTCGCCCGCCAGCGCTATAACGAAGCGGCGCAGGTTTTCAACACCTCTATCCGCGTCTTCCCGAACTCCATCACCAACAGCGTGGCGCTCAAGCTGAAGCCGAAGGAGTACTTCAAGGCTGACGAGGCGGCCAAAGCCGTGCCGCAGGTGAAATTCTGAGCAGTCTGTCGATGAGTATCCGCAAGAGATCACGCTGGTTGTCGTCCGCACTTTTCGCGCTGGCGCTCGTGCTGGCAGCAGCGCCGCTCATGGCGGCTTTTCCGCCGGTGCCCGCGCTGACGCAGCGGGTGAACGATTACGCGGGCATGATCTCTCCCGCCGCGCGCGCGGAGATCGAGCAAAAGCTTGCCGCGCTCGAAGCGGAGGATGGAACGCAGATCGCGATTCTCACGGTGCCGTCGCTTCAGGGCGAGCCGATCGAGGAGTTCTCGATCCGCGTCGCCGAGGCGTGGAAGATCGGCGACGAAAAGCGGGACAACGGCGTCCTGCTGATTGTCTCGAAGGGCGACCGCAAGGTGCGCATCGAGGTTGGCTATGGCCTCGAGGGCGCGTTGACCGACCTGGAGTCTGGCCGCATCATTCGCGGCGTCATCCAGCCGGCATTCAAGAGCGGGGATTTCGACGCGGGTTTCACTGGCGCGGCTGACGCGCTCACACAGGCGGTGAAGGGCGAATACAAGGCCGAGCCCAAAAAGGAGAGGGACGGCAAACCGTCGATTCCGCTTGTTCTCATCATCCTCGTCGTGCTGTTCTTCTATCTCCGCATCTTCGGCGGACGCCATCACGGCGGGCCGTTCGTTTCCAGCGGTTGGGGTGGGCCCGGCGGCGGCATCTTCACCTCCGGCGGCGGCTCGGGCGGCTTTGGCGGCGGGGGTGGATTCAGCGGCGGTGGCGGCGGCTTCGGCGGCGGCGGAGCGTCGGGCGACTGGTAAGCGCGGCGGCAATCAACATCGGGAAAAGAAGCGGCATGAAAGAAAAAATACAGAAGTTCCTGACTGCCGAGGAGCGGCTTCTGATCGAAAAAGCGGTCAGGGAGGCTGAAGCCTCGACCTCGGGCGAGATCGTGGTGATGGCGGTGGGCGAGAGCAGCAACTACCCCTCGGCGATCATGGCCGCGAGCGGCGCAATTTCGCTCGTGTTCGCCATTGGCGGCGCGCTGCTCTGCGGCAGCGAGAATATGTGGCTCTTCCTCGTTTTCTTCGCGCTCTTTTTCATCGGCGCGAACGAAGTGGTCAAGCGCTTTTCCGCCCTGAAGCGTCCCTTCGTGAGCCGCGCCGAGATCGCCGAAGAGGTCGAAGAGGCGGCGATTCATTCGTTCTACCACCGCAAGGTGCACGAAACCCGCGACCGCACCGGCATCCTCATCTACATCTCGCTGTACGAGCACAGCGTCCGCGTGCTGGCCGACTCGGGCATCGACGCCGTGGTGGGCAAGCAGCTCTGGCAGGAGGTGGTCGATACCATCACGAAAGGAATTCGCGACGGGCGGCAGGGCGAGGCGATCCGCGAGGCCGTGGGAATCTGCGGCAAGCTCCTGAACCGCCATTTTCCACGGAAGGGCGATGACCGCAACGAACTCGGCGACTCGGTCATCATCGGCTGAGCGCGGGCGGCAATCTGTTGCGCCGCGTGCGGAAAAAGGCTTTGATCTTTTCCCCAAATTGTTTTTTTACAAGACATTCCAACTCAGTTATCCAAACACAGGAGATCAATGAAAAAGACAGTGCTCTCAGCCTGGCATGAAGCTGCCGGTGCGAAAATGATCGATTTCGGCGGCTTTTTTATGCCGGTGCAGTACACCGGAATCATCGCCGAGCACAAGGCCGTGCGCGAAGCGGCGGGGCTGTTCGATGTGTCGCACATGGGTAATTTCTACGTCAGGGGCGAGCGGGCGCTGGAGTTCCTCCAGTACATGACCACCAACGATCTCGGCAAAATCGTGGACGGGCAGGCGCAGTACACGCTGATGCTCTATCCCGATGGCGGCATCGTCGATGACCTCATCATCTACCGCGTCAGCGCCGACACCTTTTTCATCATCGTCAACGCGAGCAACTGCGAAAAGGATTTCGACTGGCTTTCGAGCCATGTCGGCGAGTTCGAGGGAGTGACGCTTGAAAACCACACCAGCGAGCTGTCGCTCATCGCCTTGCAGGGGCCGAAGTCGTTCGATATTCTCGCGCGGGTTTTCCCGGATGCTGGATTGCTTGAGCTGAAATCGTTCCATTTCAAGAAACTGACCTTCGGAGGCTCGGAGATCATTGTGGCCCGCACTGGCTACACGGGTGAGGCGGGCGTGGAAATCTGCCTGCCGAACGGAGAGGTCGAAGCGCTCTGGTCGGCGCTGATGGAGGCCGGAAAGGCGGACGGCATCCAGCCCATCGGCCTCGGCGCGCGCGACACCTTGCGGCTCGAAATGGGCTATTCGCTCTACGGCCACGAAATCGAGAAGGATGTCAACCCGCTCGAAGCGCGGCTCAAGTGGGTGGTGAAGATGGGCAAGCCGAACTTCATCGGCAAGCAGGCCTGCGTGCAGGTCGAACTCGCGCCGCGCAAGAGCGTCGTCGGCTTCAGTCTCGACGGGCGCGCCATTCCGCGCCAGCACTTCAAGGTCTATAACTCCGACAAGCAGGAGATTGGCGAGGTGTGCAGCGGAACCGTCTCGCCGACGCTCCAGGAGCCGATCGGCACGGCCAGTATCCTGCTTGACTACGCGCAGGCAGGCACGCCGATCTTCGTCGAAATTCGCGGAACCATGCAACCCGGCGCGGTCAGGCGACTGCCGTTCGTGCATGCTGACCGTCCATGATCTGAAGAGGAACCAATCTCCTTGTTGAAGACAAACATAGACATAAAGGCATTCTTCAAGGATAGTCTAGTCACTGAAGCCGGCGGCATCGCCCTGATGCTCGCCGCGCTCTTTTGCATCGCCGCCGTGCTCGGCTTCCATGCCGAGGACGAGCCGTACATCGTGACGCTGCCCTGGTACGAGATTTTCTCCAGCGCGGCCAAGGCGATTGCCGGGGCGATCCACAACCCTTTCGGCCTTTTCGGGGCTCGGCTGTCGGTCTTTTTCATCCGCGTGCTGCTCGGCTATCCCGTGCTGCTGCCGCTCGCCGGGTTTTTCGTGCTCGGCTGGCATCTGTTCCGGACGAAGCCCCTTGGCCCGGCGCTCTTCTTTCTCGTCTACACGCTCCTGATGGCGCTCGATCTCTCCGCTATGATCGGCCTCTCCGCCGCGCCGTTCGCCGATGTGATGTCCGGCGCGACCGGGCGGATGATGGCGTCGTTCCTCTCGACGATCATCGGCTACCCCGGCGCATGGGCGCTCACCGCCGTCATCGGCGTGCTGCTGACCTTCTACATGGGGTGGGAATTTATCACGAATACGATTGCCAGAGTGCGCGCCTTTTTCGCGAAGGTGTCGGCCACCGTGCAGGCGATCAGGGCCGAGCGGGCGAGGAAGCGCCGCGAAAAGGAGGAGCGCGAGGTAAGGAAGAAGGCGGAGCGGATGGCCGTCGTTCTCGAAAAGGAGCGGAAAAAAAGAGAGAAGAAGGAGCAGCGCGCCGCAAAAAGCAGCCCTCCAAAGCCAAAACCTGTCCCAAGCCAAAAGCCGGTCAAGCCGCCGGTTTCCGTCAGGGATGCGGAACCCGAATCCGCGCCCGCCTCGCCACCCGTCAGACTGCCCGCGATAGAGCCCATCGTCATTCCTGCGGAGGTCGAGGAGATTCTGGCGCCGGAACCGGCAATCGTCCGGTCGGAAGAGGGGCCGGATATGATCATCAATCCGGGAGTCCGGGAGGCGGAGGCCGACCTCGACGAGCGGAAGCTCAAGGTGAGGACGCACGACCATGTCCAGTACCGCTTTCCCTCCATCGACCTGTTGCAGCGCCCGAAGGACGAGGACGAGAGCTATGACGAGCGCCACCTGGCCGAAACCAAGGATCGCCTGCTCGAAAAGCTGAAGATTTACAAGATCGAGGTGATGCGCATCGCCACCACCGTCGGCCCGCGCGTGGCGCTCTTCGAGCTGGAGCTTGCGCCGGAGGTGAAGATCAGCCGGATCAAGTCGCTCGAAAACGACCTCGCCATGGCAATGGCCTCCTCGTCCGGCGGCATCCGCATCATCGCGCCGATTCCCGGCAAGAACGCCATCGGCGTCGAAATTCCGATCAGCAAGCCGCGCCCGGTGGTGATGCGCTCGGTGTTACAGGTTGAAAAGTTCAAGAACAACACGATGGCTTTGCCCATCGTCCTCGGCAAGAGCATCTCGAACGAGGTGATTGTCGATGACCTCGCCGCCATGCCGCACCTCCTGATCGCGGGCGCGACCGGCGCGGGCAAGTCGGTGGCGATCAACGTGCTGCTCACCAGCCTGCTCTACTCGAAAAAGCCCGACGAGGTGAAGTTCGTGCTGATCGATCCGAAGCGGGTCGAGCTCAAACCGTATAAATTGCTGAAAGATCACTTCCTGCCGAAGATTCCCGGCATGGAGGAGCAGATCATCGTCACCGATCCGCAGAAAGCGGTCTCCGCGCTCCGATCGGTGGTGCGGGAGATGGAGCATCGCTACGAAATGCTCGAAAAGTGCGGGGTGCGCAACATCGGCGAGTACAACCGGAAGATGAAGGACGAGGCGATGTTTTACCTCGTCGTCGTGGTTGACGAGCTTGCCGACCTGATGATCACGGCGGGTCGGGAGGTCGAGGAGCCGATCACGAGGCTCGCGCAGATGGCCCGCGCGGTGGGCATCCACCTGATCGTGGCCACGCAGCGCCCGTCGGTTGACGTCATCACCGGCATCATCAAGGCGAACTTCCCGTCGCGTATCGCCTTTCAGGTGGCCAGCAAGGTCGATTCGCGCACCATTCTCGACGTGTCGGGCGCGGAGCAGCTGCTCGGCAGCGGCGACATGCTCTTCCAGTCGGCGCGGATGTCCAAGCCGGAGCGCATCCAGTGCCCCTTTATTTCCCTGACCGAAGTCGATGCAATCACAGGGTTTATCGGCGATCAGCCTCCGCTGAAGACCGAGTGCATCCTGCCCGAACCGCCGTCGTCGAACGGCAACGGTTTCTCGGCGGGGTCTGATCAGGACAGGGACAGGCGCGACGCCATGTTCGAGGAGGCCGCCCGGCTGGTCGTTCTGCACCAGCAGGCAAGCGTCTCGCTCCTCCAGCGCCGCCTGCGCCTCGGCTTCAGCCGCGCGGGCCGCGTGATGGACCAGCTCGAACGCAATGGCATCGTCAGCGCCGGAGACGGCAGCAAACCGAGAGACGTACTCGTCAAGAACGAAGACTCGCTGGAGCTGTTGCTGAGAAATCTGGATTAAATGGTGGACTGAGTGGACTTTGTGGACGAATTCAGGAAAAGAGTATTCTCTTACATTTGTCCACCAAGTCCACAGCGTCCACCAAGCCCACTTCCCCCCAAAACCACAAACGGCTGCTCCGGTGTAAATTCCGGGCAGCCGTTTCGCATTTCTGTGCTGTTGGGCTCAGACCGATTCCACTCTGGCGATTTCGGGGATCGCTTTCTTGATGGCCTGTTCCACGCCCGCACGGAGGGTGAGGGTGCTCATCGGGCAGGAGCCGCAGGCGCCGAGAAGCTTCACGTCGACCACCATATCCTTGGAGATACCGACAAGCTGGCAGTCACCGCCATCGACCTGGAGGTAGGGGCGGACGGTTTCGAGGGCGCTGATGACTCTGTCGTAAAGCGGATCGGTTTTTGGCAGATAATCCTTCATGGTATGTACACTTGTTAGTTTGTGTGGGTTGGTGAAAAAAATTGTGTTCTTCCTGAAATCAATGCCCAATATAAACAACAGTGGCGCAACCCTGAAAAATCCGTAATGCCTCAGGGCTGCGCTTCTCGCCGCCGATCTCAGTTCAGCGAACAGTTCGCGTTCAGAATCGAAATCTGCCGGGCGATTTCACCGGCGACGCGGCTTGCCGCCTGAGAGCTCGGCGCGTCGGGGTTGGCGATGATCGCGGGTGTGCCGCTGTCGCCGCCTTCGCGCACGGAGCTGCTGATCGGGATCGAGCCGAGGAAGGTCAGTGCGTTGGTTTTCGCGAACTTCTCGCCGCCCTGCCATCCGAAGATGTAGTCGCGCGTGCCGTCGGGCAGCTCGTACCAGCTCATGTTTTCGACGAGGCCGAGGATCGGCACGCCGACCTTCCGGAACATCGTGACCGCCTTGGCAACGTCAGCGAGTGCCACCTCCTGCGGAGTGGTGACGATCACCGCGCCGCTGATGGCGAGGTTCTGCACGAGGGTGAGCTGAATGTCGCCGGTGCCGGGAGGCAGGTCGAAGATCAGGTAGTCGAGCTCCTGCCAGTCAACATCGGTGATGAGCTGGCGCATGGCGCTGGAGGCCATCGGGCCGCGCCAGATCAATGCCGTCTCCGGATCGACGAGGAAGCCGATCGACATCATCTTCACACCGAACTTTTCGATGGGCATGAGCTTGCCGTTCTGCACCTCGGGCTTGGTGTTCTGGAGACCGACCATCGTCGGAATGCTCGGGCCGTAGAGGTCGGCGTCGATCAGGCCGACCTTCGCGCCGGACGCGGCGAGGCTGACGGCGAGGTTGAGCGACACGGTCGATTTGCCGACGCCGCCCTTGCCGGAGGCCACGGCGATGATGTTCTTGACGTTCGGAAGATCGATCTTCTGTGGAGCGCCGTGGCCGCCGTGCGCGCCATGATTGCCCTGCCCGTCGTGATTGCCGTGGCCTCCATGCGCGCCGTGGTGGCTGCACGACGAGGTGACTTTGGAGGCCATGTTGACCTCGATCTGGCCAACCTCCGGCACAGCGGCCCTGATGGCCTCGATGCAGGAGTTCCTGATCTTCTCCTTCATCGGGCAGGCCGGAGTGGTGAGCACCACGGTGAACGACACGTTGCCCGCCTCATCGACTGCGATGTTCTCGACCATGCCGAGCGTCATGAGGTCACGTCCAAGATCCGGCTCCATGACCGTGCCCAGCGCGGCCTCGATCTGCGATTTCTGTATTGACATAATTATTAATGGATAATGGATAGTTGATAATTGATAATGAATAATTTAAAGGTAGGAATCAGTCGGGCATGTCGGTTCCGACCGTATTCTTTCTCCCAATCGTCCCATTCGTCCCAAGCGGCAAATTCCGCAACACAACGGCCTTAATTGCCTCGCGGTTCCCGCGTTGACTTCCGCAGAAAGCGCATGGTGATCGGAATGCCCGCGAAGTCGAAGTTTTCGCGCAGGCGCTTTTCGAGGAAGCGGCGGAAGTTGCTTTCGAGCAGCTCCGGATCGTTGCAGAAAAAGGCGAAGACCGGATGGCCCGACTCGATCTGGGTCATGTACTTGATCTTCAGCTCCTTGCCCGATTTGGTGGAGGGGTGCCTCATCGAGATCGCCTCCTGCAGGAAGCGGTTCAGGTTGCTCGTGCTGATCTTCTGCCGACGGTTCAGCGCGATCTCCGCCGCCGTGTCGATGGCGCGGTAGCAGTTCTTCTTCGTCAGCGCCGAGGTGAAGATCACCGGAATGTAGCTGATGTTGCCGAGCTGGTTTTGCAGCGTGTCGGTAAACGCCTTGCTGGTTTTGGAATCTTTTTCGACCAGGTCCCATTTGTTGACCAGAATCAGCACACCCTTCTTGCGCTCGATGGCCATGTGGATGATCTTCATGTCCTGGCTTTCGAGGCCGAGCCGGGCGTCGAGCAGCACAAGCGCTACGTCGCAGCGCTCGATGGCGCGTTCCGTGCGGAGCGAGCTGTAGAACTCGATGCCCGCGTCGATCTTGGTGCGCTTGCGCAGGCCCGCCGTATCGATGAGCGTGTACTCCTTGCCGTTGCGCTTCAGGATGGTGTCGATGGCGTCGCGCGTGGTGCCGGGCACGTCCGAAACGATCTGCCGTTCGGCACCGAGCAAAGCGTTGACCAGGCTCGACTTGCCGACGTTGGGCCGACCGAGCACGGCGAGCTTGATCGAGTCGTCCTCGGCGATCTCCTCGCCTTCGGGGCATGGCAGGCTCGCCAGCACGTCATCGAGCATGTCCGCCACCCCCGCGCCGTCCCGCGCCGAGATGAAATACGGTTCGGTGAAACCGCTCCTGACCAGCGACTGCGCTTCGAGCGCGACCTGCGGGTTGTCCACCTTGTTGGCCACGAAAAAGATTTTCTTGTCCCTGAAGGTCTTCTGCAGGATTTTCGTGATGTCGAGGTCGAGATAGGTCAGCCCCGCGCGGGCGTCCACCATGAAGATGATCGCGTCGGCATCCTCGAAGGCGCGCATCGTCTGTTCGAGCATCGCGATGCTGAGCGTGTCGTTTTCGGGCGCGTAGCCGCCGGTGTCCATCAGCAGGAACTGCTTGCCCTGCCACTCGCCAGGGCTGATGTGGCGGTCTCTGGTCACGCCCGGCGTGGGATCGACGATGGCGCTTTTCTGTCTCAGAATGCGGTTGAAGAGGGTCGATTTGCCGACATTTGGCCGGCCTACCAGTGCGATCAGTGGTTTCATCTCTAAGCGGCGTGAAAACGTCGAAGGGACGTTTTCGGTTTGAATAACTTCTTGCAAAGAGAACAAGGTAATAGTTTGTAGAATTAATCGGAATAAATTACATTGTTCGACCTTATTTTTCGGAATAGACCAGATAATCATTGAGAAGCATGAGCAAGACGTTAAGTTTTAAAACATACTCAGCCAAACCGGGCGAGGTGGAACGGACATGGTATGTCATCGATGCGGAGAACCAGGTGCTGGGAAGGATGGCCGCCCAGATCGCCAATGTTCTGAGGGGAAAGCACAAACCGCAGTTCACCCCTCATATCGACACCGGTGATTTCGTGGTCGTGACCAATGCCGGCAAAGTTGCGCTGAGCGGTAAGAAACACGACGACAAGACCTACTTCTCTCACTCCCACTATCCCGGTGGCGTCAGGATCGACAGCGTGAAAGACCTTCTCCAGAAAAAGCCGGAAAAGGTGATTGAGCACGCCGTGTGGGGCATGCTGCCGCACAACAACCTTGGCCGCCAGCTCTTCAAGAAGCTCAAGGTCTACGCAGGCCCGGAGCATCCGCACGCTGCCCAGATGCCGGTCGAAATGAAAGTCAATCAATAAACATAACGCATACTGATGAAAGAGGTTATCGATACCGTAGGCCGCCGCAAGACTTCGGTTGCACGGGTGTTCATGTCGCCGGGCAAAGGCAAGATCGTGGTCAACAAGCTGCCGGTCGAAGATTATTTCAAGGATGAGTTCAAGAGAAGCCAGGCGCTGAAGCCGCTGGCAGTCGCAGAGAAGCAGAACGATTTCGATATCACGATCAATGTTAAGGGCGGCGGCCTCACCGGTCAGTCTGGCGCGGTCAGCCTCGCCATCGCCAGGGCGCTGGTCGAGTTCGACGAGTCGATCCGTGCTGCGCTCAGGCCCGATCGCCTGCTCACCCGCGATCCCCGTATGGTCGAGAGGAAGAAATATGGCAAGAAAAAGGCTCGCAAATCCTTCCAGTTCTCGAAACGCTGATTTTTTCGTAGCAACATCAACTCACATACCCTGTCATTCCGGCTTGCCGGATAACGCTTTGGGGAAGTGTCCCGAATTTCTTCGGGATCCCTCTGGCGACGGCAGGGTAGAGGTTCAACTAAACAAAGGAGACAATCATGTCAAAATTCCAGCTCGAAGAGATGCTTCGCGCAGGCGTGCACTTCGGTCACCTCGCCCGCCGCTGGAGCCCGAAAATGAAGCCGTACATCTTTATGGAGAAGAACGGCGTTCACATCATCGACCTCAAGAAGACGCTTGTCATGGCTGACGAGGCGCTCAAGGCAATCGAGGCCATCGCTTCGACCGGCCGCGAGATCATGCTGGTCGGCACCAAGAAACAGGCCAAGGTCATCATCGCCGAACAGGCCGAGCGCGCCGGTATGCCGTATGTCTGCGAGCGCTGGCTCGGCGGCATGCTGACCAACTTCTCGACTATCCGCCAGAGCATCCGCCGGATGAACGCCATCGACCGCATGGAGACCGACGGCACCTTCGACATGATCACCAAGAAAGAGCGCCTCATGCTGCTCCGCGAAAAGGACAAGCTCGTACGCATCCTCGGCGGTATCTCCAATATGAACCGCCTGCCCGCAGCGCTGTTCGTGGTCGATATCAAGAAAGAGCACATCGCCATCAGGGAAGCCCGTTCGCTCGGCATTCCGATCTTCGCGATGGTCGATACCAACTGCGATCCCGACGAGGTCGATTACGTCATTCCGGCCAACGACGACGCTATTCGCTCCATCGACCTTATGGTCAAGGCGGTTGCTGACACCATCCTCGAAGCCCGTTCGCTTCAGGTCGAGCAGGAAGTTCTCGCCGAGATGGACGAAGCCGCCGAAGAAGAGTCGGCCAACGACTGATCTTAACGCTACCGGAACGAGGCCGGAACCCCGCGCTCCAGCCTCGTTTTCCGCAACCAATCACGATACAATACCCATAGTTTATTATGAGCCAGATTTCCGCCAAAGACGTCAAGGATCTCAGGGATACCACCGGCGTCGGCATGATGGAGTGCAAGAAGGCCCTCGAAGAGACCGGGGGTGACATGCAGAAAGCCATCGAATATCTCCGCAAGAAAGGCGCGGCGATGGCCGCCAAGCGTGCTGATCGCGAAGCCTCCGAAGGCATGATCTGCATCAGATTGAGCGACGACCAGAAGAGCGGCGTCATTCTCGAACTCAACTGCGAGACCGATTTTGTGGCTCGCGGCGAGGTGTTCACCGGTTTCGCCAGCGAACTGGCAGGCCTCGCGCTCGCCAACAACTGCGAATCGCGCGAAGCGCTGCTCGCCATCAATCTCGGCGAAGCGTACGGCAACGAGAGCGTCGAAGAGGCGCTGAAATCGATGACCGGCAAGGTCGGCGAGAAACTCGAACTCAAGCGTCTTGCAAGGCTGTCGGCTGAAGCGGGCGTGCTCGAAAGCTACATCCATCCCGGCGCACAGCTTGCAGCCCTGATCGCCGTAGATACCGACAAGCCGGAAGAGACCAAGTCGCTTGCCAAAGATCTCGCCATGCAGGTCGCTGCCGCCGCTCCGATTGTCACCGATCGCTCGCTCGTTCCGGCAGAGTTCGTCGAGAAGGAAAAGGAGATTTACCGCCAGCAGGCGCTTGCACAGGGCAAGAAAGAGGAGTTCGTTGACAAGATCGTCATGGGTCGTCTCGACAAGTACTACCAGGAGGTGGTGCTGACCGAGCAGACCTTCATCAAGGATCAGAATGCCCGCGTATCCGGTGTGCTCGACGACTTCATGAAGAAGAACCAGGCGCAAGTCAAGGTCAAAGCCTTTGTCAGGTATCAGTTAGGAGCCTGAAACAAAAAAAGCCTCGTTGATGCGAGGCTTTTTTTTTGCTTATTTGAAAGAGATACCCGATCAGTTCCGTCGCACAAGTCAATCAGAAAAAGGAGAAGCGAAATGTTAAAGTACCGGAGAATCCTGCTCAAGATCAGTGGCGAATCTCTTGCTGGAGAGAGTGGCTATGGTATCGATGCCGGAGTTCTCGAAAGCTTTGCCGACGAGATCAAGGAGGCCTGCGACCTCGGCGCCGAGATCGCTTTGGTGATCGGAGGCGGCAATATTTTCCGGGGGCTTTCTACGGCCGCGGCCTCGATGGATCGCGTGCAGGCCGACTATATGGGAATGCTCGCCACGGTCATCAACTCGCTGGCGCTTCAGGACGCGCTCGAACGGAAAGGCATTTACACCCGTCTTCTGACAGCCATCAAGATGGAGCAGATCGCCGAGCCGTTCATCCGCCGCCGCGCAGTGCGCCACCTCGAAAAAGGGCGCGTCGTGATCTTCGGCGCGGGTACCGGCAACCCCTACTTCACCACCGATACCGCCGCATCGCTGCGCGCCATCGAAATCGAGGCCAACGTCATCATCAAGGGCACCAGAGTCGAGGGGGTCTACGATTCGGATCCCGAAAAGAATCCCGAAGCGGAGTTCTTCCCGCGCATTTCCTACTTCGACGTAATTCGCAAAAACCTCCGGGTGATGGACATGACCGCCATCACGCTCTGCCGCGAAAACACCCTGCCGATTGTCGTGATGAATATGAACACCAGCGGCAACCTGACCCGCCTGCTCAAGGGCGAACCGATAGGCACCCTCGTGCACGCAGGCGAAGAGTAGCAGTTGATAGTTGATAGTGTATAATGGAAGAGGGCGAGCTGGTGGGTTCGCCCTTTTGCTTGTGTGTGGGGGATTGCCCGAAATAGAGAGCGTAGACTTTAATTGATGCAATGGAGCCAAAGGCTCTTCTCTTCCATTATCAACTATCCATTATCCATTCACTCCATGCCGTCTGTTTCATCGTTGCTGCCCGTTACATGTTCCACCGTTTCGCGAATGGTTTCCCAGTCGAAGCCGCGGTTTTTGAGGAAGGCGATGAGCTTTTTCTTTTTCTGTTCGGACGGGCCGGTGAGGGTGCGTATCCTCTTTTCGGCGGCTGCGCGGCAAAGGGCGGCCTGATCGAAGCTGGTGATCGCTTCGTCGATGATCTCGTTGGGCAATCCCTTTTGCTTGAGTCGGGCGCGGGTTTTGAGGCGGCCTTCGGGTCTGCGGCGGGCCATGCCGGTCATGCAGCTTTGCGCGAATGCGCGATCGTCGGTCAGACCAAGCTCGTCGAGTCTTGCGAGGGCTTTCGAGATCGCATCGGCGTCGAATCCCTTTTTTCTGAGCTTGGCTTCGAGTTCGGCTCTGCCGTGCGCCCTTCCGGCCAGCAGCCGGATGGCCGTGTCGAGCGCCGAACTCTTTTTGTTTTCATCCATTCAGCGCCGGTTTGACGCCTGCCAACATGCCGGGGTTCATCTTGTGGTCGCGCTCGAATGCCTTGAGCTGTGCGCTCAGGTGCGTTTTGAAGGCGATACTCGTGACGAGGTTGATCAGTTTCCTCGGGTTGTAGAGGGTTCTGAGCAGAATCTCCTTCCAGGTGTAGACGTTGACGTAACTCTTGAGCACCTTGTACTGGAAGAGCAGCGGCTCGTAGCGGTCGGACTTGATGACCAGGTGCAGGGCGTTGTACTTCTCCCAGTCCTCGATGGTGATGAGGCCGCTATCCTTGTATTCGTGGTACATCTGCGTGCCGGGATAGGGGGTGATGATCTGGAAGATCGGCATGAAGATGTGGTTCTTCTTGACGAACTGCACCAGCTCGTCGATGTCCTCGAAGGTGTCGATGGCCGGGTTGAAGAGGAAGTTGCCCTGGATGTTGAGACCGGCCTTGCGGCAGTCGTCGATGATTTTCGAGTACTTTTCCGCTGAGTTGACGTGTCCCTTGTTGTAAGCTTCGAGCGTGCTCTGCTTGATCGATTCGAGACCGGCCAGCACGAAGTTGCATCCGGCATCCACCAGCTTTTTAACCGTGGTCGGATCTTCGAGGAAGTTGATGCTGAGGAAGACGCTGAAGGTGATGTCGCACTCCTTGAGCAGGTCGAGCGACTCCCAGAGCTTGTTCTTGTTGATGCCAAGGTTTTCGTCGGTCAGCATGAACCAGGGCTTCGAGTTCTTGCCGTTCGCCTTGAAGAAGTACTTTTTCGCCTCCTCGACCTGATGTTTCAGCGCCTCCGGATTCTGCACACGGTACTGCTTGCCGGTGAAGTTTGGTGTGACGCAGAAGGAGCAGTTGAACGGGCAGCCACGGGTGACGTAAATCGGAATCGATTTGGTGCCATCGACCTTGGTTCGCTTCGAGGCTTTGGCAATTCTTGCGTAATCGAGCGGTGTGATCGCTTTGACCGGCGGGAAATCTTTGGAGTCGTAGCGTTCTTTAAGCCGGTTGTTGGCTACATCGTCGAGCAGGGTCGTCCAGAGATTGTCAGCCTCGCCGACCACGATGCAGTCTGCGTGAACCGCCGCCTCGTCGGGGTTGAACGAAATGTGCAAACCGCCGAGCACCACGGTCTTGCCGCGCTTGCGGAACTCGTCGGCGATCTCGTAAGCGCGGGTCGCTTCGATGGTTCGCGAAGTGATGCCGACCATGTCGTAGTCGCCATCGTAATCGATCTTGTCGTGGAAGTGTTCGTCCACGAGTTCGATATGGTGTTGAGGTGGAGTCAGGCTTGTCAGTACGCCCAGCGCCATGTGGAAGAGAGGCTTCTGGTTGCTGTCGTCATCCATTTTGCCCTGCGGGGATACGAGCAGGATTTTCAGGGGCCGGGTGGCTGCTGGGTCAGGAAATTGCATCAGGTGAAAAAAACCGGATTGATCGAAAAAACCATGACTCTGTATTGCAGGAATGCCCGGATTTGCCTGGGCAGGCAAGCGGGTTTTCAACCTGTCTGGTGAAACCTACGAAACC
>CAYZCF010000001.1:17542-55074 GCA_964476855.1 uncultured Chlorobiaceae bacterium
AAAAGATTGTGTCGGAAGCGCAATTTCGCTTTTCAGAGGTTTTTCAGGGTATCCGGATTTTGCTATATTCCCTGCTTCATACAGCCGGACTGGCTGTTACAATCGTCCACTTCAGTTGCAAGCACAAGAAAGACTTCATGCCTCGCTACACACCTGAACAGCTCGCTAAACGCAACGCATCGGTCTGGACCGATATTCAGATCATTCTGGCTCCTCTTCAGTTTTTCGTTTTCCTCGCCGGTGTAACGCTCAACACGCTGTACTACTACGACCTGGCCCAGATCGAATTCTACTGGATCAGTCTCGCCATTCTGTTCAAGACCCTCTTTTTCGCCATTCTGTTCATCACAGGCATGTTTTTCGAAAAGGAGATTTTCGACCAGTGGGTCTACTCGAAAGAGTTTCTCTGGGAGGATGTGGGCAGCACGGTGGCGGCATTCTTCCACCTGCTCTATTTCGTCATGGCGTGGATGGGCTATCCGCCGGAGGTGCTGGTCGTCGAGGCTTACATCGCCTACCTGACCTACGTGATGAACGCTTTGCAGTATCTGGTGAGGATTATTCTCGAAAAAAACAACGAACGAAAGCTGAAGGGGCAGGGGACGATCTGATCGTCGTCCTGTTTTGCCGCCGGTCAGCATAGCTTGCGCCGATTATGAATTACAGTTTCAAAACGCTCTGGAATGCGATGTTTCTGGCTGTCGGGCCGGTCTGGTTCGTGCTTGTCTGGATGATCTGGTCATCCGGCCAGCTCAAAACAGAGGCCGATCAGCTGCTCTATTTCGCCCTGATCATTCCGGGCTTCATCGTGATCTATCTTTCAGGCTTTCTGATTCAGAAGCGTCATGCGAAAAAAATAGAGGGTCTGCACTCCTGAGCAGCGCATCGCAATTTTAACCGTGATTACAGGAACAGTACAATCCTTATGAAGAATCTCTGGAACGAGTCCGATCTGAAAATGACGGCGGCTGGCCGTATCGACGCCGCCGATACTCCTGCGGAACTGGTGGAGCTGGTCTATGCTTCGAGGCTGCTCGGCAAGGATGATCGCCTCGTCATGCATGGCGGCGGCAACACCTCGGTCAAAAGTCTGCTGACCGATTTCATCGGCAACCACGCCAATGTCATCTACATCAAGGCGAGCGGCGTCAATCTCGCCTCGGTCGATGCCGGGGATTTCACGCCGGTGCGCATCGAGCCGCTCCGCAAGCTGCAACTGATGTACGAGTCCGGCCAGCGGCACAGCGAGGAGGATATCCGGCGTTTCTCGACCCGGGAGTTCAAGAATTTTCTCTTCCTGAACCTCTTCACCCTGACCGATCACATGGTCAGCCGCTCGCTCAGTCCGTCGATCGAGACGCTGCTGCACGCTTTCCTGCCTCACCGCTACATCTTTCACACCCACTCGCTGGCGCTGCTCACGCTGAGCAACCAGAGCGAGGGCGAGCGGCTGTGCCGCGAGGCTCTCGGCGACGGCTACGGGCAGGTTCCCTACATCCAGCCCGGGCTCGGCCTGGCCAATCTCGCGCATGACGCATACGAGAAGAATCCTGCCATCGAGGGTCTCGTGCTGCACAAGCATGGTCTCGTGACTTTTGGCGATTCGGCGAAGGAGGCGTACGACCGGATGATCGATGGCGTCAACCGCATCGAGGAGCGGATCGCTTCCGCCGAACGCAAGGTGTTCGCCGTTGCGCCGATGCCTGCCGAGATCGCTCCGGTCGAACAGGTCGCGCCAATCGTCCGAGGCGCATGCTCGTTCGAGAAGACTCCCGGCGAGAAGGATTTCGAAAGTTTTGTGCTCGAATTCAGAAGCTCGCCCGCGCTGCTCGACTATCTCAAGCTCGCCGACCTGGAGGCGTTCGCCAGAAAAGGGGCGATGACGCCGGACTTCATCATCCGCACCAAGAACCATCCGCTGGTTGCGCCCGCGCCGGATGCCAGCGATCTCGATGGCTTTGGCAAGGCGCTCAGGGAGCGCGTCGAGCGCTTCACGGAGGAGTACCGCGCCTACTTCGAGCGCCAGCAGGCGGCCACCGGCATGGAGGTTTCGATGATCGATCCAATGCCGCGCGTCGTGCTGGTACCCGGCCTCGGTCTTTTCGGCCTTGGGCGCTCCGTCGCCGACGCCAGGCTCACGGCGGACATCGCCGAGCACTCGGCGGTGGCGATGCTCGACGCCGAGTCGATCGGCTGCTTCGAGTCGATCTCCGAGAAGGATGCTTTCGAGATCGAGTACTGGGACATGGAGCAGGCCAAGGTGCGCAAGAGCCGCAACGGCGGCGAGTTCGCGGGCAAGGTGGCGCTCGTCACCGGCGGCGCGGGCGCTATCGGCCTGGCCACGGCCAAGGCGTTCAAGGCCAAAGGCGCGGAGATTGTCATCATGGATCTCGATCCGGCGGCGCTCGAAAAAGCGGCGGCGGAACTCGGCCCCGGCACGCTCGCCATTCCGTGCGATGTCACCAATGCCGCGGCGGTCGGCGAGGCGTTCGATGCGGTCTGCTGCGCTTTCGGTGGCCTCGACATCGTCGTCTCCAACGTCGGCGTCGCATGGCAGGGCCGGATTGGCGATGTTTCCGACGAGCTGCTCCGCAGGAGCTTCGAGCTGAACTTCTTCTCGCACCAGACCATTTCGCAGAACGCCGTCCGCATCATGCGCCGTCAGGGCACCGGCGGCGTGCTGCTCTACAACGTCTCGAAGCAGGCGGTCAATCCCGGCCCGGACTTCGGCCCCTACGGCCTGCCGAAAGCCGCGACGCTCTTCCTGCTGCGCCAGTATGCGCTCGACCACGGACGCGACGGCATCCGCGCCAACGGCGTCAACGCCGACCGCATCCGCAGCGGCCTGCTCACGCCGGAGATGATCAAGGCCCGTTCGGCGGCGCGCGGTCTCTCGGAGCGCGATTACATGGCGGGCAACCTGCTTGGTCTCGAAGTGTCGGCGGAGGACGTGGCGAACGCTTTCGTCCATCTGGCGCTCGAAACCAAGACGACCGGCTCGATCACCACGGTGGACGGAGGCAACATCGCCGCTGCGCTCCGTTGAGCATGACTATAGTAAATAATCAACACCATAACCCAATCTGGAGGTCACACGATGGCGGAGTACGATAAGGACAAGCAGGCAAAAGAGTATTACACCGACATTCCGGTCAATACCCACGGCTTTTTTCTGAAAGGCGCTCACTCGCTCGACTGGGGCATGAAGAACCGCCTGTCGAGGATTTTCCGTCCCGAGACCGGCAAGACGGTGATGTTCGCCATCGATCACGGCTACTTCCAGGGGCCGACCACCGGTCTGGAGCGTCCCGACGTGAACATCGTGCCGCTCATGAAGCACGCCGACGCCATCATGCTGACCCGCGGTATCCTGCGCACCACCGTTCCGCCGAGCCTCACCAAGGCGGTCGTCATGCGGTGCAGCGGCGGCCCGAGCATCCTCAAGGAGCTGTCGGACGAAGAGCTGGCCGTTGACATCGAGGACGCCATCCGCATGAACGTCGCCTGCATCACGCTTCAGGTCTTCATCGGCGGCGAGTACGAGACCCGCTCGATCCACAACATGACCAAACTCGTCGATATGGGCCTGCGCTACGGCATTCCGACGATGGCCGTGACCGCCGTCGGCAAGGATATGGTGCGCGACGCTAAGTACTTCCGTCTCGCCACCCGAATCTGCGCGGAACTCGGTGCGCAGATCGTCAAGACCTACTATGTGCCGGAAGATTTCGAGACCGTCATCGCCTCCTGCCCGGTGCCGATCGTCATGGCCGGCGGCAAGAAGCTCCCCGAACTCGACGCGCTCACGATGTCTTACAACGCCATCCAGGAGGGCGCGGCTGGCGTCGATATGGGCCGCAACATCTTCCAGAGCGACAATCCCGAAGAGATGATGCTCGCGGTCAACAAGATCGTTCACGAGGGATTCACCCCGAACGAAGCCTACGAGTACTTCAATACGCTCGTGGCCGCGAAGTGATTTCCGTGGCGGCGCTGTTCCGCCTTGATTGTCAACCGGGAGGTGGCTGGAGCCGCCTCCCGAATTATATAACTTTGCAGTGGCTGACCGGATCAAATTATGAATGCTGAAGACGTCAAAGGTTTTTTTGCTTCCAGGGAATCGCTCGACATGGAGCAATACCTCGTTCTCGACTACTACCTCGAATCCGTCGGGGATATAGAGACGGCGCTCGCCCATTTCTGCAGCGAGCAGTCAACCGCTCAGTGGAAGAGGGTCGGCGTCGATGAGGATTTCCGTCCGGTGCACGCCGCCAAGGTGATCGATTACGAGGTGATCGAGGAGCTTGAGCAGCTCAGCTATCCGGTCAAACACTCCGAATCGGGCAGGATTCACGCCTGCCGCGTGACCATCGCGCATCCGCACTGCAATTTCGGGCCGAAGATTCCCAATCTTCTCACCGCAGTCTGCGGCGAGGGTACCTATTTCACGCCTGGCGTACCGGTGGTGAAGCTGATGGACATTCACTTTCCCGACACCTATCTCGCCGATTTCGAAGGTCCGAAGTTCGGCATCGAAGGATTGCGCAATATTCTCAACGCGCACGGTCGCCCGATCTTCTTCGGCGTCGTCAAGCCAAATATCGGCCTCAGCCCCGAGGAGTTTTCGGAGATCGCCTACCAGAGCTGGCTGGGCGGACTCGACATCGCCAAGGATGACGAGATGCTGGCCGACGTGACTTGGTCGAGTATCGAGGAGCGCGCGGCGTACCTCGGCAAGGCACGGCGCAAGGCGGAGGCCGAGACCGGCGAACCCAAGATTTACCTGGCCAACATCACCGACGAGGTGGACAGCCTGATGGAGAAGCATGACGTCGCCGTGCGCAACGGCGCGAATGCTCTGCTCATCAACGCGCTGCCGGTGGGGCTGAGCGCCGTGCGGATGCTCAGCAACTACACGCAGGTGCCGCTCATCGGCCACTTCCCGTTCATCGCTGCTTTCAGCCGCATGGAAAAATACGGCATCCACTCCAAGGTGATGACGAAATTACAGCGCCTGGCCGGTCTCGATGTGGTGATCATGCCCGGTTTCGGTGGGCGCATGATGACTCCCGAGGAGGAGGTGCTCGAAAATGTGCTGGAATGCACCAGGCCGATGGGGCGCATCAAGCCATGCCTTCCCGTGCCCGGAGGCAGCGATTCGGCGCTGACGCTCGAAACGGTCTACAACAAGGTCGGCAACGTCGATTTCGGCTTCGTGCCGGGACGCGGCGTCTTCGGCCATCCGATGGGGCCAAAGGCTGGCGCCAGGAGCATCCGGCAGGCGTGGGAGGCGATCGAGCAGGGGATTCCAATCGAGACCTGGGCCGAGACCCATCCCGAACTCCAGGCGATGGTCGATCAGAGCGCGCTGAAAAAGCAGGAGTGAAGCGCGACGCTGCCGGGAGCTGAATGGTGTTGTCATGAAACAGCTTGAGAACAGGGTCGCCGTCATCACCGGCTCGACCAAAGGCATCGGCAGGGCCATCGCCCGCGAGTTCGTCCGCGAGGGCGCGAGGGTAGTCATCACCTCCAGCCGCCGGGAGAATGTCGATGCCGCCGTTCGCGAGTTTCCCGACGGTTCGGTGTTTGGCCACGTCTGTGATGTCTCGTCATACGCCAGCGTTGAGGCGCTCGTCGAAGCCGCCGTTCGGCGGTTCGGCGCGCTTGACTGCTTCATCAACAACGCCGGAATCTCCGACCCTTTCACCAGCGTCTGCGACAGCGATCCGGCGGCGTGGGGCCGCGTGATCGACACCAACCTCAAGGGCACCTACAACGGCAGCCGGGCCGCCGCCAGCTATTTTTTGTCGTCCGGCAGGCGCGGCAAGATCATCAATATGGCCGGATCGGGCACCGACAAAGGCTCAAACACCCCCTTTATCTCGGCCTACGGATCGACCAAGGCAGCCATTGCGCGCTTCACCTACGCAATGGCCGAGGAGTATCGCAAAACCGATCTTTCGATCATGCTGCTGCATCCGGGGCTGGTCAGGACGGAGATCAATCATCCGGAGCGGACGACTCCCGAACTGCAAAAGCAGCTCAAGACTTTCAATATCATTCTCGATATCTTCGCGCAAAGCCCCGATCTGGCCGCGCAATATGCTGTCAAAATGGCATCCTCGTGGAGCGACGACAAGACGGGACTCTATCTCTCCGCGCTCGACGGAAAACGCAAGAAGATGATGCTCTTGAGTTATCCGTTTCGTAAACTGCTGAACAGAATCGATCGACAAACCTATTAACCATGAAAGCCATGCGGAAGACGACGGGAATGCTTTTCGCGCTGCTCACTTTGGTGACGCTTCTTTTTCAGGGATGCTACAGCTTTTCGGGCGCATCGATTCCGCCGCATCTGAACACGGTCGCGGTGCCCTTGTTCGATGACACCACACAGGCCGGTATCGCGGAGTTCCGCGAGTACATCACTCGCAGCCTCGTCAACAAGATCGAATCGCAGAGCACGCTTTCGATTGAACCTGATCCCTCCCGGGCCGACTCGGTGCTCAAAGGCGCAATCGTCTCATACAGCGACGAGCCAAGCCAGCTCGGAGGCGTGACCGAGCGAGCAGTGACCAACCGGATCACGATTGTCCTGCAAGCCGAGTTCAACGACAAGCTCAAAAACACTACTCTCTTCTCGCAGACCTTCGTCGGGTTTGCCGACTATCAGGCCGGTAGTTACACAGCCCAGCAAGACGCTATCAAAAACGCCTACAACATGGCCGTTGACGACCTCTTCAACCGGATGATTTCAAACTGGTAGGGAGGAAGAGAATTATGAGTGATGAATTATGAATTGAATGAGGGGGGACCGGGTTTTTTACCCACAAGTCTCAAGAGTCTCATCAGTCCCATTGCCGCAAAGCCTCGCCTCACGAGGTTTTGCGCTTTTTGGTCTCAACCTGGCTTTTGAGCCAGGAGACTGCGAGGTCTTTGGCGACGTGCAGCAGTTCTGCGCCGACAGCTCCTGCCGCTGCGGCGATTGGGGAGGATTGCCTGGCCTGATATGTCTCCGGTCTGGTCTGTGTGGTTTCAACGGCGGCGGGCTGGCGTTTCGGGCTGAAGAGCGACCTGATGACCCGGCCCGCAACGATGCCTGTGACGAAGGAGACTCCGGTTGCCTCCAGCGGGTGTCTCCTGAGCATCTCGACCGGTGACAGCTCCTCCTGCAAATCCTCTTTCAACTGCCGGGTTCTGGCTTTGATCTGCTCCCCGCGGTCGCTGATGGTCTGCTCCAGCTCGTCGATTCGCGACTGGATATTCCTGATCGGGTCATGGGCGGTCGTCATTGGCGGAGAGAAGGATTTTGTGGATGAAGTTTTTCAGCGCATCCGGCCTGACTTTGGTGAAGAAAGCGAAGGTCAGGATGAAGACCATGCTCACGAGAAGATAACCGAGCCAGGTGTGGCCGAAGAGTTCGCCAAAAAGCAGGGCGATGGTGGTGATCAGGTAGGCCACGCCGATCATCAGCACGACGAGCAGAAGCAGGAGCGCGCTGACCAGCGCCACCTTTTCGGTCATCTCTATCTTGAACAGTTCGAGCTTGGCGTCGATGATCGCCTTCAGGTCTTCGATGGTCGAAGTGACCGTACTGTCGATCAGGCCCGGAATCCCTTTTCTCGGGCGTTCCCGCTCCTCTTTGCGGCTGGCTTTGGCTGGCTCCTGTTTCATCCGGCTCATGCGATAATGGGTTTCCTGTTATTTCCTCTTGAGCAGAAAGCCAAGAAACACGCCTGCGCCGAGGGCGTAAAAAAACGAGTTTACCGGATTTTCAGTGATGTAATCGCGAGCCTTGTCGCGCGCGTCGAGCATTTTTTCCCAGGTTTCGCTCTCCTTGAATTCGTTGAAAGCATCCGAAACTTTCTGGCCGACCTCCCTGAGCGGTTCAGGAATTTCGTCATGAACAGCCGGGCCGGATTTGGGCTGTTCCTGGGACATATCGTTGACCGGTATCTGGTGTTCCATGGTAGTCGATGGAATAATGAACGAGCCGATTATTGGGTAAATATAGAAAAAATAACGGAGGCAACGGCTCGCTTGTTCCCTGTTGGCGAGTTAATCGTTTTGAGCAACGGGACGTATGGGTCAAATGGGAGGAAAAGGAAACGGCGATTGAAATTCCGTTTTCAATGCATAGTTCAGAACAGCAGCCGTCCGCCGTCCACGTTGATGACCTGGCCGGTGATGTATTCGGTCTCCATGAGAAAGCGGATCGCCATGACGATGTCCATCGGGTCGCCGAGCCGCTCCAGCGGGATTTTGCCGACGAGGTCAGCTTCCGGCTCGTCGTCGCGGCCCGAGTAGGCCGAGATGGTGCCCGGCGCGATGGAGTTG
Organism: uncultured Chlorobiaceae bacterium; assembly: GCA_964476855.1. Taxonomy (GTDB): domain Bacteria; phylum Bacteroidota; class Chlorobiia; order Chlorobiales; family Chlorobiaceae; genus Chlorobaculum. The sequence goes on from CAYZCF010000001.1 coordinate 25,880, forward strand.
ACGAGAATTTTCGGAGCCATTTCCTTGGCGAATATCCTCGTGAGATGCTGGATGCCCGACTTGGAGACCGTGTAGGGCGCGTAGTTGCGCCAGACAAGATTCGCCGAAATGTCGGTCATGGTGATCATGCGCGACACGAACGGCTGCTTCGTCATGATCCGCGCGGCGAGCTGCATCGTGAAGAACGCGCCCTTGAGGTTGGTATCGACCAGGTTGTTCCAATCCGCTTCGGTCACTTCGAGCAGCGGCGCACGGAAAAAGTTCGAGGCGCTCGTGATGAGCAGGTCGAGCCGGTCGAAGTGCTCGCTGAAGGAGGCGAAGGCCCGCTCGATCTCGGCGACGCTCGATACGTCGCATCGCGCCATCTGCGATTCGGGACTGACCCAGCGGATTTTTTCGAGCGTCTCCTTCGCTTTTTCCTCCGAGTGCTGCCAGGTAAAAAAAATCGAGTATCCCTGCCCGGCCACGGCCAGGGCGATTTCACTGCCGAGCTTGCCCGAAGCTCCGGTCATGAAGCACACCTTTTTTCCTGAATTTGGCATGGCGGCAATAGTTGGTTGAGAGAGCTTTTGTTAAGGTAAAAAAAATAGGACTTACAGGTTGTATAAGTCCTACGGGAGAAGAGCTGTCGTGCGGAGTTTCTTGTTTCAGTTCACGCAAATGATTACGTGGGTGCAGCGGGACGGTTTATTTGATGATCAACGGTTCCGATAAACGAAAACCTTTTCCCCTTACTGTCCTGACAGGCAGTGTTATGCCGTGGTCTGCGCCTTTTTGACGAAGCCGGTGAACCACAACGTCCAATGCCTTGCTGCCTGACGTGACGTCAGCATAGCCGAGAGCTTCTGTAAGCTCCTGACGGGAAACAAAGTTTGGATTCGAGGCGAGATGTGCCAGAAAGTCCACCTCTTTTGATGACAGGTTGAGCTTGTCGCCCGTTGGCGTGATGACGGTCGCATTGGCTATCAAAAGTTGCCAGTTGGGAGATAACGGCTCAAGAGGGTTGAGACCGCGAGTCTGTCCATCTTCTGCCGCTGAGCAGAATCTGCCCAGGTTGCTTTCAACAGATGCGATGAGTTCATCGGTATTGACTGGCTTGAGCAGATAGGTGTCGGCACCAGCCTTGTATGCTGAAACACGGCTTTCGAGTGAAGAACGTGCAGTCAGAATGATGATCCGCATATTGGTATTGTGCCTGATAAACTCGGCAAGCACTACGCCGTTCTGGTCGGGAAGGCCGAGGTCAAGGATCACCAGCGCATACGATTTTTGAGAGACTTTATGGTAGAAATCCAGCGCGCTTTTTGCTCCGGTCGCTTCATAACCATAGAGGGTAAGGGTTTCGACAATGCTGTCCCGGAAATCGCTGTCATCTTCCACGACGATAATCCTGCCCTGGTCAGTCTCATTGCTGATGGGCGATATCTGCTCGACGGTTGCATCTGTATTCATAGGTATTTCTGATTAATCCGCGGGGTTATCGGTAATCACCGGAAGGGTAATTGTGGCTTCAATTCGCTTTCCGGTTTTGACAAGTGAAATGGCGCCTTCATGCTGCGTGACAATATTCTTCACCAGCCAGAGGCCGAGGCCGGCGCCGGCAGTATTGCTGGCATGGCTGCCACGGTGGTATTTTTCGAAGAACATCTCCAGCTCCTCTTCACTGAGGTCATACAAAAGCTTGTTCCCGACCACGACTTTAACACTGTTTTCGTCTTTGCTGAAGCACTTGATCGTGATGGTCGAGTCTTCCGGAGAGTATTTCCGGGCGTTGTCGAGAAGATTGAAAATCGCAAATTTGATGCCCGACTCTTCACCGTAAATGTTGATGTTTTCAGGGCAATTTTCAAAAACTACCTTTCTTTCCTTCCATATTCCTGAAAAGGTATCGACCTGAGATTTGATGAGCTTCGCCAAAAGCAGCTTGTGCTTGTTGGCCAGCGATTTGTGCCGGTCAGCCATTCTGCTCTCCTGAATGGAGACCTCAAGAACCTCTACCAGGCGGGCGATACTTCGCTCGATCTTTGCAAATTCCTGCTTGTTGGAGTAGTTGCCCATCTGGTGCTTTATCTTGATGAGGTCAAGATTTGTCCACATGATGGCGAGTGGCGTGCGGTATTCATGGGAGATCATGCTCAGAAAACGGTGCAGCCGTTCCACCTCCTTTTGCAGCTGAATGTTCCGGTCCGCGATGGACTGTTCAAGTCGGCTGATATTCTGCTGCTGCATTTTTTCCAGCGTGATGTCAACCATCATGACGAGAAGGACTGCCGCGCCATCGAGTTCAATGAACTCCGTTGAACAGAGCACATCAACGAGGTCACCGCTTTTGTCATATAACAGGAGCGGTTTGTTGCAAATCCTTTCGCGTTTTGCAACAGTTGAGAACAGTTCCTCGTAATCCGATTCTTGGTAATGCAAACCGAGTTCCAGAGCGCTTCGGCCTGTCACCTCTTCGGGAGTGTAACCGAGCAGTTCAAGCCATGAGTCGTTGACATCGATGATCTTGCCGGTTTCGATTTCCTTGATGCTGATGGCGATCGGAGCGTTATCGAAAATGCTCCTGAATTTCCGCTCGTTTTCACGAAGTTCCTCGTCAAGTCGCTTCCTTTCGGTTATGTCCATGACCGTGCCGACATATCGGTCCAGTGCACCTGCCTCGTCCATCTGCGGTTTGCCGCGGCAGGCCAGCCAGTGCAGGGAGCCGTCTTCGGGGTGGCAGACCCGGAACTCTATATCTATGTCTATTGCTCTTGTCGCGGCCTCCATGACAATGCCAAAAGTCTTTTCCCGGTCATCCGGGTGAACGCTGCTTTCGCAAAGCTTGTGGTTATGGGGCTTGCTGTCAGGGGTGAGGCCATAGAGCTTCCAGATGCGGTCAGACCAGTACACCTCGTCTTTTTTGAGGTCCCACTCCCAGACGCCGGCGCTGGTAGCCTCAAGAGCAAAAGCCATCCGGGTCTTGCTTTTAAGGAGTTGCTCTTCGAGCGATTTCTGCCGGGTAATGTCGATGATCGTGCCAAGGTATTTGACAATCTCCCCTTTGTCGTTCTTTACGGGTTTGCCTCTCGAAAGAAGCCAGTGAATCGAATCGTCGGGGTAGTGAACACGATATTCTATGAAGATATTGTTGCCTTTCGTCGCGGCATTGCGTACCGACTTGCAGGTTGCCTCCCGGTCTTCGGGAAGAATGGTGTCTGCCCAGAGGGCGAATGACGGAGAGTCGCCATGCGGTTCGAGTCCATAAAGTCTCCAGACTTCATCTGACCAGACATTGATGCCGCTTTTCAGGTCCCATTCCCAAATTCCCGCATTGGAGGCTTCGAGAGCCTGATCCAGCCTCGCTTTGTTTTCGAGCAGCGTGTTTTCGACCAGCTTTCGTTCAGTGATGTCGGTAATGAGGCCGATGTATCTGACGAGCTTTCCGTTGGCGTCATATTTCGGCGATCCCTGGGAGAGCAGCCAGTGCACGGAGCCATCCCCCGGATGAATGACCCGGTACTCCACCGAAGCGGCGCGCCCCTCGCGAACGGCATCCCTGATCACCGTACACACGAAGGCGCGATCCTCCTCGTGCACCGTGATGACGCAAAGTTCATTGCTGAGCTCCCGGCTGCCAGGCTCCAGGCCGTAGAGCGCCCACACCTCCTTTGACCACATCAGACGGTCGGTTTCGGCCTCCCACTCCCAGATGCCGGAGCGAGCCGCATCGAGGGCGAAGGAGATGCGCTCCTTGTGTTCGAGCAGCTCCCGCCGTATCGAGGCGCTGTCGCTGACTGCATCGACCTCTGCAAGTTTGGTAAGGTTGCCATCGGGCGAGGATTTCGTTGCCTGATCCAGGGGCAGGGTGACGATCAGCATCGTTTCGCCCTCTCCGGTTTGCGGCAGCACCTGAACCATGCCGGTGGAGTGGTCAGTCGCGACAGCCTTGCTCACCATGCCGGAGATGGCGTCTGCCTGTGATAACCAAAGGGGAGATGCGAAAAGGAGATTGGCAAGAGGTTTCCCGAAACAGAGATCGGGTTTTTTGCCGATGTGGGCAAAAAAAGCTTTGTTTGCGTGAACGAGCTTGCCGGAGCAATCCACTACGGCTACTGCGTCCTGTATCAGTTCGATAAGGATTTCGATGGTATGTTCATCAGAAACGGATACAGGCATAAGCGCCGCTGCTTGTTAATCTGTTATAAACCGAAAACTCATAGTAATAAATGAAAGATTTTGAACAAACCAAAAAGCTGTAGCGCTCAATAAAGGAAATGCATATCAAGTTCACATGTACTTTACGCCGATCATTCCGGCGGCAACAAACTGATTGATGAGAAACAGGATATTGTTGATCACCTGAAATCGGAGAAATGCGTTGTGTTCGTGCACTTCGCTCTTGCCGATGGCGTTGCCGAAGCCGTCGCTGACCGCGCCCTGCATGAACGACGCGCCGGTTCGCGGGTCGCGGTAGATCGGAATCTGCACAAGGATGTTGACCAGCAGCGAAACGAGAATCATATACATCAGGAGCTGAAATCCCCATTGCCACGCAAGGATGGCGAAGCCTGCAAAGACAAGGTCGATGATGATGAAGGCCGTGAGGAAGGTGTAGCGCGAGCCGATGAGCACGGTCAGCGATTTCATGCCGCTTTCGGCATCGCCCTTCTCTGACTTGAAGTCGTTCATGATGATCAGCGAAATCGCCATGAAAAAATTCAGCACGGCCAGCCAGACCACTTCGGGTCTGATTTCACTGAACAGTGCGTTTGCTGAAAGGTAGGTGATGACGCCGTAGGACATGCCGACAGCCGGAGCCGAGAGAAAAATGTTCTTTTTCAGCTTGAACGGCGGTGCTGAATAGACGTAGCCGAAAATCAGGCCGCTTGCCATGCAGACGCTCAGGATGAGGCCCCGTTGGCCGCCGATGTGGATTGACAGCGCGATGCTGATGGCGAGCGCGGCGAACAGCACGATGCCCCAGTTCCAGATCGCCTCCCGCTCGGAGATCCGTCCTGAAGGAATCGGTCTGGTCGGTTCGTTGAGGCGGTCGAGGTCGAGGTCGAAATAGTCGTTGACCGACTGGCTGAAACCCGTGCCGAGCGGGCCGTACATGACGAAGAGCAGAAAGAGCAGCAGGTAATCATGCCAGGTCGGCTGCATTGCGCCGGAACCCATGACGCCGCAGGCAAGGCAGGGAAAAACGCTGATCCAGGTGACCGGATCGAGCAGCTCAATGTGGGCCTTGATCTTCTCTTTCAGGCCCAGTGACGTGCTGGCGGTCAGTGTGGCTATGTTCATATCTTGCAAAGGATTGGTTCGGAATTGAACGAGCGCGGCGTCACAGATACATGGCCGGTTTCAGGGAGCGGGTGAACCGGTTCATCTGAAAGTTGGCCAGCCACACCCAGTTCAGCTGCTTGCCCTTCATCCGGCGCATGATGGCGCGTCCACCGTACACCTCTTTCTGTATCTTCACGAAGTTTTCGAGGAATTTTTCGGTCCCGATCCCTTTGGGTTCGAACATGTAGTGATAGGTGTCGAACTTGTCCCAGTCGAAATGGCGAAGCCGGGGCTTCATCTCTTCGAAATAGGGCGTGCCGGGAAAGGGCGTCACCAGTGAAAAAACCGGGAAATCGATCCGGTTCTCCATGATGAAGTCATAGGTCATCTGGAAGCTCTCCTCGCTGTCGTTGTCGAAGCCGAACATGAAGTAGCCCTGGATGGCGATTCCCTGGTCATGCAGGTTTTTGACCACCGAGGCGTAGTTGTCCAGCCGGTTCGATCCCTTGTGCATGCTTTTGAGCGTTTCCGGGTTCAGCGACTCGAACCCGATGCTCATGAGCTCGCACCCCGACCAGGCCGCGAGTTCGGCAACTTCGGGATCGTGGAGGAAATTCATCGAAATGTTGGCGTTCCAGCGAATGTTCAGCCACCCCATCTGGCCGAGCAGCTCCTTGAAATATTTCGGGCGAAAACTGATGTTGTCGTCCATGAACGAAAAGTTGACCGCCTCCTTGCCGAGACGCTGCTGATGGTAGCGCATCTCGTCGAGTACCAGGTCGATGTCGCGGTAGCGGTAGTTCTTGCCGTAGATGGTGGGCGTCGTGCAGAAATCGCATCCGACAGGGCACCCTTTCGTGGCGAGAACGGGAATCCGCGAACTGTATTTCCGGCTGTTGCGGCTGCGGAGCGCAAATGAAAAATCGGGCCGCAGCATTGCATTCATCGGCTTCAGCGCTTCGGCGCGATAGAGCGGCTTCATGGTGCCGTCGATGACATCTTGCGACAGTTCCGGCCAGACGGACTCTATTTCGCCATACACGACGCTGGTTGCATGTGCCTGGGCTTCATCGAGGGACATGGTCGGGTGAACGCCGCCGAGCAGCGCGATTTTACCCTGCTTTTTTGCGGCCTCGGCGATGCGGAAAGCCTTTTTTGCGTTCAGGGTTCGAGAGGTGACGGCAACGACATCGTAGCCTGAAAAATCCTCCGGAATCCGGTCGCCCAGCCGTTCATCGATGAAATCGACTTCGAAAAGTTCGCTGGCGAGAGTAGCCACCATCATGAGGTTCAGCGGCATGCTGACGCTTCCCGAGTCAACCATCATGCTGGTATTGCTGACCGGCTGAACCAGCAACCACCTCTTTCCGGATTTACGGCCTGAAGCCGCAAGCGGCTGCTGCTGTGATGCTGATTCAGAGGCAAGGGTTTGGCTGACCATCATACTTCAGATTCGTAACGCTGGAGGTAACTACTTGAATCGAATCGCTGGACACGGCTGGTCAGGAGTCGAACCTGCTGCCGGTCTCTTTGCTCGGGCTGGCATAGCCTGAAACCGCGGGCGAGCTTCCGCGGAAAATGCCGCCACCCTGAGTGTTGCCGTAGAGGTGAGGATAGGCGTTGGCTCCGAGCCGCTTGGTGCATTTGCCGACATTTTCGAGATAATCGCCGACAACCCACCAGTGGCCGTCGATGAACACTTCGAGAAACCTGCCGTACGCTTCGGCTCCACGTACAAATGCGCCGTTGATGTCTTTCATGTTGAAGCGGTCTGTTTGAAAGAGAGTGTTAAGTTATTGTGATTTGTTGAATGTAATAAATGTAAGTGAGTATTGCCAAGGATTAATCGCTCAGAACCCTTTACCCGTGGCGAATCCGCATCGTGCGTTAGGTGATGGAAAGCTCTCCCGCTCCGGGATGCTTCTGTCCGTTCCAGTCAAGAGGCTCTGGTTATGATTATATATGCTTTTATTCAAGGGCTTTATTGAGATTTTTCGCGAAGTTTTTTTTGTAACGGTCTCAAGAGATGTCATCAGGCGCGATGTCAGAAGGATCGCAAGGTAATCGCGGTTTTTCATGGTCATTGGTGAAAGCCTCATTTTTTTCTCTTTGAAAATCACAGAATTGATACTATAATCGACGTAAGAAAAGAAAGTTTTTGAGCTTTCCCAACCAAAAAACCATAAGTAGCTATGGCACAAGAGACTACCAGCAATTTTGCCCAGTCGTTGAACGATCTCATGGGCGCTGTAGGAAAAATCGGCCAGGTGCAGGTTGACATTCTTACATCAGTTCTCAACTCAGCGGCTTCCGCTATAGGGCCGATGGGTAAAACCGCAACCGATCTCATCGGCAACGTCGCCAACACCGCAACCCAGGCGGTACAGGGCGTTCTCTCGGCAGTGACCCCCAAGAAGTGAATCGAGGCATTTCCCAGGCAAGGCAATTCGTGCTGACAAGGTGCGGGTTGCCTTGCTATTGTTTTGGCAGATGATTCGTATCAGTCAATTTTTCAACCGCAGAGTTATGTCAGAGTCTTGTAGCGCACCGCTCAAAACCTCACCTAACGGCGTCCAGGGATTGGCCATGATGGTCCCGATCGTAGGTCTCCCGTTTGGCATTCATGTTCTGGGCGGAGCCGTGGTCGCTGTCGCGGGCATCGCGGTAACGGTTGCTCCGATCGCCGTTCCGCTTGCTGTTCCCCTGTTCTACAACGTTGCCTCGAAAGGCGGTTTCGATTCCATCGTCAAAAAGATTTTTCCATCTGCCGGTACGGCGGGCGCTGTGCAAAAGGTTGTCATCAATGTGCCTGATGCCAGCGGAAAAGAGGCAGCGCCAGTCACCAGGATTGATATTCAGGAAAACGTTTAATCAGTAAACCGGGATAAGTCTACTATGATCAGGCAGTTATGGCTCAATGCGGTTAACTCCGCATGGAAAGGGTACATAAAAAGAATTGACAGGTCTCATGCCGACAAGAAATTCAGCGATTACCTCAATCAAAGGCTTGATCTCGATATGACTCTCGAAGAGTTTGGCGAGATGATTTTTATAGCAGGATTTACGGCAGGAGAAGAGTACGCCAGCACGCTTCCTTTGCCGAAAACGAGCCAGACTGTCAGAATGAACTGACCGTTCGCAACGCTCATCGCATCATTACCCGAATTGTATAAAAAAGATAGAATGGAAGGACCCAGCATGAATCAGAATCCGATAACCACGACGGTAACGGCTGTCGGGCTTGCCGGTGGAGGCGCTTTGCTTGCACCGATTGCCGCGCCTGCGCTGCATGGAATCGCCGGTATCGCTGTCGTTGGACTTGGAGTCTATGCAACCGGTTCTGCGGTTTTCAACGCAACTCGCTTTCTCAATGAAAAAGCGACGGGCATTTTGAATGATGGAGCGATGGTTGTAGAATTGATCAAAGGAAGCGTTCTGTCGAACCCCAAGCCGAAAGTTCCCGCAAAGGAGGTTCCGTTCAGGCGCAAGTGACCCGGATTTTATAAATGAAGATGTAGTCGATGGATACATCCCTGCCTGCGAGCTGGCTCAGAACCGATGCCCCTTATCCACGCTACCACGCAATAAAACTTCCGTTTTCGCGTTTCACCTGGCTGCCCTTCGCCGATATTCCCGCGACGTACGATCTTTTCGATCTGTACCGCGATCTCAAGGATTCGTTTCCGGAGGGTTTCGTCATCCGGGGCTGCCATCCGCATATCAGCGCATTGTTCCACTCATTGCAGCACGACACCTTCAGGACAGGCATCGAGGCCGTGCTCGAGCTGTCCGACAGCTCGCATTTCGAAGGACGTAAGGTCAGGGCCGCGCTCAAAAGAGGGTGGCGGCACGGGGTTGTCGAAGAGGTCCCGCCTGAGGCCATGCGCTCCGGGCGTTTCCGGGCGCTTCTCGCCTCATCGCGACACGCCGGAAAACCTCAGCTCCGCCATGTATTCCGGAGCGATCCGTCACACGCCTCGCGCTGTTTCGTGTTCAGCTCCATTTCGGGAAACTGGCTGGCCTGCGTGACGCTTTCCCGGCAGGGCGCAAAGGCATACCATACCGAGCTGATGCTCAGAAGCCGACACGCTCCCGGCGACATCATGGAGTGTCTGATTACGGAACTCTCGGCAAAACTTCGGGAAGAAGGCGCTGAAGAACTGAGTCTGGGCGAGGTGCCGTTCCTGCTCCACAAAGATGACCATCAACCGTTGAGTTTGCTCGAACAGATGGTTTTTTCCGCCGCGCCGATGTTTCGGCACGCCTACGATTACGAGAAGCTCTACTTTTTCAAAAACAAGTTTCAGCCCGTCTGGCGCACCATGCGGCTATGCGCAGGCCCCGGTGTGCGGTTTTCGCCCTCGTTTCTTACCGAACTCGCCTGGTCGATGGGAGTTGTCGAACTGCTGATGTTCGGGGGATTGGCCGTTCCGGCGAGGTGAAAAAATGACCTAAAGGACTTATAGGTCTTACAAGTCCTTTAGGAGAAGAGCTTGTGAGGCGAAGTGTTCGCTCAATCGACGCCGATGATCACGCTCGATGCCTTGAAGATGGCGCAGGCGTGCGCGCCTTCGGCGAAGCCGAGCTTTTCGGCGCTGCCGTGGGTGATGACCGCCGAAAGTACGTCGCCGCCGCCGATTTCGAGATCGACCTCGCAGTTGACTGGCCCGTCGATCACGCGGGTGACGGTGCCGCAGAGGATGTTCCGGGCGCTCATTTTCGCGTCGTGCAGGTTGGTGCTAAGGATGACCGTGCTTGCCTTGACGATGGCGCTCGACGCCATGCCCGCTTGCAGCCCGAGTCGTTCGACGGCCCCGATGGTTACGGTCGAAACAATCGAAGCTCCGCTGGCGAGCTCGATGGTCACTTCGGCATTGACCGCGCCCTTGACGATCGAAGAAACAGTACCCCTGAAGATGTTCCGTGCGCTTATATTCATTGTTTTTGAATGAGTTATGTTTATCGCGACTGGCGAGCCGAAGGCAACTTTCTTGCCGCCACTTCGAGTCGTTATGTTTCTATGAATATAACGAATGTCGAAAGAATCGGTAGGGGCAACGAGAAATTTTCTTTTGTCAGGTGGCTCGTAATCTTTCGCGCATCCCATCTGCGCCGCGTGAAGACGGTAAGGAGCGACGAAGTCTCGAAAATCAATCCCGATGCATCGTAACCAGCTGATTCAAGCAGGCATCCCGGTCAGCCAGCCTTCCGCATTATACAGGTTATTTTGTGTTTCCAATTTCATTCACCTGCTGTAAAAAAGAGGTTGGGATACCCGGATTTTATTCGGGTTTTTTGATGCCAATAAAAGCACCGATAGATTATTTACATCTGAAAAGATGTAAAACTATCATTGAGACAAGCTCGTGCTTCGTTCACACTCGTGCACGTGATAAGGCCGATGATGAGATCCTTAAAATGCTATTACCCAGTAATGAACGTATTGCATCGTTTCTGGCGCAAACAGGCGATGAGTCGCATCATTTTAATGTTCTCGAAGAGCATCTTTCCTATTCTGCCGCCCGGTTGATGAAGGTGTGGCCAAAACGGTTTCCTGCTTGTACCATAGCCCAGAAGTATGAAAGAAATCCAGAAAAGCTCGGTAACTTTGCGTATGCAAACGGAATCGGCAACGGCCCGGAGTCATCCGGAGACGGATACCGGTTCAGAGGGCGCGGTATGATCCGGCTCACCGGACGTTCGAATTATGCATCTGCATCGAAAGCTCTCGGCGAAGACCTTCTCGATCATCCCGAAAGACTTGCCGAACCTGCTCTTGCGACGATGTCGGCAGCGTGGTTCTGGGCATCGCATAGCCTCAATGAGCTTGACGATGATCGAACGGGTGATAACGATCTGGATGATTTTACCACTATTACCAGGATACTCTCAATGGAGGTAGCGTAGGGCTTGAAGAGCGTTTTGATCTTTTCAAAACAGCAGAGCAGACATTGATGGCCTGAGATTTCAAATTTTGCTTCCTCAGTTACAAGTTCGTTTTCAGCCATCGCTATCAGAGCTACATAAATGGCCTTATTGTTCCGCGCCCGATGCTCGACATATAAAAAAGGTCTCCGGGAAGTTATTCGTATCCTCTCGGAGACCCTGTCTGTCCAATATTTTCCTGTTCATGCACCGGCCCGTCTTGAGAGACTGCGTGATTGTTCGATGCCAGGACAGGATGCGGATGGCGAAATTTATTTCGCTTCTGCGTTTGCTTCCTTGGCCTTGAAAAACATACAGCCGCCTTCAGCAACCACGTCCTTGCCGAAGCAGGTGCCCGCAGCCGCATTCGAGGGGTTGACGGTGAAGCTCTGGCACTCCTGGCACTGCTTGCCGGGTTCTGCCTTCTGTTTGTACATGATCTCCATTATCGTGAATCAATTTATCGGTTCAAAAGTATAATCGCCCGTCGCATGACGGACGGCAGGAATATACGTTTCCATCTGAATTTTCACAGGTGTATGAAGCCGATTCTGGCCAGTTGTTTTTTTCGGAATGATTGAAGTTTGTGTAAAATGGTAGTGAAATTTAGTTGGGCGAAACGGTGCCCATAAACAATGATCCCGGCTGCTCTCGGGCTGGCAGTTTTGGTTGCCGTTCCTGAAGCGCCGGGATCGGTGAGCCGTTTTGGCGTGGGTCTGCCGTTACGCGGCCATTCCTGACGACTTGCGAGTGCGATGCCTGCTGGCGAGCATCAGCAGCGAGCCGATGCCGAGAAGCGCCATTGTATTGGGTTCGGGTACAGCTTCAACTGTGCCGTTAAAGGTGTAGTCGTTGATACTGAAGGTACCGGAACCACTTGTTGCCGAATAACCGTATAGACGAAATTCGATTGGGTCTGTGATGTGCTGGAACTCGGCGGCGGTCAGATCGATCGTTGTTCCTGAGGCAGTGGGCGATCCGATGTTTGTTGTAAAGCCGTCAAGGCTGGATCTTAACTCAAAAGCTTTTGGCCCTGAGGCTGATGCTGCACCGGTATAATCGAAACTTGTAAAGTTGAGCTCGTAGCCATCATTCGCATCAAGGGTGAACGTGTAATAATCGCTAGTGTCAATTGTCCCTGTTGACCAGCTTTTCGAATTGAAACGATCCGTGCCACTGCTTGCGGTGAGGCCAGAACCACGGCTGATTCCCGATGCCGTGATGTTTGGATCATCAATTTTTCCTGCTGTGTACGTTACAATATCTGCGGGAATCGAGCCATCGATGTCGTTTTCGGTTATGATGTTTGCGTTTGCGTCTGTCCAGGACAGGGCAATGAAAAAAATGCCGATTGTAGCTGCGGCAGCTTTCATGATGTTTTCTCCGTTTGGTTAGGGGGTAAGGGGTACCACACGTGAAGGGGTATATGCACGGGAGTGCGTTATTAATGTAGTAATTTGTATTATGAATAGCAAGATGATTTTGAGCGCTTCGTTGAAGTGACTCCAGAAAATTTGCCGTAACTGTCCGAAGGAACCTTTTTCGCTGTTAAAGACCTGTTTAAAGACAGGTTACAGTCATTACAATCACATCATTCAACCGGGGAGGAGAGCAGTATGGCGGCTTGCATCAACGATCATCTGAAGCGTTATGGCGGGCTGGCTGCCGGGCGGGAGGAGGAGCAGAAACGGTACTTCGAGGAGCGGCGGCTCTATGCGCTGCAAATCGAGACCACCGACGCCTGCCAGCAGGGGTGCATCTACTGTTACGCCGGCTCGACTCCGCGCGAGCATCATGGCCTCACGTCGCACGAAATCCGCGGCCTGCTCGATGATGCGGCGGCACTCGAAATTCGCGCCATCGACTGGCTCGGCGGCGATCCGCTCGTCCGCCCGGACTGGTACGAACTGATGCAGTACGCCCGGTCGCTGGGCCTTGTGAACAACGTCTGGACGAGCGGCTTGCCGCTGAAAAGCAAGGAGATCGCGGCCCGCGTGCATGAGGTGACTGAAGGTGGCTTTGTCTCGGTGCACGTCGATTCGATCACGCCGGAGGTCTATGCCCGGCTGCACCGGGGCGGCAACGCGCACTTCATCGATGCCATTGTCGAAGGCGTCGATAACCTGCTCGCCCTCGGCAAGCCCGCCGACAACATGATCAACTGCATCACCTACACCTCGGCGCAAGGTCCTGACGACGCCATTAAAACCATGCGCTGGTGGTTTGAAAACAAAGGGCTGCGCACCTGTTTGACCATGTTCAATCCTGCCGGAATGGGTGCGGAGTGGCGGGCGTTCGAGCCGCAACTCGACGAGGTGCAGCGCGTCTACACCGAGCGTGACCGCATCAACTATGGCGGCGACAACATCTTTATTGCGGCGATGGACACCGACAAATACTACTGCGGCACGATGGCCACCGTGACTTTCACCGGTGATGTAACTCCGTGCTCGGTTATCCGTGAAGGCGTGGCAAACATCCGCGAAACGCCTTTCCGCGAAATCATCGCCAGGCATCTGAATACGCTCGTCCACGCGGAACTGCACGACGTGCGCAACCTGCCCACTCCGTGCAACGAGTGCCTCAACAATGCCCACTGCTGGGGCTGCCGGGCCAGCGCCTACCACTACAACGGTGATGCGGACGGTCTCGACCCGAAGTGCTGGCTGATCCGTACAACGCAAACACAAGCGTAACTTCAACCATTCAAAAGAGAGGTCTCTATGGCGAAGCATAAACTCGATGTCACGATCGGAAACGTCAGCGAAGTCTACGACGGCGCGGGCGGCATTCTCTGGGAGATGCTGATGGGTGAGCAGATTCACGTCGGCGCTGAAGCCGAAACTGACGTACTTGCCGGGAAAGCAGGGATCAGCGACAAGACGCATCTGCTCGACGTGTGCAGCGCGCTCGGTGGCCCGGCCCGGTATCTGGCCAAAAAGTACGGCTGTCGCGTGACCGGTCTCGATGCCACCCGGCGGATGGATGAAGAGGCCAACCGCCGCACGAAAGAGGCGGGTCTCGATGACAAAATCGATTACGTGCTCGGCAATGCGCTCGACATGCCGTTTCCGGCCAGCACCTTCGACGTGGTGTGGGGGCAGGATGCGTGGTGTTACATCACCGACAAGCAGCGGCTCGTTGAGGAGTGCGCCCGCGTGCTCAAGCCGGGCGGCGCGCTCGCCTTTACCGACTGGCTGGAGACCGGCCCGATGGCGGACGAGGAGTGGAGGGCGCTGAATGCCTTCATGGTCTTTCCATACATGGAGACGCTCAATGGGTACGCGGCGCTCGCCGAAGCCGCCGGGTTGACCGTCGTCGAAAGGGAAGACCTCACGCCAGATTTCGCTACGCACGTTCAGGGTTACCTCGACATGGTGCAGAACGACTTCCGCCAGGCGATCATCGACAATTACGGCCAGGAGATGTACAAAGCGGTCGAAGAGGGCATCACCCTCTGGCGCGACGCTTCGGCGGCAGGCAAGGTGGGGCGGGGGAGGCTCGTCGCCCGGAAATAGCCGGAGCGTGGATCGCAGAACGTATCCGGCCAGAAACGAAGCCGCCCCGGACCTGTGCGATCCTCGGTTCCGGGGCGGCGTCGTTTTTTTTCGTCAGGTCTCAGCGGCTCACTTGTCGAGCGGTTTGTGGCAGAACCACCAGTCGTAGCAGTCATACTGCTCCTTGCGCTTTCTGGCGTCCGCGATGTTGTTGGCGGGCGGCACGATCACCCGGTCGTTGAGCAGCGCGTTATTCGGCCAGTCGGCAGGCATGGCTACCTTGTTTTTGTCGGAAATCTGGAGCGCCTTGACCGCGCGCAGAATCTCGTCGATGTTGCGTCCGATCTCCTGCGGGTAGTAGAGCACGAGGCGCACCTTGCCATTCGGGTCGCCAACGAAGACGGCCCGCACGGTGTTCGTGCCCTTGCCGGGATGCAACATGCCGAGCTGGTTGGCGATGCGGTCGTTGGCCGCCACGATCGGGAAGGTGATCTCGACATCGAGATTGTCCTTGATCCACTCGACCCACTTGATGTGGGAGAAGACCTGATCGACGCTCATGCCGATGAGCTTGCAGCCGAGCTTCTCGAACTCCTCCGCCCGCTGCTGGAAGGCGACGAACTCGGTCGTGCAGACCGGCGTGTAGTCAGCCGGATGGCTGAAGAGAACGAACCACGAACCCTTCAAATCTCCCGGAATGTTCATCGGGCCGTGGGTCGTCTGAACCTTGAGTTCCGGAAAATCGTCCCCGAGCAACGGCATGGAGATTTCATAGTACGCTTCGTCGTCAAAGTGCTGTGACATTGTTCAGTGCTCCTTATGATCTTTATTTTATTGAAGTTGTGTTATGTAAGAGTAACAGAGTGAATGCCTGATATCCGTTAAATAGTTCCTAAATAGGAGAGATTCTTATCGATCTCCTGCTTTTTGCGGAGGTTTTTTTTGGTTCTTATTTGTAATTAATCTAAATAAAAATTATGTTCAATCAGTTTGATGAATCGCTTGTTGCGTTTAACCATAAAATCACAGATGAATGAACCTCTCTTTTTCCAGATCTCTTTCACTCGCCCTTTTGGGCATGTTGTGCTCGACCGGTCTCCAGGCCGCCGAAAGTAACGGTGATTCGGCGGCTTCGATGCGATTCGGAAAAAATATTGCCCTCGCCGGTCTTATCGAAGTCGAGGGATCCATCACTGATCCTTCCGTTGGAAAAACCTCCTCGAACATCATCCTTTCAACCTTCGAGCTTGGTCTCGAAGCCAAGCTGAACGAACAAATCAGCGGTTTCGCGACGCTGCTGTACGAGGAGGATGGTGACGACGAGCTGCTGGTGGACGAGGCGTTCATTCGCGTCACGCCTGCGAAGGTTCCGCTCTTTATCGAGGCTGGCCGCATTACCCAGGCGTTCGGTGATTTTTCGACCGGCATGGTGGCTGATCCGGTGACGCTCGAACTTGCCGAAACGAAGCATCACGGCACCGTAACGCTCGGCTATGAAGAGGGGCTTTTCGGCGCGCGCGTGTCGGCGTTCAAGGCCGATGTGCAGAAGGGCGGCGATGATGCGGTCAATACCATCGTCGCCGCTTTGTGCGTGGCCGGCGAAGAGAGTGAGAAGCTGCGCTATCGTGTCGGCGCTTCGTGGATCAATAACATCGCGGCCACCGACGGGCTGAGCGGCGATTACGAAGCGCTCGACGGCAGCACGTCGGAGCTGGTCGGCGGCGTGGGGCTTTCGGCGATGGCGGGCTTCGGGCCGGTCGATCTGCGGGCGGAGTACATCACCGCGCTCGACGAGTTCGCCGATGGCGACCGCGCGGGGCGCAAGCCGCTGGCATGGAACCTCGAAGCCGGATACGCCGTCTCGGAGCCGGTAGCCGTAACGCTGCGCTACGCGGGCGCGACAGATTTCGACCTCCGTCGGCAGTATGGCGCGGCCATCGGCTACGAGTTCACCGAGAATACGGCGGTGGCGTTCGAATATTTGCGCGAAAAAGGTCGGGTCGATGAGGGCGTGAAGGGTAATCGCGACCTGTTTACGCTGCAACTGGCAATGGAATTCTGAGGAGGCGTGTGGTTATGGCTCCGTTAGGAATGCTTGGTAAAGGGGAGGTCGGCGAGATCGTCAACCTCCGACCGGGTCGGCACCATGCTGGCGCGGGATTTCAGCACGGTCATGGTCATCACGCGCATGGCCGGAACAGTGGAAAACGCCTGGCCGACATGGGCTTCTCCGTGGGCCAGAATATTGAAGTCATCGAAAACAACCCGGCGATGCCGATGCTGGTGCGGGTGCACGACAGCAGGGTGGCCATCGACCGGACAATCGCCATGCGCATCATGGTCAGGAGGATTCTGGAATGAAGTTGTCGGAACTGAAAAAGGGGCAATCCGCGCGGATTGTTGCCATGCCCTCGTCGGGCGGCCTGCGGAAGCGGCTTGCCGAGATGGGAATGCTCGTCGGCGAGGTGGTCAGGGTCGAAGGCGTCGCGCCGCTGGGTGATCCGGTCGAGCTGCTGGTTCGCCGCTACCGGCTCACGCTGCGCAAGTCGGAGATCGGGAACATTACGGTCGAGGAGGTGCAGTGATGGAGACGACAGTACGCGAGACCGGCATCAGGCCACCGGCCCAAGCGTCGCCGCCGGAGCGCGTCGTGGCTGTGGTGGGCAATCCCAACTGCGGCAAGACCACGCTCTTCAACGCCCTGACCGGGCTGAACCAGCGGGTTGGCAACTGGCCCGGCGTGACGGTCGAAAAAAAGAGCGGGCGCTTCAGGTACGAGGGTCAGGAGTACGAGCTTATCGATCTGCCGGGTATCTACTCGCTCTCCTCGCTTTCGCAGGACGAGGAGGTGGCGCGGAACTACATCCTCTCCGACGAGGCGGGATTGTACGCCAACATCGTCGATGCCTCCAACCCCGACCGCAACCTCTACCTGACCAGCCGCCTTCTGGAGATGGGCGTGCCGGTGGTGGTGGCGCTCAACATGATCGATTCGGCTGAGGAGCGCGGCATTTCGGTCGATCCGGCGCGGCTCTCCTCGCTTCTCGGCTGCCCGGTCATTCCGATGGTGGCGTCGTGCGGCGAGGGGATCGGGGAGCTGAAGGCGGCTATTGCGAAAGGATTTACGACCGGCGGGGCCTCTGCGCCCGGCTCGAAGGTGAGCTTTCCGGCGGAGCTTGACGAGGCGATCCGCAGGGTCGCCGAATCGACCGGAAGCCATGCTCGCAAGCTCGGCTACGATCCGGCGTGGCTCGCCCTGAAGCTGCTCGAAAACGACCACAAGCTCGAAGAGGGGCTGGACGGCGAGGCCCGCTTGACGCTCGAAAAGGAGCGCGACCGCGCCGCCGAGGCGCTTGGCGACGACCCCGACATCGTCATCGCCGACGCGCACTACCGGCTCGTCTCGAATCTGTCGGCGGCGGCGATCACGCGCAAGGAGAGTACCGGGAAATCGCTCTCCGACAAAATCGACTCGCTCGTGCTGAACCGTTTTCTCGGCATTCCGCTCTTTCTCGGCGTGATGTACCTGATGTTCCTTTTCACGATCAACCTCGGCGGCGCGTTTATCGACTTTTTCGACATCGCCGCCGGAGCCCTCTTCGTCGATGGATTCGGGCTGCTGCTTCAGGCCATCGGCTCGCCCGAATGGCTCACGGTGCTGCTCGCAAGTGGTGTTGGCGGCGCGTTGCAGACGATGGCCACCTTCATTCCGCCCATCGGCTTCATGTTCATTTTCCTGTCGATCCTCGAAGACTCCGGCTACATGGCCCGTGCGGCCTACGTGATGGATCGCGGGATGCGGGCCGTCGGCCTGCCCGGCAAGGCGTTCATTCCGCTGCTCGTCGGCTTTGGCTGCAACGTTCCGGCGATCATGTCAGCCCGCACGATGAGCGACGAGCGCGACCGCATCATGACGGTGATGATGACCCCCTTCATGTCGTGCGGCGCAAGGATGCCGGTCTATGCGCTTTTCGCGGCGGCCTTTTTCCCGACCGGAGGGCAGAACCTCGTCTTCCTGCTCTACCTGATGGGCATCGCCGTGGCGATCATGACCGGCTTCATCCTGAAAAAGACGCTCCTCAAGGGCGAGCCGTCCCCCTTCATCATGGAGATGCCGCCCTACCACCTGCCGACGCTCCGGGGCGTGGCGCTCAGGGTCGGCGACCGGCTCGGCTCGTTCCTCGTCAAGGCGGGCAAGGTGCTGGTGCCGGTGATCGTGGTGCTCGGCTTCATGAACTCCATCGGCACCGACGGCAGCTTCGGCAACGAGGAGAGCGAGAATTCGGTGCTCGCCGCCACCGGCAAGGCGCTGGTTCCGGTGTTCAAGCCGCTCGGCCTCCGGGAGGAGAACTGGCCTGCCGCCGTCGGTCTCTTCACCGGCATCTTCGCCAAGGAGGCGGTGGTCGGCACACTCGACAATCTCTACGCGGCGATGGACGCGAAGGCTGCGGCTGACGCGGGCGGCGAGGAGCCATTCAGCCTCGCGGCGAGCCTCGGCGAAGCGTTCGCTACGATTCCGGCGAACCTTGCGGGCATCGCCGGGTCGCTCCTCGATCCGCTCGGCCTCAGCGTCGGCGACGTGAGCGACCAGGCGGCGGTGGCCGGAAAGCAGGGTGTCGGCGCGTCGATCTTCGGCTCGATGGTCACGCTCTTCGACGGCACGGCGGGCGCGTTCGCCTACCTGGTGTTCATCCTGCTCTACTTCCCGTGCGTGGCGGCCATCGCGGCGGTCTATCGCGAAACCAACCTCGCCTGGACGCTCTTCGCCGGAGCGTGGACGACAGGTCTGGCGTACGTCTTCGCCGTGCTCAGCTACCAGATCGGCACGTGGGGCGCACATCCCGGCGCATCCGCCGCCTGGATCGCCGCGATGCTGCTGGTGCTCACCGCTGCCGTGACGCTCATGCGCCTGGCTGGTAACGGCGCGTTTGCGAAAAAAGGGAGGGCGTGAGGCTGATTGACGATAGCAGGGAAGAGGCCTGATTCAGAAAGGTTAAAACCCTTCGGACATCCGGTGACTCTTGCATTTATGTTGCCCCGGCTTTCAAGCCGGGGTGAAGTATGGATTTCAATCACTTGTTACTTTCGCGACAAAAACTTGCTAATGCCACAACAGGAAGATATTGGGCTAAAGCCCTTATTACTATGGCCTTCTCATAACCCCCGGACTAAAGTCCGGGGCAATTGTTCAAGAGTTATAATGTCCGAAGGGTTAAAACCCTTCTGAAGAGAAGCGATTGAAAATCCCGGATGATTTGATTTTCCAACAATCCTAAACTTATAAAAAAGATGACCTTAACCGACATACGGGACTATCTCCGGCAGGAGCGGAGCGCGTCGCTCAAAGAGATTTCGAGCCACTTCAAGGCCGATGCTTCTCTGGTCGAGTCGATGCTCGATCAGTGGATTCTCAAGGGGCGCGTGGTGGCCAGGCGTAGCGACGCCAGCGGGTCGGCCTGTTGCGGCAAGTGCGGCGGCGCGGGCCATGTCCGGTACGAGTGGGTCGGCTGACACCGGCCAGCGGCAGCGTCAATTTTTTTTGTCCGCCTGCTTATTTATATAATTTCTAAATAGAGTAGAGGAGGTGATCGTCGCGTTCAGAGATACAGTTCTTCATAACTCCAGATAAAATAAACGTTAAACCATTCATTTCATGCTCAGTAACACCATTCTCGACAAGTTGAATCGCCAGGTCAACCTCGAAGCGGGGTCATCCAATCTCTACCTGCACATGAGCGCCTGGTTGCTCTCGCAGTCGCTCGACAGCACGGCGGCCTTTTTCCGCGCCCACGCCGAAGAGGAGAGGGCGCACATGATGAAGCTCTTCGATTACATCAACGAAACCGGCGCGCTTGCGCGTATTGGCGATGTCGCTCTGCCCGATGTCAACTGGAGTACGCATATCGAGCTGCTCGAAGCGGCGTACAGTCACGAATGCGCGGTCACCGCATCCATCAACGAACTGGTCGATGCGGCTTTGCAAGAGAAAGATTACTCGACCCTCAACTTCCTCCAGTGGTATGTCGCCGAGCAGCACGAGGAGGAGCACATCTTCAGCTCGATGCTGCATAAGGCCCGCATCGTCGATACCATGGAGGGGCGCGCCCGCTTTCGCTTCGACGAAGAGATTCGCAAGTCGGCGCTGAATCAGGGGTGGGTTCACCAGCATCACGCCGGCAATCTTCCGCATCACGCCGTCAGCGGAGGTGGCTCGGGGCAGGAGTGAACGGAAACGGGCTGTCGGCGCGTCTCCTCTCGCCTCGCCCGGAGACGCGCCAGGGCCTCGATGAAGCAAGACAGAATCAACCGAAACCGATACAACCGAAAGGAGAGTGACATGCAGGAAGAGAACAAAAACAGCAATGAACCGAAAGCGCCAGCCTGCGCTACCCGGATCGCCGTGAGCCGATGCAAGTGCGGGGCTTGGCATCTGCGATACCGTTACGTCGATGTCGCCATCCACCGCGAGACGCTCTACCTCATCATGGAGGAGTGCTTCCGGCATGATGAACTGAACGCTGGCAACGAAGGCGACGCGCCGTCGCCGATGATCTTTTCGCTTGGCGTGGTGACGCTGACGATTTTGCCGATGGATTACGCCGCCTTCAGCAGGGCGATTGGCGATGCCGTGAGCGAGGATCTCGGCATCGGCAAGCTCTTCGTCGCCGCCGAATCCGGGGAAAATGACCGCACGAATGGAACGCAAAACTGAAAATCACCGATTCGCCATGAACAAAACAGCCGTGGTCTGGGCGTCGCAGACCGGAAACACCAAAGAGGCCGCCGAGCTGATCGCCGAACAGATCGGTCGGGAGCGCATCGATCTGTTCGACGTGGCCGACATACCGGCGAGCCGGTTGTCTGAATACGATATGCTGATCATCGGAACCTCGACCTGGGGCGCGGGCGAGCTTCCGCACGGCTGGCGACAGGCGGTCGGTGCGCTCGACACGCTCGATTTTACGGGGAAAACCGTCGCCTTTTTCGGACTTGGCGACCAGCTCGTCTATGGCGACTGGTATGTCGATGCGATGGGGATTCTGCACGACCGCTTCGTTTCGCTCGGCGCGAAGGTGGTTGGCGCGTGGCCGAACGACACCTACGAATTTTCCTCCTCGCGGGCCTTGCGTGACGGCATGTTCGTTGGCCTGGCGCTCGACGCCGACAATCAGGAGCACCTGACTAGGGAGCGGATTCGCCGGTGGGTCTGCTCGATCAGGCCCTGTCTGCCATGACGCGCCAAAGGAGCGGGAGCGCGAACAACGCCCATTCCGGCGGAAAACCGGCACAGTTGAGCGAGTCGAGCGAGATGTACCTCCAGGTTATCTGGCGGCTCACCGAAAAGGGGGGCGAGGTGTCGGTGAGCGACATCGCCAGGGCGATGGGCCACACCCTTTCGACGGTCTCCGAAAAGATCGTGCGGCTGACGGTGGGCGGATTTCTCCGCCATGAGTGGCGCGAAGGGGTGTCGATGACGCCGAAGGGGCGGAAAGCCGCCTGCCGCACCCTCAGGAAGCGGCGGCTGCTCGAAACCTTTCTCTTCAGGATGGCGGGCTACGGCATTCACGAGCTGCACGAGGAGGCGTGTCGGCTGGAGCATCTGATTTCGGAGCGGTTCTCCGACGCGCTCGACCGGATGCTCGGCTATCCGATGCACGATCCGCACGGCCACCCGATTCCGGCGCGGGACGGCTCCGTCAGAAAAGAGCTGCTCGAACCGCTCTCGGCGGTCGATGAAGGGCGGACGGTTCGCATCGCGCAGTTGCGGAGCGCCGATTCCGACGTGCTCGAATATGCCGCCCGGCTCGGCCTCTTGCCCGGCAAGAGCTGCACGGTCATACAAAAGGCCCCTTTTCAGGGGCCATTGACCATCGCTGATGGTTCGGAGCGGGTTGCCATTGCCTTCGAGATCGCCGCGATCATCGATGTTCAGGCCGGGCAGGATGAGCGTTTCCCCGAGGCTGACAGCGGCGGCGAGTCGCTTGCGCTGTGAGCGCGGCGTTACGCTTTGACGATGCACTCGGCCGGGCAGACGGAGACGCAGGCGGGCTGGTCTGCATAGCCCTCGCACTCGGTGCAGGCCGAGGCGTCGATGAGGTAAAGGTCGCTTCCCGCGCTAATGGCGTTGACCGGGCACTCGGGTTCGCAGGCGGCGCAGAAGGTGCACTCTTCGGTGATTTTCAGTGACATGGCGGTAGTTGTTTTGGTTGTCGAAGCGACGGGTCGATCACACATTGATCCACTCATCTACAACAGACAAGTAAACCGCCAGAGTGCTGTTCGTCAATGACGAAGAGGTGCAGAGAGGCGAGCCGAAGCCGCGAACAGACGAGAGGCGTGACTTTCCGAACGCGAGCCGAAAAGAGGCAGAGTTTTTAAAAAATCCAAAAACACCACATCCATGAAAGTACTGATCCACCATATCTACGAATACCGCAAAGGGTTGCGGAGCCTGGTCATGCACACCCTGCCCGCCCGGCACATGCTCGAAGCGACGGCCAAACTGAGGAGATACGGTATCGACTACCACATTCACGACGTTGGCAAGGCGCACATCAACGTCTTTTTCGGCGCATCAGAGTGCGTGGCGGTTGTCCGTTCGATCTGCGGCGGCAAGAAGCTCAACGATCTGACGCCGGAAGAGGATTTCGTGCTCGGCTCGATGCTCGGCTACGATATTCGCAAGCAGTGCGAGCGCTACATGAAAAAGCGGTCGGCCCGGTCGAAGGAGGCAGTCATGCACAAATGCGCCTGAGGGCGGATGGCCGCGAAGTGAGCGGCCTTTTCGATCTCCGCCCGAGCCAGCCGCTCGCCGTCAGCGCTGAATCCTTTGCCGGTTTCAGCGCTGTTTCGGTTTCTGTATCAGTTCAGGTGATTGTGGTTGTTTGGTCGCGTATTTTGCGCTAATTTTTCAAGTGATAGAATCATGATCTGATAGCGTCGTTTGTGGCGCTGGATTATTCGAAAGGGGGACAAAATGTCAGCAGAACCAAGACCACGCGTGGCTGTAGTTGGCGGTTTTTTTGATCTGGATGCAGACCCAGTGTTGGGTCAGGAGGCCCGCGAATACGCACAATCTCTTGGTCGTTCGCTTGCTGAATCAGGTTTTGGCCTCGTTGTTTACTTCTCGGACGACAAGTCGCTGGAACCCCATGTTGTAAGCGGGTTTGTGTCGGCGTTGTCTGCCGACGAATCTATACCCTGTATCGATGTACGTTATTCGGAAGCACAGAGTGGACAGGTGAAATTCAAAGAACAAAATACGAGGCCGAAAATATTTAATGAAGAAAATCCCTTTCCAGGCAATAATTGGGAGGCTCCATTCTATCGCTCCTTGGCCGCACGCGATGGTGTGCAGGCCGCAGTGCTGATGGCTGGGGGACAATCGACACTTAACGCCGGTCAGGTGGCCGTGGGACGTGGATTGCCTCTGCTCGCTATCGATAAATACCCTGGTTCGGCAAAGATACTCCGCACGGAGTTGGCGACGCGAATTACTGGATACCCGTCTTCCCAGGCTTTGAATCCATCTCAGTTGGTTACTTGGCTTCGCAACGAGTATCTGAAGGAAGCAGAGCGTATTCGTCAAGAATGTGAACGCGAGCGTAAGTTCGCAAGTATGACGAGTCAAAAACGCGGAACAATCTGGTTTGCGATTGCGCTGATTGTGCTTTTGGCGACGCTCGGTTTTGGTCTGTCAGTTGTTGATAATCCGCGTTGGTTTGTGGCAATTATGGGTGTGGCGCTTGTTTCAGCTGGAGCAACAGGTTCTCTCCTGCGGGGTTTGATCACCACCTCGATGATGCTTGAGCCTCGTCTTGCATCATTACTTGGCGTGGCTGCTGGCCTGGTAGTTGGGCTTGCCTATCTTATTCCCCAACTGATCGGTACGCCTCAGCTTCTGGAACCAACGGCGTCAGTTGTGAAAGCTACAGATAAAATTCAATTCCTGTCTGTCTCACTTGTTGCTTTTACTGCGGGGATCGGTTTTGATACCATTTTTCGCAGAATGCTTCAGGAGGCCGAGCAAGTTCCGATAAGCGTTACACGGTAGTCTGTCAGTAGAACAGCGCATTCCGAAAAGACGTAAGCGATGATGCGCGGTCTACTTCTGCTGTCTGTTAAATCTCCAAGTTACTTGACTTTTTCCCGCTGACATGACCCCGCCTAACGCCATCACCGCTTCTTACTTCTCTCCCTTCTTTCCCCCGCTCTGCTCCAGCACTTTTTTCGAGATTTCCTCTTCGATTTTCGAGGAGATGGTGAGGCTTCTGAGGAGGTCGAGCAGGTTTTGCTGGATGTTGAGGTTCAGGTTCACCGGGCGGTTGTTCTGGAAGTCGGGGTTGCGCCCCTTGAGCTGGATGGCGATGCGGGAGTTGCCGTCGGGGGTCATGGTGATGGTCGATACCAGCTCCGAGTAGAAGAAGTTGCCGAGCGCTTCGTAGGTGAGGCGCAGCCCGGCTCCGGCGGCGGCCCGCTCTTCCGGCGTGCTCGCGTAGATGATGAGGCCGCTTTTCTCCGCGTCCATGCTGCCGTCGGGAATGCTGAAGGCGTTGTTGTCGAGCACCACCGGGATGGCGGCGCGGATGGTGCCGGTGGCGGAGAGCTTCGACGCGCCCTGAAGGTCGAGCAGCGACTGGATCGGGATGCCGTCGAGCTGCACCACGGTTTCGGTGTGTTTCGTCGCGAGGTCGTACTCCATGCGCTCGACGGAGACCGAGCCGCCGAGCAAGCCCGCCGAAAAGCCAGAAAAGGTGATCAGCGATGGCTTGCCGGGAATAGCGAACATCGTGAGCGTGCCTTTCGGCGCGGCGAGGAGCAGCTTGCCGCCGCCGGTTTTGCGCTCGATGCTTTTGAGGGCGACGTTCATCGTCAGCTTGCCCGCCGCCTCACGGCTCAGCGTGACAGCGGGGTCGCTCAACTCCCAGAGCACCACGCTGCTTGCGGCGTTCGAGAACAGCTTCTCCTCGCCAGAGGGTCTCCTGGGCAGCGTCTGCCGTATCGCGCCTCCGCCCTGCGCGGCGAGCCGGGCGCTGATGATCGCCACGCCGTTGCGGTCGAAGCGGAGCGGAATCGTGCCGGAAATCCGTCCGCGCATCGGGCCGCTGAACTCGCCGCCCAGGCGGAGGCGGTCGAGAATCGGGGCATTATCGATCTTGATCGTAACCGCCGTCTTGCCCGACCGGAGATCGTAGCGCGCGGGCGTCGATTCGATCCGCCCGCTGAAAAGCCGCGCCGAGAGCGAGTCGAGGCGGATCGCCGATACCGCGCCGCTCGTGGCGTCGAGCGTCACACGGGCGTTGAGGCCTCCGATGAGCGGCGGCCCGCCCGGACGACGACCGGCATCGAAGGAGAGTTTCGTTTTGCCGGTGCTGAAGGTGATCGTCGCGCCCTTGGCGGCATTGACGATGCCATCGCTGACGCGGATCGTGGAGCCGAGGTATTCGACCGGCACGGAGCCGCTCACCTCGCCCGTGAGGGTTGTTGTCGCGGTGTTTGACGAGAACCGGTCGAGCGGCACGTTGCGGAGCTTGAGGACGAAGGCCGTGCGCTTGTTCCTGAGGCTGTACTCGACCTCGGGCGTCGTGGCCCTGAGGCCGAAGAGTTCGACCGAGCAGTCGCTGAATGTCAGCGTGCAGGGTTTGCGGGGATCGCGTTGCATACCGAAGGTCGCCTCGAAATTCGAGAGCGGCGTTCTGGCGCTGCCGGAAAAGAGCGACCGGGCGGTGAAGCGGGCGGGTTGCTGCACCCAGTCGCGCGAGCGGGTGAGCAGCAGGTCGTACGAAATCT
Organism: uncultured Chlorobiaceae bacterium; assembly: GCA_964476855.1. Classification (GTDB taxonomy): domain Bacteria; phylum Bacteroidota; class Chlorobiia; order Chlorobiales; family Chlorobiaceae; genus Chlorobaculum. Next base: position 52,357 of record CAYZCF010000001.1, read on the forward strand.
CTTCGAGGCGCAACTGCCCCACCTCGGCTTGGCCGCGCCTGATCGCGACGGCTATCGAATCGGGTGTAACCGACGGCAGGAGTCCCTCCGCGTCACGGAAATCGAGGCGCGCCCGGAGGCTCGGGTTGGCTTGCCGGAAGCGGATCTCCGATGGCATCTGCCGCCCCGAAACGGCGTCGGCGTCGAGCCGGATCGCGAGCGCTGGCGTGGCGCTTCCGGCGATGCTTCGCCATGAGAGGCGGCCATGCTGAAGCGTCAGCGCGAAAGTCGAAGGAGTGGTCGAGCAGGAGTCCGGCTTGACGTGGATCGTTGCGTCGAGCCGGTCGAAGCGGATGCCCGACAGCCCCGGACGCCCGGGGCTGTGCAGTTTCACGGCGATGCCTTTGCCATCGGTCGCGCGGTCAATGAGCGCCTGGGCGTACCACGGAAAGGCCAGCCACGCTCCGAACACCGCAAGAGCCGCGAGCAGGAGCAGCAAGCCGATGATGCGCGCAAGCCACTTCACGTCAGCCGGATTATTTCTGCGACCACGCGCCCTTGATCTTCACCCACGTTCCGGCGGGAAAGGCGGGATAGCGCTTCTCGAAGGTGCGCTGGCCGGTCACTTCGACCGATATGCCGTTCTTTTTGGCGATGTCGATGTACACGGCGCGGCGCTCCTGATTGACGGTTTCGACAAGCTGCTGCGCCTCGGCTCCCTTGCCCGGCGGGATGGCGATGTAGCCGTCGTCAACCTCGCCAATCAGCCCCTTTGCCCGGGCTGTTTCGAGGTCGAGCGCGAAAGCCGAAGCCGCCGATGCAGCAAAGAGCGTGAGGAAGAGGACGAAGGTTTTGGCCAGCGTCACGAGGCGATACGTTTTGAACATGTGCATGGTGATCCTCCCTGATTAGAAAATGTCCGTTCTCTTGTTGAGCGCGTTGTCGATGTCGCGGTCGACCCTGACCCTGATTTCGTGGTCGATCTTGATGTTCATGTTGATCGTGATCGGCTTGTCGGGCGCTTCCACCTTCACGGTGGGGCTGCAAGCGCCGATGACGAGGCCCGCAAGCGCAAGCATGATCGCGGGCAAGGCGTGAGCACTCAATCTTTTCATGTGGTTCCGTATTGGTTGGTCGAGGAAATGGTAACAAGCTGCCTCGACTGTGTATGAAATTCATCCCGATGCCGATGCTTCGGCCAAAAACGCTATCCCAGCCATCCGGGAGTCTCTGCAATGCATATCCGGCGACCGGTCTGCATCCTTCTCCAGAATATAGCAAGCAGCTTCGTTTTTCCCTGTATTTCCGGGGCAGGTTGAACTCATTGTATCCAGACTCGCGTCACGGTGTGGCGTTTCGACCGAATATTACAGCGTCACTCCGGGCTTCTGCGACAATCATTCCGGCCTGTACGCGCAACTTCTGTCAAGAATGCAACCGCATCCGCATAGCCGAGGCCGCGCAACGTCTGAAAGCATCGCTGGCGTGATGAATTTACCCGCCACCTCGACATTTCCGAACAGCCGTTGCCTTCACCTTGCTGCATACTCGTTCCGGTCGTAACATACGGAATAAATGGAGCTTACGACGGATTTCGGCTCACGGCAATGGTCGGCTGGTCAAGAGCGAATTTGTGTGAACTTTTTTTACGGTTATTTGCAGGTGGTGCTTGATAATTACCGCGATTCTTCGTACATATGATTCGTGAGCTTCGCCGTCGAGCTTAAGCAGTACCCCTCCCGAGACGGTTCCAGATAAAACTTGATCACTCGCTTGCAATGTTAGATTTTTTATGTATTCAGACCAGATATGTGATGGTTCTCGAATGGATTTTGAAAAGTAACGCCGTTCTTTGCAGACACAATGGGTGTATCATTGCTTGGATGCAGGTTACAGATTTCGTTTACTTAGATCCCGCAAGTATATTATCAGCTAATCTCTCAAGAATATGAATTCTTTACCTCATGGTTTTTGGGATAGAGATTGTTGTTCCGGTCATTCTATGTCGCTTATCCCTTATCCAGATTACAGAATTTATTAGAGAGGTACGTTGCTTTTTCCTGCGAGGTACGCTTACTGCGCTTTGAATTCAGTTTTTTTTCTCAGAATCAATGGATTGGCTGCAAGAATTTTATGTGTTTTCAAGGGTTCGGTATTAAAATTACTATTTTAATGTTTAGTTAAGTATTACTTTAATGTATTATCGTGTCATAGCATTATGACATTTTTTTCAAAATAAACTATTAAATGGTTACGTCATTAATAATAAATCAGGTCATGAATATGAAACGTGTAGAATTTATATTTGCATTAACTGCTTTGCTTCTAATAAGCACGGGATCCGAAAGCCTTGCAAATCTGAATGACGGTCTTGTTGCATACTTCCCTTTTGATAAGGATGCTAGTGATGTAAGTGGGAACGGTAATAATGGTATTTTAAATGGCAACATCACTTTTGTTCCTGCGAAAGTTGCGAATGGGGTAAAGTTAAATGGCGTCCATAGTGCGGGAGGAACGCAAAATCCTGATTATATTAGAGTAAAAAATTCAGCAAGTTTACAGTTTTTAAAAGATATGAGTATCTCATACTGGGTGAAGATTGATGGTGAGCAAGTTCAGACCCTTGCAAATTGCTCTGGAGATATTATTTCTGGGTCTCATGGGAGTGTTCTTTCAAAAAGTGGTGATCGCTTTGGTTGGTATACTTTAGAGACTGCAGGTGGTTCTGTTTTTGGAATT
>CAYZCF010000001.1:55084-69287 GCA_964476855.1 uncultured Chlorobiaceae bacterium
ATCAGGAAAGGGAATTTCAATAGAATCAATACCTTCCGGGTTCAATAATTTTCGCCATGTATGCTACACTATCTCCAATAACAAGATATGTGCATATATTAATGGTCGCTTAATTACTTCGGGAATTGGAAATGTTGATTTTTCATCTTCAAACACCAGAGACCTTTATATAGGGGTGCAAAACAATACAGGCAGATCTTGTTTGTCTTATTGGTGTCAGCTTGATGGTGTGATTGACGAACTACGCTTATACAATAGACCTCTCAGTGAATTAGAAGTATCTGATATCTACAATCAAGGGTTGACTAGTAACGAAAAATTTGACCAAAAAAGCCCGTCTCAACTTAATGTTGGCAATAAAATCACAAATTCATTAGAGGAAAAGATTGATATAGAAAGGAAACTTATTGGTACGGTCGATATTAATGATATCATTAAGGTTGATGTGCTGTCAACAAAAAAAATGCCACCAAAAAACACATCCTCAAAATTATTATTTTCATCCGTCAAAGGCACGGTTAACGATATAGTTAAAACCGTGGCAATTAAACTGCGTCCAGATAGTCCAATCCCTGTAAAATATGGAAAATATAATATTAGGTTAAATATTATAATGAACTTGAAATATAAACCTGATATGGAGGGTGGCCCTATACCCCTGAAAAAGGAGGCTACTGTAGACTTTGTGTTGTCGCCAGCCAATAAATATGCGGCACAGAAAAAAGTAGTATTTGAAAATGTTATGATATACGGCGAGTATCATAATGTTGGATTGTCTATAATAGCCGGTTTTGCCAGGATGTTTAAGAAAGATATTAGCAATAATGACCTTGATCTTCCTTTTACATTGGTGGAAACGACGACTGACTACTCGCTAATAATAAATTAAATCAAATATGAGATTTATCAATTTTTTGTTTTTGGCAATATTTTTTCCTGTGGTTGTGTTTGGGGAAGATACTAATTATAAAAATAGTTCCCGAAAACTGCTGGAAGTGGAACACCCATCCGAACAAGAAATTATGAATGCAAGAAGATATACTAATGATATAGAAATGCCTTCTACGATGATTGGCGATTATTCAAAAGATGTGGCAAAAGATTTTGTTAAAAGCATGAAAAATCCAACGTCAGCACTTATCAAAATAGATTGTCCAAATACATTGCTAGGGCCATATTGGGAAGTAAAAGAATTTAACGTCTGGGGAGGTCCGGGAGAATATAGAAACAACGGAATAATCAATATGGGTAATGGTATCGTCGGGTTGTATCAATGGAAGGCGATATTGTCATGCGAAAACGACGTAAAAGTTTGTAGCGGAAAGATTCGCATTAATGGGCCGAAATATTATTTGATTACGATTAATTCATCAGACTGCGAATCGCATGTGTCTGAGTTTGATATGGGTAGAGATTAGGGGAACGCTATTCATTTTATTCACAAAATCGAAGCGTTGATCACTGATTAACAGAGTAAGTATTTTAATTTGAAAGAGCTAGTTAGAAAGATTCTGATAAATGATCTTTTTTTAGGAAATTGTAGCATAGAGTAACTGTTGTCAGAAAAGCATTGTGATGGTTGTATTTTATGGTTACGGGGACGCGCTGGCAATGACAGCTCAACAGGTCGGATCAATGTCTAAAATACATGAGATTATAATTACTTTGTAAGTTGCAGAAGTGGAAGAAGTGAGTAGTGAAATTCATAGCAGCAGCTCGTTAGCCGTTAGTTTCTATCGCTTTTCGGAATGTTGGTCATATCTCGTTTCAGTCGAGGAGATCGATTTTGAAAGGCAACTCGGATTCCTGAAATGCCTCTTTGATTTCGGCGAGCAGTTTCCAGTCGAGCGGTGGTTTGGGCTTGATGGCGAAGTCGAGGTCTGACCAGGGTTTTGCTGTGCCATGAATCCGTGAGCCGAACACGATGGTTTCGGCATCGGGCACGAAACGCTCCAGAATGCTCCGTACCACGTCGAGTTCGTGCTTGTTGAAGTCAACCATTTCGCTCTCTCAGTCTTTCCAGCAATCGCGCACCCTCCCCCAACGCCACCACCAGCATCTCGATTCCGATCTTCTCCAGCTCCAGTCTCAAGGCGGTCGTCCAGCAGGTCGGCGGATGAAGCAGGTCTGCAACACTGCCGCAACGGCTCCTGCCAGTCACTGAATCAGTTGTTTCACAATTGTTAAATTTTTAGATTGAACTATTAGCTGTCAGATTTTTTTCTATCAGTTCAACTGCACCCGGAACATCCCGCCAATCCGGGTCTCGTCGAGTTGACGCCTTATCGGCACGCAGACTTGCAATTCCACGGTAGTATTCACTGATCGACTGTCGGTTGTTTTTGTTGTTTCAAGAGTAACAAACGCTAAAAAGGAGACAGGCATATGGCACCAATCAGTCGCAGGCAGTTCTTGCAGGGTTCTTCTGCAAGCATGGCCCTGGCTCTCTTCGGCCTTGCCGGAAGAGTCGATGCCGCAACGGGAATGCGGTATCCATCGGTAAAGATCGGCAACATCCGTGACCTGAAAGTCGGCGAGCCGGTGCAGTTCAACTATCCGGACAGCTCCTCCCCATGCACCCTCGTCATGCTCGACCAGACGGCCATCGGCGGTGTCGGCAACCTGAAAAACGTGGTTGCATTTTCATCGTTGTGCCCCCACATGGGCTGCCCGGTAAGCTACAGCAAAGGCCGTTTCGTTTGCGGTTGTCACTACTCCATGTTCGATGCGTCGAAAAACGGACAGACCTATCAGGGCCTCGCGTCCCAGTGGCTGGCCCAGGTCGTCCTCCGGCTCGATGGTGCGAATGGCAACATCTACGCCGAAGGAATCGAAGGGCTTGTCTATGGCAGGATCAGCAACCTTAAAGCCAGCTAAGGAGCAATCATATGTCACTCTATACCAGAAAAGACACGCTGCCGATTCCGCCGAAGGATGCTGAACGTTACACGACCGTCTGCCAGTATTGCAGCGCCGGGTGCGGCTACAACGTTTATGTGTGGCCTGTCGGCAAGGATGGCACCGCCCGCAGCAACGGCTTCGGCATCGACCTTTCGACCCCGTCGCCCATGCTCTCCGGCCACTCCTACACGGAGACCATGCACAACGTCATCACCCGCAAGAACGGCAAAAAGTACAATCTCGCCATCATCCCGGCCAAGGAGTCCCGCATCAACAAGGGCGACTACTCCATCCGCGGCGGCACCAACGCCATGACGGCCTACACCCCGGACGGCTACACGAAGAAAAGGCTGACCGATCCCCTCGTGCGCAGGGAGAACGGTTTCGTGCCCATTTCGTGGGATGACGCCGTCGAGATCATCGCGACCATCACGAAAAGCTCCATCGACAAGTACGGCGCGGACAGCATCGCCATGAAATTCTACGACCACGGCAGCTCCGGTCTCGGTTTCGAAGACAACTGGGCGGCGGGGAAATTTTTCCTCAGCGGCGTGAAAACGAACTATCTCTCGATCCACAATCGCCCGGCATACAACTCCGAAACCTGGGGCACCCGTGAACGGGGGATGCACGAACTGAACTACGACGTCGATGACGCCCGGCTCGCCGATACGGTCGTGCTTTGGGGCGCGAATGCCTACGAAACCGGCACGATTCTCTACACCGAGCACATCATGCCGAACCTGCAAGGCGGCTCGGTCGATGAAAAAAAGGCCGCGTACAGCGCGGGCGAACCGGTGGCGGAAGGCCGTGTCGTGGTGATCGACCCCCGGAAGAATGCGACCGTGACCGTCAGCCAGGAGATCGCCGCCGACCGGGTGCTGCACATCCGCCCGAACCTCGGCACCGACTGGATTCTGGCCAACGCCATAGCCCGCATCATCTGGGAGAACCAGTGGTACGACAAGGCGTTCCTCGAAAAACGCACCGACATGAAAACCTTCGAAGAGTACAAGCAGAAGTCGTTGCAGACCGGAACGCCTCTGGCCATCGTGCTTGCTGACGCCGAACGCATCACCGGCGTTCCGAAAGCCCGGATGCAGCAGGCTGCGGAGTGGATGGCCAAGCCCAAGGCCGGAGGTTTCAAGCGCCGCACCCTGACCATCTACGAGAAGGGCATCATCTGGAACATGAAGAACTACGACCAGGTGGCCGCAATCGCCCAGCTCAACGTCCTCGGTCATAACGTTGGCCGCGTTGGCACCGGATGCGGCAGGCTCGGCGGTCATCAGGAGGGCTACGTTCGCCCGCCAGCGCCAACGCCCGGCTCGATCTATGCGGGCGGCCCGCCAAAAAACGTCGATAAGTACATCACCGGCGGCGGCGGAAAGATCTACTGGGTCGGCGCGACCGATCCCTATCTCTCGACGCCGAACAGCCAGTTTTTCCGGAAAACGGTCAAGAAGCGCTCGGACGCCCTGCTCGACTATCTCGACAACGGAGGCGTACCGACGGAAGCGAAAGCCTACGCGGCGAAGGTGCTCGAAGCGTTCGAGAAAACAGGCGGGCTGTTCGTGATCGTGCAGGATATGTACATGACGCATACCGCTGCCGATGCCATGATGATCCTGCCTGCCGCGGGATGGGGTGAAGCCGTCGATACCTCGATCAACTGCCACAGCCGCCTGCTGCGCATTTACGACAAGTTCATGGACGCGCCGGGCGAAGCGCTGCCCGACTGGCAGATTCTTGCCCGGATCGGCAAGCGCATCAGGGCGATGTATGAAGCCGAAGGCAACAGGGAGATGGCCGAACGGTTCGGCGGCATGGAGTGGAAGAGCGACTCGGAGGTGTTCGACGCAGGTTCGAAAGAGTTCGGTGACAACCGGGTTGCCGAAACCGACGAGGCGAAACTTTCGCCTGAATGCTACGTCGGGGTAACTCACGACATGCTCCGCAAACTTGGCAACGAAGGCATCCAGACTCCGGTGCGCCGCGATCCGGCGACAGGACAGCTCGTGGGCACGAAGCGGCGCTACACGCACGGCTTCGCGACGAAGGACGGGCTGTTCAGGTGGTACGGCACCGATCCGTGGAGTGGCTATCCCGCCGAGGTGGCCAAATACGAGAACAACCCGCAATACCCCTTCTGGTTCACCACCGGTCGCTCGCAGCAGGTGTGGCAGACCATGTACCACGACCGCAGGATTCCCGAAAAATACCTCACGCTGCCACTCCCGTACGTGGAAATCCATCCCGAAGATGCGGGAAAGCTCGGCGTGAAGAGCGGCGACATGGTGGATGTGTTCAACGAGGAGGGAACGAGCACGGCGCTCGTCTATGTGAACGACGCCACGAAACCGGGCCTGATCTTCGGCATCATGTACCACGCCAAAGGGTCGCTGAATCCGGTGATCTCGTCGTACACCGATCCGAAAACCACCATCCCGTGGTACAAGGGCACGAAAGTTGGCATAAGAAAGTACACCGGCAAGCCGGACGACGCCATCAAAACCGCAAGCCTGCTGGCCAACAATGACGTGAGCATGTAAACGAAGATTGTCCGGCATCACGCAGACATCACGCACCAATGGCGCTGGTCTCTCGACTGGAGACCAGCGCCATTGGTTTTGCTCCGGCGGTGAACCCTATCACGGCAGTGTCGCCCTGAACTCGTCGGAAACCGGCACGACATCGGTATCGCACTCGAACTCCACAGGCGAGCAGAGCAGCTTCAGCTCGCGGCAACAGGCCGGTGATTGTCCGATAAACTACCGGTTCCTCCACCCTTGTCCTCTGCCGCCGCCTGGCCCGAATGCGGGATTGCTCTGCTCCCAGAACCACTCGGCGACCGCCCTGAGTTCGGCATCTGGGAGAGCAATGGCTGGCATCAGCCCGAATCGCGTGATCGCCTGTGGATCGATGCTTTTCTGTTTGTCCGGCTTTTTGAGAAACGCCATCAGATGGGCAACACCCGCTTCTTTGGTCTGGAATCGCTGACGGTACTTGTTGGCCAAGGGGGCAATGGGCGGCGCTGTTTTGGGGGGCGGCGCGACGGAATGGCAGACGCTGCAATTGCGCTCGAAAATTTTCGCTCCGTCGGGAACTGCGGCAAGCGATACCGTTGCCATTGAAACACAACCTGCCACGATTCCTGACAGACACACAAAAGCTGATTTCCTGTTCATGATTGCACTCCTTTTCATCGGGTTACTCGAACGTTGCAGGCGCCACTGGCCGACTCCGCGCCGAATTGCAACACCCGCAATAACTTCGACGCTCATCCGGCCCAATACGTGCACCTTTTCTCACCTTTGACTGGATGCGGAAAATCGAAGCCATGCCGACGAGAGGCTCGCGGTCACTCCCACTCCATCTCGTTACAGACCTGCAAGGCATTCCTGCCAGACAGCGCCTCGAAGTTGCCAAGGTAACGGAACGCCGTCTGGTCAATCGAACGGATTCCCGTAGCGTCTCCGCCGGAAGCGCGATAATCCGCCACAGCCTTGCGAATGAATGAGAGATAGCGCCTCGTATCGTCCGAAGCTTTTTCAAGGCTCGCCGGATGGCCGTGGCCGGGAACCACAATCTGCGGATGCAGCGCAGCCAGGGCATCGAACGCCTCCAGCCAGCTCTTGCTGCGCGAATGCTCCAGTACGCCCGGAAGCCGCTCCATGTAAACGATATCCCCGCTGAAGACAATCTTTTCGGACGGCAGCAAGACAAACGAGTCGCCCGGCGTGTGCGCCCAGCCGCGATGCCGGATCACCAGCGTTTTCCCCCCGACGGTCAGCCGCAACTCGTCGCTGAACGTCTCGTCGGCAAAGACTGGCTCCGTGCCCCTCATGTCTTCCGCCCCCACGAGGTTTTGCAGCATGGAGAGCTGTTCCGAGGCACGGGCTTTCTGATCCTTGACGGCCGCTTCGTGAGCGATGATTTTGGCGCCACGCGACCTGAAGTAACCGTTGCCCAGCCAGCGATGGTCTTGTCCACCGGTATTGACGACATGCGTCACCGGCTTGCCGGTCACGCTCCTGACCAGCTCGGCGATGCGCTCCGCCCCTTTCCACGACGCACCGGAATCGATCAGTATCACGCCGTCGGAACTCACCACGAACCCGAAGGTCGCATTGTTCCCCAGGTTTTCCGGCGTCCGGTTGTCGAGGCTGCCGACGATGGCGTACACATCGGGCGCTACCTTTTGCAGGGCGAGGCTTTCGCCCGCGACGAGAGAACAGGGGTTCAGTAACAGCGCCGCCATGAACAGCACGAGGAAATAACGCATGAGCTTCATGGTTATGAGATGACAGGCATTCCGGTTCACCCGGCTCCTCTTGATGCCTGGCCGCTTACTCGGCGCTGTCGAGCCACTCCTGCAATTTCCCGCGCAGTTCATCGCGCACCGCCCTGAAGCCGGCAAGCTGCTCCTCTCTGGTGCCGCTCTGATCGGCCGGATCCGGCAAAGGCCAGAAAAAACGGCGTCCATCGAGAAGGCCCGGCCAGATTCTCGGGCAGCTTGCCTGGGCTTTGTCGCAGACAACGATGAGATAATGGACGGGAACCCTGCCGAGGTAGAGGTCTACCGGCTTGGGTTTCTGCGAGGCGATGTCGATGCCGACCTCCCGCATCACTTCAACCGCGAGCGGATGCACCTCCTCTCTTGGTTCCAGCCCGGCGCTCATGGCGACGAACCGGTCGCCAGCCATCTCCCTGAGCAGCCCTTCGGCCATCTGGCTCCGCGCCGAGTTCCCGGTGCAGAGAAAGAGCACATGTTGTTTCTTTTCCATCTTCGTACAGGTTTTTGTTTGAACTCGAAGCAAACATTCAGGCCTTGTCAGGCTTCGCTCACGCCGCCGAACCACTTCTCCCTGAACCACAGCGCGACGTTCACCAGCGCGATGAGCGCGGGCACTTCCACCAGCGGGCCGATGACGGCGGCGAAGGCCTCGCCGGAGTCGATGCCGAAGACCGCGACCGCTACGGCGATGGCAAGCTCGAAGTTGTTGCTCGCCGCCGTGAAGGAGAGCGTGGCGGTTTTAGAGTAGTCCGCGCCGATCTTGCGCCCCATCCAGAACGACACGAGGAACATGATGACAAAATAAAGTAGCAGCGGAATGGCGATACGCACCACATCCATCGGAATTTTCACAATGTATTCACCTTTGAGCGAGAACATGACGACAATCGTGAAGAGCAGCGCCACCAGCGTCAGCGGGCTGATGCGCGGCACGAAGACCGTTTCGTACCACTCGCGCCCCTTCAGCCGCAGCATGACGAAGCGGGTCAGGAATCCGGCGATGAAGGGAATGCCGAGGTAGACGAAGACCGACGAGGCGATTTCGGCGATGGTGATCTCGACGCGGAACGAACTCAAGCCGAGCCAGCCGGGCAGCACCGTCAGAAACACCCAGGCATAGACCGAAAAGAAGAGCACCTGAAACACCGAGTTGAAGGCCACGAGGCCAGCGGCGTACTCGGTGTCGCCCTTGGCCAGCTCGTTCCAGACGATCACCATCGCGATGCAACGGGCCAGGCCGATCATGATCAGTCCCGCCATGTAGTGCGGCATGTCGGCAAGGAACAGCACGGCAAGCGCGAACATGAGCACCGGCCCGATCACCCAGTTCTGCACGAGCGACAGGCCGAGCACCTTCGTGTTGCGGAACACGTCGCCAAGCTCCTCGTACTTCACCTTGGCGAGCGGCGGATACATCATCACGATGAGGCCGATGGCGATGGGAATGTTCGTCGTGCCGGAGTTGAAGCGGTTCCAGAATCCGGCGATCTGCGGATAGAGATAGCCGGAGAGCACCCCGACGCCCATCGCCAGGAAAATCCAGAGCGTCAGGTAGCGGTCGAGGAAGGAGAGCTGTTTTGCCTTGATGCTCATGATTTTTCTCCCCGGATGGTTTCGCGATAAAATTCGCCGAACCGAGCTTCGATCTCGTCGCGCACCCGGCGGAAGACTGCGAGCACCTCGTCGCTGCTGCCGGTGGCCCCTGCCGGATCGTCGAAGCCGATGTGCAGGCGCTGTTTCACCTCGCCGCTGAACATCGGGCAGGACTCGTTCGCGCCGTCGCAGACTGTCACGACATAATCGAACGGCCTGGAGAGAAATTCGTCAACGCTTTTTGGCCGGTTTGCCGAAATATCGATACCGGCCTCCCTCATCACCTGAACCGCCAGCGGATGAACTTCGCCAGCAGGGATGGTGCCTGCGGAGAATACTTCGAGTTCGGGGTCGAAGGAGCGCAGGAACCCTTCGGCCATCTGGCTCCGGCAGGAGTTGCCGGTGCAGAGGACAAGTATCGACTGTTTCATGACTTGAGTTGTGTTTGTGGTTGATGGCGATCAATTGTTGTATATGCTCTTTTTCTGTCATTCTGAGTCCGACAAAGTCGGGCGAAGAGTCCAGAATAGCCACGTAAAGTGTTTCGAATCAGTCAAATATCGTGCGGCTCGAAAAAAACGGATTTTCTGCCGACTTGTCAGGACAGAATGAGAGACCTCTTTTTGATATTCCTTTCCGGTTTTTCACTGCTGGAGCGATACCATCCATTCAGAACAAAACGTTGAAAACAAAGCCGACCAGCATGATGCCCGTCGCCACGACTCCGGCGAAAACCGCGATGAGTTGCGGGCGGAGCACCTTGCGGAGGATAATCATCTCCGGCGCGGAGAGGGCGATTACGCTCATCATGAAGGCGAGCACCGTGCCGAGCGCCGCGCCCTTGCCGAGCAGCGCCTGCACGACGGGAATGATTCCGGCGGCGTTGGAGTACATCGGCACGCCGATCAGCACGGCGGCGGGCACCGACCACCACGCCTCGTTGCCCATCAGCGAAGCCATGAAGTTCTCCGGCACGTAGCCGTGGATGCCCGCGCCGAGGCCTACGCCGAGCACGATGTAGAGCCACACCTTGCCGACGATCTCCCGGACATGCTTCATGCCTTCACGAATCCGCTCCGGCCAGCTCACGGCATCGGCGGAGAATTCCTGCGAGACCGCGCTGTTCTGGATCTTTTGCACCCACTCCTCCAGAAAGCGCTCCAGCCGCAGCTTGCCGATCACCATCCCGGAGATCACCGCAACCAGCAATCCCATCGAGAGATAGAGCATGGCGACCTTCCAGCCGAACATGCCGAAGAGCAGCGCGAGCGCCACCTCGTTGACCATCGGCGCGGAGATGAGGAACGAGAAGGTGACGCCGAGCGGCACCCCTGCCTGCAAAAAGCCGATAAAGAGCGGTACGGCGGAGCAGGAGCAGAATGGCGTGACGATGCCGAGCGTGGCGGCCATCGCGTTGCCGACGCCGACGCGCCTGCCGGAGAGCATCGCCCGCGTCCGCTCCGCCGAAATGAAGGTATGCACCACCCCCATCACGAACACCACCGCCGTCAGGAGCAGGAGCACTTTCGGCGTTTCGTAGATGAAGAAGTGCAGCGCCTCGCCGAACGGGGTGGCTCGGCTCAGGCCGAACGCGCCGATGAGCAAGTCAGCGCCCGCTTCGAGATTGAGGTAGAGCGGAATCCAGAGCGCCGCTGCCACCGCCACCCCGGCAATCCAGGCCGGGGCAGCGTAGCTTTGTTGACCGTACTGTTGCATGGTTTCAGCAGCAGCTTCCGTTCTGTCGGCCCGTACCCTTGGCGTGGTCGCCGCAGCAGCAGGAGGGTTTCGGCGCGGCGGTGAGCATCTCACGCAGCTCGTCGCTGGACGGCACGCGCCCGGTGCATGCCACCTTGCCATCGATCACCAGGCCGGGGGTTGACATTACGCCATACGACACGATCTGCTGCATGTCTTCGACCTTCTGCACATCGGCCTCGATGTTTTCAGCGGCGATCACCGCTTTCACCGCATCGGCAAGCTGGTTGCATTTGGCGCATCCTGTACCGAGAATCTTGATCTCTTTCATTGTTCTGTTGTTGTGAGTTTATCGTAAATGAACGATTTATTGAAGAAGCTTTGTTTCGACGATTTCCGATCTCAACACCCGCATCCGCCGCTCTTTTCGGAGGCGAAAAACTCCCCGAAGAGCGTCTGCGCCCTTTTCCAGTTCTCACGGTCGATGCAGTACTTCACCTTTGGCGGATCGATCTCGCCCTGGATCAGCCCCGCCTCCTTGAGCGCCTTCAGGTGCTGCGAAATGGTGGACTGCGCCATCGGGATCAGCCCGGTCAGCTCACCCGTGAAGCAGCAAGTCTCCCCGGCCAGCAGCCGCAGAATCCTCAGCCGCACCGGATGCCCCAGTGCCTTGGCCATCGCCGCCATAGCGGTTTCATCCGTGGTGTAGCTGATTTCTGACAGGGTTCTCTGCATGATTTCGTTTTTAGTTCATCGTAAATATACGATTGATTTGGTGATGCGCAAATCATCTTTTTCTCCGCAATGTATTCTTTCAGGGCGACGAGAGCGCGGCAATCAGATGGATCGCAGTTGTTAACTGTTGGTATTTCATTGGGATAGCGTTTTTATCAGGCTGCCAGGCCAGTGACTGCACCATGATTTTTTTTCGACCAGCCTGAGACGAGCCGCGCGGCAGCGTCTTGCAATGCTTCCCGATCATCTTTGGCGGATCGGTCGAAAAAACAGTCATGTCGTTCGCCAGCGGGCGATTTTAGCCGTCATGAGTTTTTCCCGGCGGAGCGTGCTACAATGACAGATCGTCGCCGCCATAACCTGAACGTCGCTTTTTACAGAAGTTCGTAAAGCGATATTTTCTTTCGGATTTGGTGAATAGTTTGTAATCCCGATGAAATTACAGGCTTCATAAAGAATGTATATGAATTTTCTGTATAATGATTGAACTGGTAGTGTGAAGATGTTATGGTCTATCTCTTTGATTTCAATAAATCAGATTATCAGGCGCGCTTTCATCAAAATTTTTTTAACATTCTGTATGTGGCTGTTTGATACAGCGTATGTTTGTTGTTTGTTGTAATGTGCGTCAGTATGACGCTGATAAATTTTAAGAATTACAATGTACGAACAAGTTCTTGAGAAATTATACGAAATCAGGTTTTTGCAGAATCTGTTTTTTATAGGTGTTTTTTATCTCTCAATAATGCTTTATGGCAGGCGAAAATGGTTTTCTGCTATTATGGCATTTCTTGTCGGCGTGTTATGGTTTTTTTATATGCCCTCAATAGCCTATATCGTTGGGAACCTGGGGGCTGATTCATTTGCCGAGGCAAAAGACTTTGATCTGAATGAGGCTTTATTCTGGATTTCCACTATTGTTCAGTCTCTCGAGCCACCACCAGGCTCCACTCTTCTTTTTGTGCAGTACCTTGTCATATTGGCAGTGATCTTTTATCTGACAAGTCAAATTCTGAAAAGGCTTTCCTTTGAAAAGTACAGGTCGATTGCCCAAGCATCGATAGCATTTATTTTGATCATTTTATCTCTGGTTGTTGTGTTCAAGGATTCAGTCGGGCTGTTTATCAAGAACTCGAATGAGCTTGAAACAGCAAGGAAAAATTTTGACAATCAAATCCCTGAAATTGACAATTCAGGTTACAATGTCGATGTGGTTGTTTATATCGGTGAATCCCTTTCTGTATTCAATATGGGGTTGTATGGTTATCCAAGAAACACAACGCCCAATTTGAGCGAAATGGCTCAGGATAATCGTAACATGATCGTTTTTCATAATGTTTTTTCCACGCATACGCATACGAGCCAGTCTTTACTCGAAGCCTTCTCTTTTTCTGTTGACAGCGATGAAGATATTCTTCCGATCATTCACAGAAAAAGAATTTCGCTCGTGGATGTTCTCGGGAAAGCTGGTCTTCGGATTCGCCTGATAAGCAACCAGGGTATGACTGGTACATGGAATGAGGCCTCTGCAATCATTTTCAGGAATGCCGAAAAAACGTTCAGTGTGGAAAACGGTATTCTTGGAAACAATGAGGAGATTCTGAAAAAACCTTGGGATCATGAATTTTTTATGAAACATCTCTCTTCAGATAATGTGCGAAAAAGCGCCGATCAGCCTGTGATCACTTTTCTGCATTCATATGCAGGGCATGGGCCATATCTTGAAAATATTCCGGCAAACTTTAGAGCACCGGTTGATGATTATTTTTCTGTCAATGCTTCCAAACGCATTTCTGAATCTGATATAGAAGTGAGAGGTCAGATCGAAGAGTATGATTCTGCTGTGAAATATGTCGATTACAGTATTGCGAAAGTTATTGATCACATAAAAAAACAGGAAAAGCCGACAGTGCTGGTTCTGTTTTCGGATCATGGCGAGTCGGTTTATACGGGAAGAGGTCATGACTCTTCACGATTCATCCATGAAATGGCAAGGATTCCATTCATTATCTATTTCAATGATGCTGCAATCGAACAATATCCCGCACTATACGATCGGTATCGAAAATTGTCTGAAACAAGAGAGGTCGCAACTTTGGCTCAACTTTCACCAGTGATCATGGATCTCGCCGGTATACGGTTTCATGACGAAAGCTATGTATCGAAGAATAGTAATCTGTTGATCGGAGAGAAGCGCATTCATCCGCCGATCATAGTCAGGGAGGTGAAGTCCGGTTTGACCTGTGTCAATCTTAACAAGACAAAAGCTGTATTTCGAAAGAATTTTGGGTATCGTATCACCGATGGAACCGATCCTGCAACTGTCGAGTTTGTCTGTTCAAGGGGTCTGAATGCAAAACGGGATACCCGCGATGAAGGAAACAATATCTCGTTTGAGCGGAAGAGGCGCAACCAGTTGGTGTATGGCGAGTAAAGTACTACGGTCGTGTCAAGGGTAAATATTCCTGAATTCGCAGACATTGCGACGTGGCAATTCATATGGATTCAGCGATGTCAGTAAAAATGGATTGCCGCGTCCCGACAGGTAGGAACGCGCGATGACCAATTCCCGCCATTCGAAGAGGGGGCTGATTTGACTCAGCCCCCCATGCCTCGATCTGTTACACCGCCGACCGCAGCACCTCGACGATGTCCGCTTTTGTCATCATTGGTCTGGCGGGAAGCTGGCCTTCGGCGTTGCCTGCGACGAGCAGGGTGTCTTCGGCGTAGCGGTCGAGGAGTTCGGTGCCGATTCCGCATTCCGAGAGGCGCGTCGTGCAGCCGATGGAGCGGAGGAACGCTTCGAAGCTGTCGATCCCTTTCAGTGCGGCCTCCATATCGTCCGGGCTTTTCAGTTCGATGCCGAAGATGCGATGCGCGAATTGCGCGAATCGCGCGGGCCGCGTCTTTGCGGCGAAGCGCATCCAGGCCGGGTTGACGACCGCGAGGCCTGCGCCGTGGGCGATGTCGTGCAGCGCGGAG
>CAYZCF010000002.1:0-7372 GCA_964476855.1 uncultured Chlorobiaceae bacterium
AATACGGAAAACTATGTCCTGGGTTTATTTGCAAGCCAGAGAATGAATGGCTCGAATGTTATCAACCTTGAAGAATTGTTTGTATACGATTTGTAAATCGGTATATATGATGTGATTGTTTTTTTACAGGAGAGGTCGGTCGAATCTTTTATCGCCTACAAATCTCACTTTTAAAAGCCCGCGAATCTTGCTGCGGGCTTTTTTATTTCTCTTGAAAACGTTTCTAATAACTCTTCAGCTATCGAGCCGCATCGGGCTTTTCGGGGGCGGGCGCTTTTGCGGTGGGTTCGAGGTGGGTCGTGACGTGGGCGTGGGGTATTGTTTCCCTCAACCGGGACTCGATGCGTTCGCACCAGTCGTGCCCCTGCCGGACGCTCCAGTGTTCCGGCACGATGACATCCAGCGTGATGAAGACGAGGCTGCCGCCCATTCTCGTTTTCAGGTTACGGCAGCTCACCCCTTCCGTGCATATCTCCTGTAGCGCCTCGCTGATTTCGGCGAGCTGACCGGGCGGGAGCGCGGCGTCCATCAGGCCATCTGCCGTGCGTTGCAGCAGTCGCCAGCCGGTATGAAGGATATTCAGCGCGATCACGAGCGCAATGACCGGATCGAGCCACGTCAAGCCGCTCCACCAGGCCAAGGCCACGCCGACGATCACGCCGATGGAGGTCCAGACATCGGTCATCAGGTGGTGGGCGTCGGCTTCCAGCGTGATCGAATTCTCCCTCTTGCCTACGATCAGCAGCACGCGCGCCGTCAGGTAGTTGACCACGCTCGCGCCTGCGGATACAGCCAGCGCGATGCCGACGCTCTCCAGCCCTCTCGGATGCAGCAGGCGCTCGACGGCGCTGAAGCCGATGGAGAGCGCGGCGATGAAGATCAGCAGCCCTTCGAAGCCGCTCGAAAAATACTCCGCTTTGCCGTGGCCAAAGGCGTGGGATTCATCCGCCGGGCGTTCGGCAAGCGTGATCATGGCCAGCGCCATCATCGCTCCGGCAAGATTGACGAACGATTCGAGCGCGTCGGAGAGCAGCCCCACCGACCCGGTCAGTCGCCAGGCAAACATTTTCAGCGCAATGGTGACGATTGCGGCGAGGATCGACAGCAGGGCGAAGCGCTTCAGGGAGTTGTTTTTATCGCGACCCATAGAGTCAATCGTTACGAGTTTTCCGTATCCGGCGCGATACCGCATACGGGTCTTTCACTAATGTAACAAAGTAGCACCGGAACCCGCTCTGGCCATCGCGTAACCGGTGTTTCAGTCGCCATCACGGCTGCTTTTGTGGCACTTCGCGCAGTTCCGGTATTTTTTGATTCCCTCCTCGATGTGCTTGCGGGCGATATTCGCGGGCGTGTGCTCATGGCATCCATAACAGGTGTACTGCCTGAAATTTGCCGGATCGTTGTGGCAGGTCTTGCAACTCGCCCGGTGGTCGCGGTCGAGCCGGAAGTAGCGGTCGTGGTTGAGGCTTGCCGGTTTCCATGCTTTGGCGACGTGGCAGGTCGCGCAGTTCGTCCCCGTGCTTGCGTGGAGCCGGTCGGCGGGCAGGTCGCTCTTGTGGCACTCGATGCAGCGCTTGCCCGCAGTCAGCGTTTTGTGATTGAAGCTGGCCGGTTCCCATGCCTTGGTGCTATGGCAGGTCGCGCAGTTGTTGCCAACGTTTGCGTGGAGGCGATCTTTGGGCAGGTCGCTCTTGTGGCATTCGATGCAGCGCTTGCCCGCAGCCAGCGTTTTGTGGTTGAAGTTTGCCGGTTTCCATGCTTTGGTGCTATGGCAGGTCGCGCAGTTGTTGCCAGCGCTCGCGTGGATGTTATCCTTTGGCTTCTGGCTGTTATGGCAGGTGTTGCAGTTGGCGCGTAAGTCCGCGCCGAGGCTTTCGTGCCTGAACGTGCGCAACGCTTTTTTGGCGTCACGTCCCTTGTGGTCAGTATGGCATTCGAGACAACTGCTTGCTGGCAGTCCACGGTGGAAGAGCGCCTTGCCCGCCTTTTTCGGCAGGGCCGTTCCATCCACCCTCCTGATGCTGATGTCGCCGGGCTTGTGGCAGCTCGCGCACTGCATGGCGAGCGCGCCTTTGAACGGCTTGTGGCAGGAGAGGCACTCCTTTTCGATTCGCGCATGGCCCTGCATCAGGCCTCCGGGATTGAGCAGGTGATCCGGAAATGCCAGCGCGAGGCCGATGAGCAAGGCGAGGAAGGCGGCGATGATGGCAAGCGTTTTCATGTATTCACATCCAGGTTGCCCGGTTCGCGAAAACAAGGATCGACGCGATGTGCGCCAGCGTCAGCGCGGCAAGGAATGTCACGAGCGGCATGTGCACCGTTCGCCACCGGTCGAGCGCCTTCACGGTCACCGAATCCCAGAAGAGTTCCCGGTCGAGCGCGTCGTCCGGCGGGGCGTCGATGCCGAGTTGCTGCTTTTTCAGCTTCGCCTCGCTCCTGAATTTGCGCACGAGATGCTGCCCGACATGGCCGCTTGCCGTCACGATCATCATGAGCGCCGTGGCGGCCCAGGGCAGCAGCGCGTTGAAATGGATTCCGGAATGAACCAGTATCAACAGCGTCGCGATCCACCCCGCGTTGCAGTGAAGCTGGAGAAATCGCTTGACAGGGCCTGTCGGGATGATCTTTTTTTTGCGCGCCGAATAGATGAAAGAGAAGAGAAAAAAGAGGGTTCCCGCAACGCCAAGATACCGTCCCGCCAGCTCGAGCCTGAACTGGTGCAGCAGTGCGTCGAGCGCAATCGAGGCCGCGATGAGCAGGAGGTACGAAATCGTCAGCGGGAATGCTTTCCGGATCAGGAGTGATTGCCACATGGTCTGGATGGGTAACTGTTTTCATGATTTTCCAGTGGAAAAGTTATCCCCGGCTTCTTTAAGCCGTTCTGAAAGCAGGCTTAAAAGTGACTTAAAACGCATCCCTCGACCTCCGCTTTTTCACGCCGGAAACGTCAGCTCGAACACGGTTCCTTTTCCCGCTTCGCTCCTGACCGAAATGGCGATCGACTGGAGGTTGGCGAGCTTTTTCACGATCGCCAGCCCGAGGCCGGAGCCGCCGGTGGTCGAGCTTCTCGACTCGTCCACGCGGTAGAAGCGGTCGAAAATTGCCGGGAGTTGCTCCGCCGGAATGCCGATGCCGTGATCCTCGATGGCGCAGACCACGCCGTTCTCCTTCCGCTCGATCCGGATTTCCACCGCAGAGCCTTCGGGCGAATACTTGATCGCGTTGGAGAGCAGGTTGCCGAACATGATTTCGAGCAGCGAAGGATCGGCCTCCACGCGGCAGGGCGGGGTGTCGGCCAGCGCGATCGCGATCCCTTTTTGGCGGGCGAATGGCTCCATTCTCGACAACGCCGCCTGGAGCGGCGCGGCCACGTCGATCTCGACGATAGCCGGTTTCATCGAGCTGGAGTCGTCGCGGGCGAGCAGCAGGAGCTGGTCGGTCAGCCGGGCCATCCGGTTCAGCTCGGCGAGGCAGGCGTTGACCCGGCTCTCGTAGTGTTCGACCGTCCTCGGCTTGCGCACCAGCACTTCGAGCGTTCCCTTCACGATGGCCAAGGGCGTCTTCAGCTCGTGCGACGCATCCGCCGTGAACTGCTTTTCGCGCTGGAACGCCTGCTGCAAGCGGTCGAGCAGCGCGTTGACCGTGACCGACATCCGGTAGAGTTCGTCACGGTTCGCCGGGAGCGGAATGCGCTGGTCGAGGTTCGACTGGGTGATTGTTTCAGCCGTGGCGATCACCTCGTCGATTGGCCGGATGCTTCGCCCGGCGATCAGCCGGGTCAGCGCGAACAGCACGATAGTGATGAATGGGAAGGAGACGACGACGATGGTGGTCATGTCACGAAGCACGAGCAGCGCTCCCCTGACCGGCACGGCCACGGAGAGGTAGCCGTTGATGCGACCGTCGCGCCCCGTGAGCGGCAACTGAACGAGGCGAACCGTGGAGCTCCCGATCGTGCTGTTGCGGAACATGGTGCCGGAGTTGCCCCGCTCGACGCCGAGCACATTGTCGAAAAGGCTCGAAGACTTGCGGACGACGCGGCCCCCGGCATCGGTGAGCTGGATGAATTCGGAATCGATATCCCGTTGGCGTGATTTGTGGTGGCGCTCGCTGAAATCGTCGTCATCGAAAACATCGTCGTCGTACTTGCCTGCGCCGGAAAAGCCTTCGAAGCGATCTTTGCGGATATGCGCCTCGTCGAGCGTTTCGACAGCCTCTTTCAGAAGCTCTTCGTCGAGGTGCCGGTAAACGACACTGTCAACCGTGAAGATGATGGCGGCGAAGACAATCGCGATCAGAAGCGCCGTTGCCCCGGTGTAGTAGAGGGCGATTCTGTTGCGGATGCTCATCGAGGCGAACGGTTTCCGGCGGCCACGGCTGGCTCGCGCCGGTGCGGGGGAGTTCGTCATGCCTCCTCCACCTCATCTTCGCGGATGATGTAGCCCACGCCACGGATGGTCTGGATCAGGTTCCGGCATCCGGCGGCATCGAGCTTTTTCCGGAGAAAATTGATGTAGACGTCGATGACCGAGGTGTCGGAATCGAAGTGCATGTCCCACACATGCTCGATGATGCGGCTGCGGGTGCACACCTTGCCCTTGTTGCGGAGCAGGAATGCGAGCAGCGCGAACTCCTTCGGGGTGAGGGCGAGTCCGGTCGGGCCATACCGCGCTTCGTGGGTCGCCGGATCGACCGAGAGCCGCCCGGCGGCGAGCGGGCCGCCTTCGCTGCCGCGCCGCCGGAGCTGCACCCGGATACGGGCGAGCAGCTCCTCGAACTCGAACGGCTTGCGGATGTAGTCGTTGGCCCCCGCATCGAGTCCGAACACCACCTCTTCGATGGTGTTCTTCGCGGTCAGGAAGATGACGGGAGTCTCGACACCCTCCTTGCGGAGCTGCCTGCACACCTCGATACCGCTGATGCCCGGAATCATCCAGTCAACGAGGAGGAGGTCGTAGTCGCTGGTCAGCGCCAGTTCGAGCCCCTTGCGGCCATCGCCGGCGACATCGACCGCGAAGTACTCCTCCTCCAGCCCCTCCTTCAGGAAGCCCGCGATTCCCGGTTCATCTTCGATAATGAGGATTCTCATCCATGCAGTGGTTTAATGGTCGTCTTCGCCGCCCTCCGCCTGTTTGCCGATCAGTTTGCCGAGCAGTTCCGGAGCTTCCTTGCCGTTGGCCGCCGCGATCTCGGCGATGGTCTGCGATGGCGCGTTCACAGTGACGCCGTCGGTTTTGAGCCTGGCGATCATCTCGTCGGGGCTTTGTTTGGCAACCAGCGCGACGGTTTCAATGGAGGAAGTTTCGAGCGCTTTTGCCGATGCCCTGGCGACATGCTTGCCGTTTTCTTCCTCACCGTTGCCGAGGAAGGGCATTGCCGAGGCCACCGTGACAATCGCGCATAATCCTAAAATAGCAACGGCGAGCCGTTTCGAGAAGTACGCGGTAAAGGCTTTCCAGTTCGCCGCCACATGGAGGAGCGCTCCGGCGACAAGCAGCCAGCCGAGCCACTCGTGCACCGGCTTGACGAGTCCCTTCTCGAATTCGAAAAACAGCAGCAGTCCGGTGACGCCGGAAATCAGGAGGGCTCCAGTCACCAGAGGAGTCGCCCAGGATCGGATGTTCGCTTTCATGATCTTTCGTAGTTCTTGCTTGATTGAATCGTTTTGTCTGAAAACCGCCAGTGCGGTCAACAGGAATAAACATATCCCCGCATCCCTTAAAAAAGGGTAAGTGAAACCTTAAAAATCACTTAAAATGCGTCGGTTTTTTCGAAGGGGCGGGTTTTCAGGGCAGGAGGACTACGGAGGCGAACAGCTTCATCCGCCTTTCCGGGAAAGATCGAACGGAGAAAATCGCGGCGTGCCGGTGAGGAATCCGGTTGCAGGCGCGTTGGTTATAGCCACGGCCGCTCTCTTCGGCCGGTACTCACAAAACGATAGAAATCATAGCGATATGGCATTTACACAGAAGCCGGGACGGGCGTCGATAGAGTTTACACTGTCATGGCAAAGCCCGGTTGCCGCTCACCGCGAACGGGTGTTCGTGCGGAAGATCAACTTCTGGCGAGACCTCTTTCCGGGCGACATGTTCGACGAGGCGTCGGCTCTCCGGCCCGGCGAAAGCTGCACCCGGCAGTTCGGTGTGGGCGTGCTCGTGCCGCCCTTCAGCGCAAGCAACATCGTGACCTGCCCGCGCTCCCGCTTCGGCAGGCTTCAGAACGGGAACGCCGTCACGCCGGTCGCGGGGCGGTTCTATCCGCAGGGGCTGGCGTGGAGCGCGCTCGACTGTTTCAGCGGCAACATGACGCCGTTCCGCGTCGTTTCGGTCAGCGACAAAGAGCTGCTCTGCGACACCAATCACCCGCTCGCCCGCTACCCGTTGCGGCTCGATGCCGCGTGCGTCGATTTTCTCGAAATGCCCGAAGAGCGCGGCGGATCGTGCACCGACATCGCCGAACTGGTGACGCTCGACGGGCCGGGGATGCAAATTCCGGGCGGCGCGGGCGACACAGACTTCTTCGGCGACTATCCCTTCCAGCGACGGAACGCGCAGGACGACAACCTTTTCTACCGCGAGCCTCGGATGGTGGAGCATCTCGACAGCACGGCCATCGGTAACGTTCGCGAACTCTACGGAAGGCTGCTCGACGACGGCGCGAAGGTGCTCGACCTGATGAGCAGTTGCTCGTCGCACCTGCCGGAGCCGCCAGCACGTTTTGACGTGACCGGGCTGGGCCTCAACCACGAGGAGCTTGCAAGCAACCGGCAGCTCTCCCGCCGCGTCGTGCACGACCTGAACCGCGACCCCGCGCTGCCCTTCGCGGACGGCGAGTTCGACGCCGTCATCTGCACGGTCTCGATCGAATACCTCGTCCGCTCGGTCGAGGTTCTGCGGGAGGCGGCCCGAGTGACGCGGCCTGGCGGCAAGGTGGTGACGGTGTTCTCTCACCGCTGGTTTCCGGGCAAGGAGATTCAGCTCTGGCCGGAGCTGCACCCCTTCGAGCGCCTCGGCCTGGTGCTCGACTGCTACCGTAAAGCTGGCGGCTACGGCGACCTCAACACCGAAACCGTGCGCGGCTATCTGAGGCCGGACGACGACCCGCATATCCGGGAAACCATCCTCTCCGACCCGCTCTTCGCCGTGTGGGGTAGCGCCGGGGCGTGAGGGTGAGCGGGAAAGCAGACGCAATAAAAAAGCCAAACCGTGGATTTGTTGTTTTAAATCAGGCAATTGTGGTATTGTTTCACATGGTAAACCGGCTATTGTTCGTAAAATGCCGGGGTGTTCGTTCTGGGTCTCTGGATTCTTCTCTTGCTTTCTGGCCATAGTTTTGCGCCTTGTTGCATGACAGGAATCCTTGTCGGTTT
>CAYZCF010000002.1:7382-10166 GCA_964476855.1 uncultured Chlorobiaceae bacterium
ACACTTTTTAGTCCAGTGGTGGTCCGTATAAGCTTGCTGTTTCTGGCATTTCATCTTTTCATTACACCGTCGCCTTTCCAGTAATTCCATTTGTGGCAACACCATTTTTCAAAATTTCAGCATACACCCCACGTGGAACGAACCCGGTGACGAGGTGTTGCGGAGATCGTTGCCGCTGCTGTAGACTTCGCGGTCGTCGTACCATGTCGTTTCGTATTTGGCGGTCAGGTTGAAGTTCTTTACCGGTTCGAAATCGAGCACAATGAACCACGCCTTGCCGCGCCCGTAGTAGGCGTTGAGCGTGTAGACCAGCGGGAGGTCGTCTTCGTAGGCGTAGAGCGCGGCGTCGTAGCTGTCGGTGTCGAAGCGGGCCAGGCGGGTTTTGAGCGTGACGGGGCCGGTTTGCCAGTTGAGCTGCTGGTAGAGGAGCCACCCCTCTTCGCTCTCGACTCCGCTGATGAAGTGGCTCCGGAGGCTCTTGAAGGCGGCGCGCGATTTCAGCGTGATGCTCGAAGAACATCGGGCCGACAGGGCGATCTGTGCCCGGTTGGTGATTTTGGGCACCGGCATGTAATACGAGCGCCTGGTGTCGGGATCGTACTGCTTTTTGGCCTCCTCCTTCTCCTTGTGCTGAAGCATCGCATCCCAGGTCATCCAGCGGTTCGGTTTCCAGGTCACGTAAAGCCGCGCATCGTTGCCTGACGATGGGAGGGCGTAATACCGCTTGTCGAGCACCGGAAATCTGAAACTGTCGTACAAACCGGCAAGGGTCAGGTTGTCGAGCACTTTTGCCTTCAGGCCAACATAGAGGCCGCTTTCGTTCGTCGCGTTGTCGCCCCGCTCGGCGAATGCCCCGGCGAACGGGGAGTAGTACTCGAAGGCATAGCCACGCATGGAGACAACGCCGGTAATTCCCTCGGCCAGATCGGCCTGAACGCCGCATATCCACGACGAAGCGTTGGACTCCTTCGCATAGGCGGCCTCGCCAAATACCTGCACATTTCGATAGACGGCGCTCGCTTCGACCGATGCGAGCTGGCTGCCGTGCTCGCCGCCAAGCGATTCGAGCGGCAAACCATATCGGAGGTTCGCCCAGGTCGCGCCGATTGTGGTGTTCAATTCGCCAGCGCGATACCGGTAGCGGAGATTCACCCCCTCGACCTTCTGGGTGAGGAGATCCTTTTTCTCCAGCTCGTTCTCCGTTCGATGATAGCCGCCCGTTGCAATGCTCGTGACCACGCCATTCTTGATGGTCGCGTCGAGCTTGTTGCTCGAAGTGAACGCCGTCAGCTCGAATGGCTCCGGCGAGAGCGTCACCGCCGCGCCTTGCAGGAAGTTGTCCTCGCCCGCCGAGTTGTAGGGGCGTAGCCCACGGGCGAAGAACAGCACGCCGTCGATGGCGTCCGAGCCTTTGAAAAAGTAGCGTCCCTGACCAAAGAGCAACCCCTGCCCGAAGCTGAGCTTGTAATTTCCGGCAACAGCCTGCGTCAGGATGCCGATCCGCTCGACATGGAGGTTGAACGAGAGGAAATCGTCTATATCCGGCTCGCCGACATCGCTGTCCGAGAGGAGATGCACGCCGAAGTGCTCCGTGGCCGCCTGGAAGCGGGTGTAAACGTGACGGTTGTCTCCGGCATATTTGCCGTTTTTGATTCCCGCGCGTGGTGGATCCTCCCAATAAACGCGCCCGATCACGCTGCCCCGGAGTTTTTCTCGTGACTCTTTTTTCTTTTCTGCGGGCGGCAGCTCGAACGAGAGATACGGGGCGATCCGGCGGGTGGCATCGACGCCGATCACCGCTTCGAGGCTGGCGATGGAGTCGAGCGGGCCTCGCTTTCGCCGCCACTCGATGATCTTTGTCGCTTCGGCAGCAGTGAGCAGCGGCAATTCGAGCAATCGCTCTTCGGTGGCGAGATTGACAGGGATTTTGTTCCGGCGCAACTCGTCGAGGTCGCTGAACAGCTCCTCGGCAGTGCCTCCCGGATCCGAGCGGTCGAGAATTTGCTCGAATGAATCGAAAGCCATCGCCGGAGCTGGCGAGGCCACGGGTGCCAAAAGCATAGCCAGCGCCGTCATGCGGCGCAGCAGGGGAGTGTATGTCGGTTTCATCGCAAGGGGTCGATGAAGGTTGGGGAGAAAAAAACAAAGCGTCTTGAATACGCTGAACGAAACGATCAGAATATACTTATTGCTGACCGCTGCACAAACGATAGAGTTTTTCCACCTCCTTGCGGGAGAGGAAGCGCCACTCGCCGCGCCGAAGCTCGCCCGGCGTGAGGCCCGCGTAGGCCACGCGGTCGAGCCGCTTGACCTCGAAGCCGAGGGTGCTGAACATGCGGCGCACCTGGTGGTTTTTGCCCTCGTGGATACCGACGAGCACGCTCATGCCGTCGTCGAGGATTTTTGCCCGGCAAGGACTCACCTTTTCGCCGGTGTCCTTGAGCCTCATGCCGCTGGTCAGCTTCTGGAGCATCGCGGGCGGGAACTTCTCGTCGAGCGCGGCGAGGTACTCTTTCTGAACCTGCGACGACGGGTGCATCAACAGATGCGCCAGCGTGCCGTCGTTGGTCAGAAGCAACAGGCCGGTGGTTTTGCGGTCGAGCCGCCCGACAGGAAAGACCCGCTCGGGGACATCGATGAAGTCGAGAATCTGCTGCCGGTCGAGCTCGTCGTGGCTCGTGGTGATGACGTTCCGGGGCTTGTTGAAAAGGATATAGACCTTCTTGCTCTCCGGTTCGGCCATGCGCTTGCCATCGACGATCACCTCGTCCTTGCGGGGATCGA
>CAYZCF010000002.1:10176-16677 GCA_964476855.1 uncultured Chlorobiaceae bacterium
ATGGTCCTTGCCGCAGCGGCTGCAAACGCTCGGCTCGACGATGAGCTGGCCGTTGACGGTAACGCGCCCTTCGAGCACCATCTGGTCGGCGGCCCGGCGCGACGCGACGCCGCACATGGCGAGAAACTTGTTGATCCTGACCTTCTTTTCCTGCGCCTGCTTTTTCATTCAATCGTCTCCGTTCGTGGGTTATTGTCTTCATCGGCGGCCAGCGGCAAAGCGCCTTCGGCCAGGTATTGCTGCTCCTCGTGCTCCCGAAGTATCTCCTTGATTTCACGCAATTTGGGAAGAGCCTTCAGGTTCGGCAAGTGGAACAGATCGAGAAACGCGGCGCTCGTGCCGTACTGCAACGGGCGGCCGGGCGAATCGGCCCTGCCGCGCACCTCGATCAGCCCACGCGAAAGCAGGCGGTCGATGGAGTAGTCGGGACTCGCGCCCCTGATCTGCTGGATTTCGCCCTTCGTGACAGGCTGGTGCCAGGCCACCACGGCGAGCACTTCGAGCATGGAACGCGAAAGCCGCCGCTGGATCACCGGCGCGAGCAACTGGCGGACGAGATCGGCGAACTCCGGCTCGGTGAGAAAGCGGTAGCCACCGGCGATGGCGTGGATGCGGAAGGTTCTGCCAGTCGCCTCGTAGTCGCCGTTGAGCTCGTCTACCGCCTCCTGGAGTTCGCGCGGCGTGAGCTTCAGGCCGGTGATCTGGCAGAGCGTCTGGAGATTCACCGGCTCTTCGGCAGAAAAGATCAGCGCTTCGAGCGACTGGAGTTGTTGTTGGCGCTGTTCCTGCACGGCGGCTGACGATGGTTGCGCGAGCGATGCGAAGAGCGTCAGGAGCAGCACTCCTTTTTGCGGGCCGTGGAAAATTCGCCGTCGATGCCGAGTCCACCCTCGTAGGCGTACCACATCTCCTGGCACGGAAAGTTGCACTCGTAGAGCGCCTTGCCGATGATGACCGAATCGACGCCGTACTTTTCGAGCGAGCGAAGCTTGTGCAGGTCGTCGGAGGTGGTCACGCCACCCGACGCGGTCACCTTCATGCCCGCCCTCTCGGCGAAACGCTTGGTGCTCTCGTAGCCGACCCCCTGCAACATGCCGTCGCGGGTGATGTCGGTGTAGATGATGCGCTCGACGCCGAGCTTCTTCATTTCGGCGGCAAGTTCGTAATCCTGCATGTCGCAGCTCTCGGTCCACCCCTTGATCTTTGGAATGCCATGTTCGGCGTCGATGCCGACGACGATCTGCGAGGGGCGATATTTCTTTAGCAGCTCAACGATGAGGCCGGGATTGGTGACCGCCGCCGAGCCGATGACCACGCGGCTGACGCCGATTTCGAGATACTTCTCGACCGCCTCGACGGAGCGGATGCCGCCGCCGACCTGGATCGGAATGTCGAGCACGTTGACGATCTCGCGAATCCGCTCGAAGTTGACCGTCTCGCCGGTCAGGGCGGCGTCGAGATCGACCACATGGATCATCTTGGCGTTCTGCTTCCGCCAGATGACCGCCATGTCGCACGGGTTGTCGAGATAGATTTTCTTCTGGGCGAAATCACCCCTGGTGAGCCTGACGCACTTTCCATCTTTTATATCTATAGCGGGTATGATCAACATAGCGTAACCTCAACATCTTTTGATTAAAACTCTGCGAAATTCTTCAGTACCTGCAATCCAGCTTCCGAGCTTTTTTCCGGGTGGAACTGAACCGCGAAAATACCATTTTTTTCAATGGCCGAACAAAAATTTTTCCCGGCGAAAAAGGTGGTCGCGGCCAAGCTTTCCGGGTCGTCGGGGCTGCAATAGTAGGAGTGTACGAAGTAGAAGTAGGAGCCGTCGGGAATGTTGCGGAAAAGCACGGAATCCTTCTGGCACAGGTCTGCCGAGTTCCAGCCGATCTGCGGAATCTTGTCCTCGCTGCTCCTGAAGCGGAGCACCTTGCCCGGTACGATGCCCAGTCCCTCGTGCGCCCCCATCTCCTCGCTCTCCGAGAGGAAGAGCTGCATGCCGAGGCAGATGCCGAGCACGCTGCGCCCCTTGTCGATATGCTCTTTAAGCGCCTCGCCGAAGCCCTGGCGGTTCAGCGCCTCCATTGCCGGGCCGAAAGCGCCAACGCCGGGAATGAGCACCTTTTCGTAGCGGCTCATCTCCGAAGCCTTGTCGCTGACGACCGCTCCGATGCCGAGATAGTCGAAAGCCTTGTGCACCGATCTGAGATTTCCGGCGCCGTAATCGGCAATAAATATCATGTAATGAAGATTAAAACGTTGCTGATGGCCTTCGGATGGAGAAAAAAACATCTGTGGCAAGAAAAAGCGTCAACACATCTTTTTTTTAAGAAGTTCTCGCTGTATTATACATCCTTCTGTGGCTTTCACTTTCTTCCTTGCTTCCCTGCTGAAAGTCATTCCAATCCACATATCACGAGTAATCGCAAGAACAATGTACAGGATTGTTTCCGCTATTTTTTTAGCTGAAAATATCAAAAAATTCGAAATCGAGGCTCCGAGGATCGCAAAAAAGCGAAAAGCTGGCCAGTTCGTCATAATCAGGATCGACCAGAACGGCGAGCGCATCCCTCTGACCATCGCCGATTCGAATCCCGAAACGGGCACCATCACCATCATCGCGCAGGGTGCGGGCAAATCGACACGTGAGTTGAACCGCAAGGAGGCGGGCGACTCGATCGCCGATGTGGTTGGCCCGCTCGGAACCCCCTCGCACATCGAGCGCTTTGGCACGGCGGTCAGCATCGGCGGCGGCGTGGGCACGGCTATCGCCTACCCGACGGCGGCGGCGCTGAAGGAGGCGGGCAACTACGTCATCACCATCAACGGCGCTCGCTCGAAGGATCTCGTGATCCTCGAAGAGGAGATGAAGGCGGTCAGCGACGAGGCCTACATTACCACCGACGACGGCTCGTACGGCTTCCACGGCTTCGTGACGCAGAAGCTCCAGGAGCTGATCGACTTGGGCAAAAAGATCGACTTCGTGCTCGCCATCGGCCCGATTCCTATGATGAAGGCGGTGGCTGATGTCACCCGTCCGTATGGCATCAAGACCGTGGTCAGCCTCAATCCCATCATGATCGATGGCACCGGCATGTGCGGCGGCTGCCGCGTCACGGTCGGCGGCGAGGTGAAGTTCGGCTGCATCGACGGCCCGGAGTTCGACGCCCACCAGGTCGATTTCAAGAACCTTGCCGACAGGAACAGGATTTACCAGCACGAAGAGCACGAGGCGGACCAGGCCGCCGGCCATCAGTGCAATCTGACCGGGCAGGCTTGATTCCTGCATAATCTGACATTTTTTCTTACCGGCAGTTTCTCTTCCGGAGCCGTTCTGAGCGGCTTCCGGCGGGCTGGGCTGTCACGAAAACACGTTTCACCGCTAAACCAGCAATCGTATCATGGACGCTCGTACTATCACGGCCAAGGAACGCATGGCCATTCCGCGCCAGGAGATGCCGGCGCAGGATCCGCAGGTTCGCATCGGCAACTTCAACGAGGTGAACCTCGGCCTGACGCCCGAGCAGGCGCAACAGGAGGCGCTGCGCTGCATCCAGTGCAAGGACCCGGTCTGCATCGCGGGCTGCCCTGTCAGCATCAAGATCGACCAGTTCATCAAGCTGATCGCCGAGGGGGACTTCATGGGCGCGGTCAGGAAGATCAAGGAGGACAACGTGCTGCCCTCGATCTGCGGTCGCGTCTGCCCGCAGGAGGATCAGTGCGAGAAGGTGTGCGTCATCGGCAAGAAGCACAAGCCGGTGGCCATCGGCAACCTCGAGCGCTTCGTCGGCGACAACGAGCGTATGAGCGGCCAGAAGATCGATCCGGTGATTCCGGCTCCGACCGGCAAGAAGGTGGCTGTCGTCGGCAGCGGCCCGGCGGGTCTGAGCTGCGCTAACGACCTCGCGCAGTACGGCCACAAGGTGGTGGTGTTCGAAGCGCTGCACGAGCTGGGCGGCGTCCTGATGTATGGCATTCCGGAGTTCCGCCTGCCGAAGGAGATCGTGCGCGAGGAGCTCGAAGGTTTGCGCCGCATGGGCATCGAGTTCAGGACTGACGTGGTGGTCGGCAGGACGATCACCGTGGACGAGCTGATGGAGGAGGAGGGCTTCGACGCGGTTTTCATCGGCGTCGGCGCGGGCCTGCCATGGTTCCTGGGCATCCCCGGCGAGAACCTGGTCGGCGTGCTCGCGGCCAACGAGTTCCTCACGAGGGTGAACCTCATGAAGGCTTACGACTTCCCGAAGAGCAGCGACACGCCGGTGTTCGACTGCAAGGGCAAGAACGTCGCGGTCTTCGGCGGCGGCAACACCGCGATGGACGCCGTGCGCACCGCCAAGCGGCTCGGCGCGGAGCACGCCTACATCGTCTATCGCCGCTCCGAAAAGGAGATGCCCGCCCGCGAGGAGGAGATTCACAACGCCCTTCAGGAGGGTGTCGAGTTCCTGCTGCTCACCATTCCGCTCGAATTCATCGGCGACGAAAAGGCGTGGCTCACCGGCGTGAAGTGCCAGAAGATGGAGCTTGGCGAACCCGACGATTCGGGACGCCGCCGTCCGGTTGCCGTGCCGGGATCAGAGTACGTTCTGCCCATCGACATGGCGATCATCTCCATCGGCAACGGCTCCAACCCGCTCATCCGCCAGACCACGCCCGACATCGAGGTCAGCAAGAAGGAGACCATCGTGGTGGACGTCAACACAATGCAGACATCCAAGGAGAACGTCTACGCTGGCGGCGACATCGTCACGGGCGGCGCGACGGTGATCCTCGCGATGGGCGCGGGACGCACGGCGGCATCGGCCATCAACGAGAAGCTCGCAGGCACGGCCAAGAACTTCAACGAGTGGTAATCGCGTGAGTGACCTGTACCGCTTCGGCATTTCGCTCGACAGGGAACTGATCGAGGCTTTCGACCGGCACATCAAGGCCCAGGGCTACCAGAGCCGGTCGGAGGCCCTCCGCGACCTCATCCGCGAGGCGCTGCTGCGCAAGACCACGACGGAGGGCGGGCTGGTGGCGGGGGCTATCGTGATGACCTACGACCACCACAAGCGCGAGCTGGTCAACCGCCTGATCGACATTCAGCACGACTTCCACGACCTCATCATCTCGACCCAGCATGTGCATCTCGACCACGAGAACTGCCTCGAGGTGATCGCCGTCAAGGGCAACGCCCCGGAGATCGAAAAGCTTTCGAGCGCCCTCAAGGTGCTGGTTGGCGTGAAGCACCTCGACCTCTCCCTCTCCTCCGCCGACTGACAGCGCGGCGTTGAATCGCTCTCCTCGGGACGATTCAACGCCGTTACTTGTTGCTCGTCGATAGCACAAATATTATTTTCATGCTATCGACAACCACAATCCTCTTCGCCATGCGAAAAAAAACCGCCCTTCTCGCCTCCGCGCTCATGCTCTCTTCAACGCCACTCTTTGCCGCCATGCCGCTTCAGACCGACGACACCGGCACCCAGGGAAAAGGCCATGGCCAGATCGAAACCGGATTTGAATCCGTCAGCGACAAGGAGAACGAAGCGGGAGTCTCATGCAAAACCACCGGCGGCGCGGTGTCGGCCACCTTCAGCTACGGCCTGTCGGACACCATCGACCTGGTCGCAGGTCTGCCGTGGGAGTGGTACACGGAAAAAGCGGATGGCGTGAAAGTGGCCGACGGAAACGGCATAGGGGACCTCGCGCTGCAAATCAAGTGGCGCTTTTACGACGATGCAGACGTCGGATTCAGCCTCGCACTGAAACCGGGCATCACGATCCCGACCGGCGACGAGCGCAAAGGCCTCAGCACCGGCAAGGTGTCGGGCGACGTGACGCTCATCGCCACGCGCGAAGCCGAGCTTGCCACCGTTCACTTCAACCTCGGCTACAGCCACAACGAATACCGGCTCGATGAGGTCAGCGAATCGTCGAGAACGAACATCTGGCGAGCCTCGCTGGCCACCGAGCTGAACGTGACCGACAGGCTCAGGGCCGTGGGCGACATCGGCATCGAGACCAACCCGGAGAAAGATTCGGATACCGATCCGGCCTACATGCTCGGCGGCCTGATCTACGGAGTGAGCGACAATACCGACCTCGACATCGGCATCAGGGGCGGCCTGAACGACGCCGAAACCGACACGGCCCTGCTCGCAGGCGTGACGATGCGCTTCTAAACAAACTAAGGGAGAACGAACCATGCACATGTCGGACGCCTTGCTTTCGCCGGTTGTCGGCGGAGCCTTCTGGGCCATCAGCGCCGGAATGATTGGGTTGTCGGCCAGAAAAATCCCGGCTGAGTCCGATGGCTCGAAGACCGTGCTCATGGGGGTGATGGGCGCGTTCGTCTTCGCGGCGCAGATGATCAACTTCACCATTCCCGGTACCGGATCGAGCGGGCACATCGGCGGCGGCCTCCTGCTCGCTGTGCTGCTCGGCCCGTGGCGAGCCTTCATCGCGCTCGCCACGGTGCTCGTCATCCAGGCGCTCTTCTTCGCCGACGGCGGC
>CAYZCF010000002.1:16687-18060 GCA_964476855.1 uncultured Chlorobiaceae bacterium
ACCGATCGCGGGCGATGGCAGCTCTCCGATGCGACTCGCCACGGCCAGCATCGCCGCCGCAATGACGGGACTGCTGGCCGGAGCTTTTTGGTGGTGCTCCAGACCACGCTCTCCGGCATCTCCGACCTGCCGTTCAACGCCTTCATGCTCTTCATGCTGCCGATCCACGCGGCCATCGGCATTGTCGAAGGGGTGCTGACCTGGGGTGTGCTCTCGTTCATCGCCTCTACCGAGCCGGGGCTTCTGTGCGCAGCCTCCGAAACTCGCGCCCCGAAAACCCGCTTTGTGACGGCAAGCCTCTTCGTGGCTGCGCTCGCCATTGGCGGCGTGCTCTCGTGGTTCGCCTCGTCAAACCCGGACGGGCTGGAGTGGTCGATAGGCAAAGTGACCGGCAAGGAGGAGCTGCGTTCGCCTGCCGAAGCGACCCACGAATTGCTGGCCGGAGTGCAAGAGCGGGCGGCGTTCCTGCCCGATTACGACTTCAGGCAGAGCGGCGAAGAGGCTGGAAACGACGTTGCGGAGCCCTCGTCCGTGAACGCCGGAACCTCGCTCTCCGGCATCGCGGGCAGCCTGCTGGTGTTGCTGCTTGCCGGAGCGGCGGGGCTGATGCTTCGCAAACGCTCGCCGATGCCCGGGAAGCCTTGACGAATCGTTCAGGCATCGAGGCCATGCAGGGGCCGCCGCAGACGCGCCCGCTTCCGGTCGGCGACGGCGCGGCCATCGTCATTCTCGCGCTCTTCATTTTCTTCGTCATCTCCGTGCCGAAGTTCGATCTCGCCGGAGTGATCGCCCTGGCCGCCTTTCCACTGCTCCTGACCACCGCGAGCGGCATAGCGCTGATGCCGATTCTGAAGCGCCTCGTGATCGCTTCGCCCTTCATCCTCTTCATGGCGGCGGGCAACCTCGCGCTCGACCGCGCTCCGGCGCTCATCGTCGCCGGAATGGCCATCACCGGCGGCATGATCTCGGCGTCGGTGATCGTACTGAAAACGGTGGTGACGCTCGTCACGCTGCTTTCGCTCATGGCAGTGATGCCATTCCACCGCTTCGGCCTGGCGCTCCGAAGCTTGCGCGTGCCGGAACCGTTCGTCACGCAGTTGCTGCTCGTTTACCGCTACAGCTTCCTGCTCTCCGAAGAGGCCGCCATGATGCAGAAGGCGCGTGACCTCCGCAGCTTCGGCGGGCGCGGCAAGGGGGTGCTCGTCACGGCGCGGCTCATCGGCTCGCTGCTCATCCGCACGACTGCGCGGGCCGAGCGAATCTACATGGCGATGAGCGCTCGCGGCTTCCACGCGGCGCTCGACTCGCGCCCGGCCATGCCGCTGAAACCCGGCGACCTCGTCGCCATCGCTCGCGCAACGGCGCTCTTCGCG
>CAYZCF010000002.1:18096-22283 GCA_964476855.1 uncultured Chlorobiaceae bacterium
CCTTTTCTGAACACCTTTTCCCGCAGGAGATTCCGTTTTGATCGACATCGAAAAGCTCGCCTTTACCTACCCCGACGGCACGCGGGCGCTCGACGGCCTCAGCCTGCGCGTCAAACGGGGAGAATCGGTCGGCATCGCCGGATCGAACGGCGCGGGCAAATCGACCCTCGTCAGCCACCTGAACGGCTGGCACTTGCCGCAGTCGGGATCGGTGCGCATCGGCGGCGTAGTCGCTGGACGGAAAACGGTCGAAGAGATCAGAAAAAAAGTGGGGCTGGTGTTCCAGAAGCCGGACGATCAGCTCTTCATGGCGAGGGTTTACGACGACGTACTGTTCGGCCCATCGAATCTCGGCATGAGCGAATCGGAGAGCCGCGCCGAAGCGGAGCGGCTGCTGCGGCTGTTCGGGCTTTGGGAGCTGCGCGACAAGCCGCCCGCGCACCTCTCGCAAGGCCAGAAGCGCTTCGCCGCGCTGGCGGCGGTGCTCGTCATGAAGCCGGAGCTGCTCGTGATGGACGAACCCACCTCCGACCTCGACCCCCGCAACCGCCGGATGCTCATCGGCCTGCTCAACGATTTGCAGACCACAAAACTCACCGTCTCCCACGACCTCGATTTCATCTGGGAAACCTGCCAAAGAGTCTGCATCATGAACAAAGGCAAGATCGTAGCCGACGGCCCGACAAAGCAAATTCTCGCGGATCGCGAGTTGCTCGAATCGAACGGTCTTGAGCTTCCGCTGAGGTTGCAGGGGGAATAGCACTTCGTTGTCCCTGCTGTCCTTTCCATCCTTGTTTTGAAGATTTGCGGACTCGGCAAAATCAGGGGTTTCGGGACGGGTAATTGGCAGTAATTAGATAAAGTGGCTCATAAAGTCGAGTAATTTATCGTTACTGATAATGCAAACAATGCGTTATATTCTTAGGTTCATATCGAATGAAACCTTAAAAATGAATGTTGTGAAAATAAAAGCCTTTTTTTCCGGAGCAGGCATTGGCACGTTAGGAGGGCTTATCGGCCTTGGTGGTGCAGAATTTCGCTTACCGCTCTTGCTTGGAATGTTTGCGTTTCCTCCATTAGAAGCTGTCATTCTCAACAAGGCCATGAGCCTTTTGGTTGTGGCCTCGGCGTTACCGTTTAGAGCAGCAACGATCTCATGGGAAAACGTCTTTGCGCAATGGCAAATCATCGTCAATCTTCTGGCAGGCAGCCTTATCGGTGCCTGGTTAGGGGCAAGCTGGGCGACAAGCTTGCGAAGTGAAACGCTCTACCGAATAATCTCGGCGCTACTTGTCGGCATTGCTCTGGTGCTCCTGACCGGACACCATACGAACACGACAGGCACCGCGCTTTTTCAATCTTCCGCTTTGCTTTTGACAGTCGGCGTCATTGCGGGTCTATGCATTGGAATCGTAGCCGCTCTTCTTGGTGTAGCAGGTGGCGAGTTGCTCATTCCGACAATCGTCATTCTGTTCGGAGTCGATATTAAGCTGGCAGGAAGTCTCTCGCTTGCTGTCAGTCTTCCAACCATGCTGGTCAGCTTTGCCCGATACAGTAGAGACCGCAGTTTTGTAGTGCTCGGGGCAAACAAACCGTTTGTCCTGATTATGGCAGCTGGCTCAATTGCTGGTTCATGGATAGGTTCGCGCTTGCTCGGCATGATTCCAGACACCTATTTGCTTCCGCTGCTCGCGGCAATTTTGCTAATTTCCGCTGTAAAAGTCTGGAAGCACCAATAATTCATAAAATCCTGGAAACAGCAGAGCGAAGCACCTATCCCCACGAACAAAAAGCAAGGGCGGTTCACGAACCGCCCCTACATGGGTGAAAATCTAAAATCCGAAATCATCCTCGTCACCTCTTCCGTCCTCTTCGTCCCATAAGACCCAAAAGTCCTATAGGTCTTACATGATAACCACCTCTACCCCTCCGGCTCGGCGGGTGCTGGGGCACTTTCCGGCTCGCTCTTTTTGCGCGTCGTGCGGCGGCGGGCGGGGCGGCGTTTCTTTTCTGGCTCGGGGGTTTCCGCTGGGGCCGGAACGACCTCCTGAACAGGTTCGGGTTCCGCGACGCTCACCGGGGCCGGAGCTGATTCGGCGGGCGGCTCCGCTGCCGGTTCCGGCGAGGCGGCAGGTTTCGCGGCGGCTCTGGAGGATTTCGATCTCGATCTCGAAGAACGCGATGAGGAGCGCTTCGCGGGCTTGGGTTCTACAGCGGCTGGCTCTATAGCGGCTGGCTCTGCAACGGCAGGTTCCGATGCCGCCGCTTCAGGAGTGGCTGGCTCAGGGGCGGATACGGCGGCTTCGGCTTTGGCCGGTTTCGCAACGACCGGCTTCGGCGATTCCGGCTCGCTGACCGCCGGTTCTTCGACGATAACCGACGCTTCGGGCAAAGCGGCTTTCGGCTGTTCAAGCTCGGCAACAACCGGCTTCTCGGCGACAATTTCCGGTACAACCGGCTTCGGCTCTTCCGCTTGCGGCGCAACTGGAGTTGCGACTACCGGATCGGATGCGACCGGAGCCGGAGCCAACGCCGGGGCTTCGGCGGGCAGGGCGTCGGGTTTGCGGCCTTTGCGCTTGTCGCGGATGTAGAGTTCGGAGTGGTTGTTGCGGAACTCGATGTCGAACATGTCGATGGTGCGCACGAGGTCCGACAAGCGCTTGAAGCCGTAGTTTCGCGGATCGAACGACGCCTGATTGGCGATGTTCTTGCCGATCTTGGCGAGATTCGACCAGCCATCCTCCTCCTGCGCGCTGTCAACGGCATTGAGGAGCAGCGTCCGCAACTTGCCGTCGCTCCGCAGCTCGTGGCTGCTCTTGCGGCGGAAGCTGTCGCTCTTGGTCGGCTCCTTCTCGCCGGTGAACGAATCGAGATAGAGGAAGGTGGAGCAGGCGTTCACGAATGGCGACGGGGTGGACTTCTGGCCAAAGCCGTAGACGTTCAGCCCTTCCGACAGAATACGCATCACGAGTGGCGTAAAATCGCTGTCGCTCGACACGATACAGAAGGCGTCGAGCTTCTTGCTGAAGAGCAGATCCATGCCGTCGATGGTCATCGCCATGTCGGTGGCGTTCTTGCCCTTGGTGTAATCGAACTGCTGGATCGGGCGAATGGCGTAATCGTGCAATTTATCCTCCCACCCCTTCAGCGAGTGGCTCTTCCAGTTGCCGTAAGCCCTGCGGATGTTGACCACGCCGTATTTGGCCATCTCGGCCAGGATGAAATCGATCTTGTCGCTCGGCGAATTGTCGGCATCGATAAGCATCGCAATCGTTTCCCGGCTGTGCTCCATAGTGGTGTCCTCGTCGTTGGTCTTGCCAGCTCCTCGTCAGGAAGCGGTAAGAAGTAGTTGAAAAACCGGCATCTCCACTCCACGGAGAGGCGGACAATTGGGTGTGACGCCTGTCGCGCTGTCGAAACCGGCTTTCCGGCGCAGGCGGCGAACCTGTTCACATTGCGTAATATAAGCCTGTTAAGGTCGATTCATACGCTCCGGCCCTTCAAATCACCGGAAAATGCCAGAATCTGCCGCGATGCGGCGACGACTCTTCCGGCGAGGCAGGCGATCAGATGCGGCGAATCGTTCAGGCAGGGAATCGTTTCGACCCGGACGGATGGCTCGATGGCCGAGAGCGCCGATTCACGATGCAGCGTCTCGTTGCCGTCGGAAAAGTATCCGGCGGCGAAGAGCGACACGTGCCGGAATCCCTTGCCGATCACCATCCGCGCGGCCTCGTCAAATGACGGAGCGCTCCACTTGCCGCCCACGTCATGGTTCAGGAATGCGGTCGTGACCGTGCCCCACGGTGTTCTCGGATCGGACTCGATGAGCGCCGTAAGCCGCCGCGCGAACTCGACCGTCTCCGCGTGACCGGTGTGGAACGCGGGTGGAGCGCCGTTGCGATCCTCGACGAGCGTGCCGTGAAAGAGCAGCATGAGCGCATTCCGCTCTCTCGGGCCATCCGGCAGCGCCTGCCCGCTCCCGAGCAGATAATCGAGATAGGCGCGGTGCAGCGTTTCGTCCTGCCACAAGCGCCCGATCACTCGCGTGCGGGCAAGCTCTCCGGGCGAGCAGCGCTTCGAGAGATGCTTGCAGAGCAGCCCGCAGCTCATGGCGTTATCCACCGGAGCCATCGGCGCGACGATCACACCGTCATAGCCGCGCCGCTCTTCGAGCACCGCCTCGA
>CAYZCF010000002.1:22293-34713 GCA_964476855.1 uncultured Chlorobiaceae bacterium
TGGTCTACTTCAGCCCGGCGCGGAAGCTGAAAACGCCGCGATCACCTCGAACGAAACATCGGAACAGGTCGCGTCGAGATGCGCCTGCAACGCGCGAGCCTGAAGGCGCGTCAGGGGATTCTGCGGCGAGCCGGATGTTTTTTTGCCGATCTTTTTTCTGACCGAGGAGCTGAAGGAGATGAAATGGCGCAGCGGCGCGGGCACGGGGATCACCTCCGAGGCGCGTTGCAGGGTATGCAGGCTCACCTGGTAATTCTCGAAAAACCCGCTGGTTTCAGCCTCTCCGTGGGCTGCCAACACCACGGCCATCCGCTTCGCGCTCATCGTTATTGCTACGGCCATTAAAACTCTTGATAATTGCCCCGGACTTCAGTCCGGGGTAAACAGATAAAACATAATGAATAAGGGCTTTAGCCCAATTTTTTGCACCGGGGGCGGTGGCTGTTTATTGAGGCCGGAGTAATAAACTCACGGATGACGCTCAGGACTGCTTTTTCGGAGACTCCGTCACGATCCGCGCCTCCATGCCGTCACGGAAGTTTTCCTGCGGCGAGGTGACGACGACATCCCCGGCATTGAGCCCCTTGAGAACCTCGATGAAGACGAGATCGCTGTCGCCGGTGCGAATCGGCTGTTTTTTCAGCTTGCCCTCAACGATTTTCCAGACGTAGCTCCGACGCTCCTCCTCGAACACGGAGCTTTTGCTGACCAGCAGCGTCCCCTTCTTCGTGTTGTAGACGATGTTGGCCGTCGCGGTCATTCCACCCTGAATCTCCGGAACTGCTTTGTCGAGCCTGAGATAGACGCGCGAAGTCTTGGTCACGCGGTCGGTCTGGGGCACGATCCGCACGACGGTGGCGTCGAAACGCTTCTCGGGCATCGAGTCGAAGGCGATTACCGCCTTGAGGCCGGTGCGCAGACGTGGCACGTCGAGTTCGTCAACCTCGACCACCACGAGGTAGCGGGCGGGATCGGTCACGGTCGCCACCAGCGTGCCGGACTGGACGAAATCGCCCTCCTTGACATTCTGGAGCGTCAGAATTCCGGCGAAGGGCGCGACCACCGATAATTTTTTCAGGTCGTCCTCGCGGCTCTTGAGCTGCATCTGGCGCTGGCGGAGCGACTCGCCGGACTGAACGCTGTTGCGCTCCGCCTCGTCGAGCTGCTGCCGGGAGACGGCGCCGGCCTGGAACAGCGAGCGGTTCCGTTGCAGCCGGAGGTTGTTGTCGCGCACGGCGGCCAGCTCTTCGGCCACCGCCGCCCGCGCTTCGTTGACAGCCAGACGCGGCTGGACGCTGTCGAACACGATAATCGCTTGTCCTTTCGAGACTTGCTGCCCTTCGAGCGCGCCGATGGAGCGCACCGTGCCGGAGAACTCGGCGCTGAGGTTGGCGATGTTCTCCGCCTCGACGTAGCCGGTTGCATAGATCGCCTCGACCAGTTCCGATCTCGAAATCTTGCGCGCCTCGACATCGACGCTGTTGCCACGGGTCAGCAGATAGCCGATGGTCGCGGCGAACAACACGGCCATCGCTATCGAGAACTTCGGAAGCATCTTCTGCAAATTCTGCATATCGTCAGGGAATGGGAATTAACGGTTACAAATCGTCCCGGCCAGCCCGGCCAGCCAGCTTTTCAAAAAAGAGCGCGCCGGAAAGCTGGTGATTTTTTCCCGGTTGCAGCCTTGGTTTTTCAATATTTTTAACAATCTTCCAAATCTTCCTGCCTGGTGGTTTTCGATGGCCCTTTTGGCTGAATTGAACGCAGGCACTACGGAAAAAATTCTAATCTACAGCTTCAATGGGCGAGAATCAAGAGACGCAGAAGAGCTTTCTCGAAACGGTCAAATTCGACAGCAAGGGGCTGGTGCCCGCCATCGTTCAGGATCACGAAACCGGCAAGGTGCTGATGATGGCCTGGATGAACCTCGAAAGCCTCAAAATGACCATCGAAAAGAAAAAGGCGTGCTACTGGAGCCGCAGCCGCAACAAGCTCTGGCTCAAGGGCGAATCGTCCGGCAACATGCAGGAGGTGCACGACATCCTCATCGACTGCGACGGCGACACGCTTTTGCTCAAGGTTTCCCAGAAAGGCGGCGCATGCCACGTTGGCTACCACTCCTGCTTCTACCGCAAAACGGTGGACGGCGAGTCGATGGAGATCTGCGACACGCTGATGTTCGATCCCGAAGAGGTTTACGGCAAACAAAGCTGACCGCAGATGAGCAGTTCCAAAGAGACCGCAAAGTCCCTCATACAGACCAAGTCGCGTTCCTCGATCAAAAATATGTTCGACGAGGTCGCGCCGACCTACGACTTTCTCAACCACCTCCTGAGCCTCGGCATCGACAACTACTGGCGCGTCGTGGCCGCAAAGAAGGCCCGCAAGCAGGTGGAGGGTGAACGCGAGCCGAAGATTCTCGACGTCGCCACCGGCACGGGCGACCTGGCCGCCTCGATGGCGAAGATTCCCGGCGCGAAGGTGACCGGCTACGACCTCTCGCCCGAAATGCTCGCCATCGCGCGCAAAAAGTACCCTTCGATCGAGTTCATCGAAGGGTTCGCCGAAAAGATGCCCTTCGCCGACCGGAGCTTCCACGTCGTCAGCGCCGGATTCGGCGTGCGGAACTTCGAGAACCTCGAACAGGGGATGAAGGAGTTCCACCGCGTGCTCAAGCCGGGCGGACGGGCCTACATCATCGAGCCGATGATTCCGCGCAATCCGGTGATGAAAAAGCTCTACCTGATCTACTTCAAGAACGTCCTGCCGAAAATCGCCGGAATGTTCAGCAAATCGACCTTCGCCTACGACTATCTGCCCAACTCCGTGGAGCAGTTCCCCCAGGCCGAAGCCTTCACGAAAATCCTCAAGAATGCAGGCTTCAAGAAGGCCGAGTACTTCCCGATGACCTTCGAGACCTCGATTTTGTACGTGGCGACGAAGTAGTTTTTGGTGGGACGGATGGGACTCTTGGGACGAGTGGGACGGAAGAAACGGAAGGATTTTACTTGCGCGACTGTTGACGCGCTTCGAGGCGGGCGTTGGTCATGCGCTCGCGGATGCCGCCCTCTTCGAGAAACTGCCGTTCAACAGTTTCAAGCTGGCGTTTGAGCAGAAAACTGGCCTGGTGGATCAGGCAGATAGCGATGTTGGCCGCCACTTCGGCAGGGCGGGTTTCAGCAAATTCGCGGAATGACTCGTAACCCACGTCGCTTTCACGAGAGAGCTTTCGGACGAACAGAGCTTCTCGTGAATTTTTCTCCCAAACCGGCAGACCGCGCATTCGCAGGAAATCGAGATAATCCTCCAACAGCTCTTCGAGGCTGGCCCTCGCTACGTTGACCAGCTTGATTTCGGTCTCCT
This sequence comes from uncultured Chlorobiaceae bacterium, assembly GCA_964476855.1. GTDB lineage: Bacteria > Bacteroidota > Chlorobiia > Chlorobiales > Chlorobiaceae > Chlorobaculum. The sequence continues at coordinate 25,657 of CAYZCF010000002.1, forward strand.
TCGAGGTGCCGGAAGCCATGCAACCTTCGACGATATTCTGCTTGCCGGAACGCACCGCCTGAACCATCTGGTCAACAGTGCGGTCTCGCCGAGAAAGGAACCTCTGGCAAAACCGAACCGTCAGGTCATAGATGATTTCAGTTTTCCGGTAGGAGTGCAGCTTTTTATAATTGCCATGCGGCAAAATAATTCGCCCCGAACCAGCCATCTGTTGTTACTTGAAAATTGAAGGGGTATTGTTCGAAATATACAAAACCCGCAACAATCTCGCCTCCACATCCCATTCGTCCCAAGAGTCCCAGAAGCCCCATCCGTCCCACAAGCCGCCATCACCGCACCACCGCAAACGCCCCCTCGAACTTCACGGCAACCTTGCCCTCCACCTCGATCACCGCGTGAATCGTCATCTTCGCTTTGCCGGTTTGCTTGAAACGCTCGATAAACGCGGTGACCTCCTCTTCTGGCGGCAACGCACCGGTAGCGACGATGTCTCCGCTGACGGGCCTGAGGTATTCGACCTCCCCTTTCCGGATTACGATGTTGCCTTCAACCCCGGCTTCGCGGAGCCGCAGATAGAGCAGGCCCCACGCAGAGAGCACGCAGGCGATGTAGAGGCTGCCGCCGAAGGCCGTGCCGAGGTGGTTGAAGTTGTTGGCGAGCGGCGCTACGATGGTCAGTTCGCGCCCGCTGTAGCGCTCGACGATAATGCCCATCGCCTGCGTCAGCGGAATCGCGCTATCGAGAATTTCCTGAAGTTTGCGTTCCATGATTTATTTCTTTCCCCCCTGCCCCGAAATATCGAGCCGATACTTGTTGAAGTTCCGGCACACATGCTCCATTTGAAAACGCTCTTTGTGAATCTTCACGATCAGATCGACCACCTCTGATGGCTCCATGACGTGAAAAATGGCGTGCATGTCTTTGCGCTCGAACAGATGGCGGGGCAGCACCTCGGTTTCGAGCCAGAGGAGCAGGCTCGTCCAGATTTCGCCGAAGAGGATGATCGGCGTTTCGCAGAGGTGCTGCACCTGCACGAGCTGCCAGGAGTAGAAGAGTTCGAGCATGGTGCCGATGCCGCCGGGCGCGACCACCACCGCGTCGGACATTGCCATGAAGGTGTCGAGCCGCCCGCTGAACCGGTCGAAATCCTCCTTGATGTCGAGATACGGATTGGGAGCCTGCTCGTGCGGCAGCTTGATATTCAGCCCGATCGACTGCCCGCCGTTGGAGACGCTTTTCGACCCGGCATTGGCCGCCTGCATCAACCCCGGCCCGCCACCGGTCACGATGTCGAACCCCTCGGCAGCCAGCCCCTTGGCGATTTCAAAAACATCCCGGTACTCCTTATCCCCCTCACTGATCCGGGCCGACCCGAAAATGGTTACACGATAATGCGGTTCCATGAATTTATGGCTGAGGTTGAATAACAATTATGGAAATTTATAACGATTTGTCGCTGTGCAGAGTCTCTAAATCAGAACAGGCACATTGAAAAATATCCTGAGATGGAATACCACATTTAAGCAACTGTTTGAGATGATCGACTTTGTCCTTCGGCTCATGAAATGAAACAGTCCACTTGGCTCCCTTGACACTCTTCGCCAATTTTTCAAAATACGGCAAATCGATCTCGTTAAGAGAATGACCTATCACTATGACATCAGTAATATCGTTCAAAGACTTAAAGAAATCACTATTCTGCTCAATCACCCTTTCCACTGGTTTCTGGAAAGCATAAAATGGATACCTGGCAGCTCTTTCAGCATCCGAGAAAATAGTGCGATTACTTTCTCCATTTTCATCCACCTCAGGTTCTTCTTCAAACGTATCACCATGGCCAAAAACCAGTTCATCATAACGATCAGATTTACCGTGTATATGGCAAACCTTTTCATCGTCTATTCCGTACACTTTTTGAAGCGTAGAAGTATAATTAAATGTCAAAAAGCGAGAATCTGAGGAAAAAGTCAGCTTTTTTGATGCCTTAGAAATATCAATGCTGTATATCCAGTCATGAAAACGATTACGAATTTCATTCACCATATCATCAGCCTGCTCAGACACATCGCTTTCAATACCATATGTATCACTGAGTTTAAAATCTTCTGCAGAAACATCGGTATCATCGTGTTCATCATAGAACATTTGCGAATCGAATGTTCCTAATAAATTCTCAAAATCATACCATAGCACATCTTTGGCAAGTTCATCGTAAAAGTACCTTTCAAGTTCATCAAGCAGATCTTTGGCAAATTCATAAAATAGCCTGTAGCTTGTAGGAAGCTCATGCCAGAGATCAAACCCGTTTCCTATGATGTATAGTGTCGCCATTATTTTCTGATTTTATAACCGTATATCCTCACTCTCACAGCATCCGCTCGAACTCGTCCTCGCTGATCACTTTCACCCCCAGCTTCATCGCTTTTTCAAGTTTGCTTCCCGCTTCGCTTCCGGCTACGACGAGCGTAGTCTTCTTACTCACCGAGCTGACGATTCTGCCGCCGCGTTCGCGCACCATCTCTTCGGCTTGCTGGCGGACGTGGCGTTCCAGGCCGCCGGTGAAGATGACGCTTTGGCCTTCAAAATTGTTGTTGACGAGCGCTTTTTCCTCTCCGGCTTGCATCGGCAGTCCGGCTTCGGCGAGTTTTTGGAGCATCGCTTGCGCCCAGGGTTTGGCGAAGAAGTCGCGGATGCTTGCGGCGATGACGGGGCCGATGTCGGGCACGGCGGCGAGCTCCTCTTCGCTCGTCTCGCGGAGGCGCTCGATGGAGGGGCAAGCGTGGGCCAGCTCTCGCGCCGTGGCCGCGCCGACGTGGCGAATGCCGAGGGCGAAGAGCAGGCGGTCGTAGCCGCGCGTTTTGCTCTTTTCGAGCGCGTCGAGCACGTTTTGTGCCGATTTGGCGGCCATCCGCTCAAGGCCCGCGAGCTGCTCCAGCGTGAGGCTGTAGAGGTCGCTCGCGTCGCTCGCGAGACCGCGTTCGACGAGCTGCGTGACGAGCGATTCACCGAGGTTCTGGATGTCGAGGGCGTTGCGCGCGGCGAAGTGCAGAATGCGGCCTCTCTTCTGCGCGGGGCACCCCTCCTCGTTCGGGCAGTACCAGCTCACCTCCCCTTCAGGCTTCACCAGCTTCGTGCCGCACTCCGGGCACGCTTCCGGCACTTCGATGGCGACGATCTCCGCCGGACGCTCGTCGAGCACCACGCTGACCACTTTGGGAATTACTTCGCCTGATTTTTCGATCATGACGTGATCGCCAACGCGCACACCGAGCCTTGCGATCTCGTCGAAGTTGTGCAGCGTAGAGCGGGAAACGGTCGATCCGGCGAGCTTTACCGGTTTGAGTTCGGCCACCGGCGTGATGGTTCCGAGACGCCCGACCTGGAAGGTCACGCCTTGCAGCACGGTCTTGGCCTGCTGCGCCGGATACTTGTAGGCGATAGCCCAGCGCGGGCTTTTGGCGGTCGCGCCGAGGCGATCCCAGAGCGTCACGTCGTTGAGCTTGAGCACCACGCCGTCGGTTTCGTAGGGCAGCGCGTGGCGCTTCTCCGCCCACTCGTCGATGAAGGCGGCGACCTGCGCGACGCTTTTGCAGAGCTTGTAGTGTTTGCCGGTCGCGAAGCCCATGCTTTCAAGTCGTTGCAGGCGCTGGAGATGCGGCGTCGATTCGTCGGCAATCCCCTTGAGGAAGTAGGCAACGAAGTGCATCCGGCGGCGGGCGACCTCCGAGGAGTCCTGCAACTTGAGCGTTCCGGCGGTGGCGTTGCGCGGGTTGGCGAACTGCTCCTCTTCCGGGCGCTCCTCGTTGAGCTGGTCGAAATCGGCCTTGCGCATGTACACCTCGCCGCGCACCTCGATTTCGCCGCTGGCCACCGCGCCGAAAAGCGGCAGATCAGGCATTTCGAGCCGGAGCGGACTCGACGGGATCGTCCTGAGATTCGCCGTGATCTCGTCGCCCTGCTGACCATCGCCGCGCGTGGAGCCGCAAACGAGCAGGCCATCGCGGTAAAGCAGGCTGATCGCTACGCCATCGAACTTCAGCTCGGCGACGTATTCCGGCGTGCCGCCCCCCTCGGTCTCGACCAGCTTTTTGACGCGATTGCAGAAGTCGGTCACCTCCGCGATGGAATAGGTGTTCGAGAGGCTGAGCATCGGTTCGCGGTGCACCACCGTCGGGAACTCTTTCGTGACGCCGCCGCCGACGCGCTGCGAGGGGCTGTCGGGCGTCAAAAGTTCCGGGAACTCCCGTTCGAGCGCGATCAGCCGTTCGAGCAGCTTGTCGAACTCGAAGTCCGAAATCTCTGGTTTGGCTTCGAGATAGTAGAGCCGGTTATGTCGCTCGATCTCCGTCCGAAGCGTTGCTATCTCCTTTTCTGCTTTCGCTTTATCCATAGTTATTCATTCAACCGCCAAAGGCATCGATTATTCGTTGAGCGAAAGCTCTTTTTGATGTCATCCTGGTTCCGACAGGGGTCGGGAGAAGGATCCAGTGCACCAAGACGCCACGAAAACCTCATGGATGCTTCACTTCGTTCAGCATGACAGATACTTTTTTGGCATCTTTTTGCAATGTATTGTTGCCGGAGTAATAACCAATTACGCTATTTCGATGATTGACTCATCGCCCATCCGGCGAGGTTTTTCATGAAGCCGACCGATCCGCCGACGCCAAGTTTGTCCCAGGTGGCCTTGAGGATTTTCGGGTAGCGCCACGCCACTTTCAGCATCACCGTCACCAGCTCATCGACCTTCATCTCGTCGCGGAACATCGCCTGCCGGTAATGCTGCGGCATCTCGTCGAGCACGATCATCACCTCGTTCATCATTTCGTTGACGAATCCCGGATCGTCGGTCTCCAGGTCGTAACACATGTATTTCATGAGGTTTGCCATCGTGGCCACGTTCGGCTCGTAGGCACTGATCCTGGCCAGCTCCGCCGCGCCGAGGCGACCTTCGCGCATCGCCTTGTCAAGCCCGGAGGTCATGCGCCCGAGGTTGCGCACCACCGAGCCGAAGCCGCAGAAGGTGAGCGGCGAGGCGAGCGAGGCCGCGTCGCCGAGCAGCGCGATTCGCTCGCCGGAGACCACCCGCGTACACCCCGCGCCGTCGTGGAAATAGGCCGGAATGATGCCGTAAACCGGTCGGTGAATCGTGAAATTCGCCCCCGGCTTTTTGTACTCCGGCAGCTTGCGGAAGTACGCTTCGAAGAGACCGAGCAGCGACTTGTCGTTCGGCGAATCGACCTTGTCATAAAAGAAAAGGTAGGTGATGTACTCGTCGCCCTTTGCCGGAAATCCCTCCCAGATGAGCTGGCGTCCGCGTTTGCCGGAAACCTCGGCGTTCTCGGTGCTGGCGAGAATTTCGCCCACCTCGAAATCGGCATCCACAAATCCGCTGGCGATGGTGCCGACCGTCGGGCAGACATGCGTTTGCGGGCGGCCACGGTTGAGCTGCATCGCAATCGGCGAAACGATGCCCATCGCATCGATGAGCATCTGCGTTTTGATGAAGCGCGTCGCGCCCGACGACTCGACCTGCACGACGAGATGATCCGGGAAGCGGTAGCAGGCGACGAAGTGCGTGTGTCCGGCGACCGTCGAACCCGCGTTCGCGACCACCTTCTCCCGCGCCATGCCGAGCAGCTTGTCGGCATCGACCGCGCAGTCGAGCACCTCCTCCATGTAGAGCCGCTTGCGCTTTTCGGCGGGCGCGTGAAACTCGACCCAGCCGGTCTTGTAGGTTCGGACGATGGTCGAGTCCAGCTCCGCCTGCGTGAAAACGCCGGTGTCGGCGAGGCGCAGCAACTCGCGGCGCGAGATGTTCCAGTCGCGGGTGGTGCGCCCCGGCTCGGCGCGGTCGATCACCGTCACCTTGCGCCCGTACTGCTTCGCCATCACCGCGGCGTGCAACAGGCCCAGCGTGCCGCCCGCGTAGAGAATGTCGCACTCCTCGTCGATACGCGTTCCGGCGGGAAGCCGCGAGCCTTCGCGGATCACATCCGGCACCGGCTGGTCGATATTGTCCCAGTAGCGGTCGATGGCGAGAATGGCGCGAAGATGGCGCTCGCCGTCGGGCAGGGCGCTAAAGTTTTTATAAACAAGCGGATGGGTATTCCTGAGCTGTTCGAGCATGGATCGTCTCCGTGTGGTTTCAGGCGGATACTGCTTTGCCGTTTCGTGAATCGCTCGCAATCTTGCCATCGACGAGGTGAATGCGGCGCCCAGCGCGGTTGGCGAACTCCTCGTCGTGTGTGACGACGATAACGGTCTGGTTCAGTTCGCGGTTCAGCCGGGCGAACAGCTCGTAGACATTGTTGGCCGAGCGGGAGTCGAGGTTGCCGGTCGGCTCGTCGCCAAGCAGCACCTTCGGCTCGTTGGCCAGCGCCCGCGCGATGGCGACGCGCTGCTGCTGCCCGCCGGAGAGCTGGTTCGGCTTGTTCGAGTACTTGTTGTCGAGATCGACCATGTCGAGCAGCTTCATCGCCCGCTCGCGAATCTCCTTCTTGCCGTATTTGCGGCGGATGAGCATTGGCATCATGACGTTGTCAAGCGCGCTGAACTCCGGTAACAGAAAGTGAAACTGATAGATGAAGCCGATCTTCTGATTGCGGATGATGGTCATCTCGGTTTCATCGACGCCGGTGATCTCCTGTCCGTCGAGCCACACCTTGCCGAAGGTCGGCTTGTCGAGGCCGCCCATGATGTAGAGCAGCGTCGATTTGCCAGAGCCGGACGGCCCGGTGATCGCCACGAACTCCCCCGCGAAAATATCGAGCGAAAGATTGGGAATGATCGTCTGCCGCACATCCCGCGACAGTTCGAGCTCCCTGCGGATTCCTTCGAGCCTGAGAATCGTTTCAGCCATCGAGCTTTATTTGGTTCATCGTTACCGCCCTGCCTCTCTATCCAGATCGAAACCGGAAGCCTTGAGCGCCCTGAAGTATAAGAAAAAAGAGCACGTTTATGGAGCTTCGGGCCATCATGTCAAACGCAGCGGCAGGTTCAGGATGCCAGACAGAATCTCCCTCGACAGGCTCATCGTTCACAAAGCTGCCAGACAGGCAGATTTTGCCATTTTCCCGGGAATTCGTTATATCCCATAAAACATATCGAAAAGGCGACTTAGTAACAAATTTGTAACTATTTCAAAAAAGTGCCAAGTCTGCTGCCGGTCAAATTTTAGGATTTTTGATATTATTCCCTAACTTTATTAGGTGTAGCTATCGAAACAATTATAACTGCCGATCCCATAGCGCATCGTGAGGATGAAAGATAAATTCCAACGTCCCGGTCGAGCGCTATAACCGGATTCATACAACGTTTTAAATTTTCACACATGTACAATCTCATTCCGGACAGCGAAATAGAGCGATTTATCGAGGAGGATGTGCCGTACGGCGATTTGACCACCACCCTGCTCGGTATCGGCGGTGAGCCTGGCGAGATCGTCTTCACCACCCGCGAGCGGACGACGGTTTGCTGCACCGAGGAGGCCGGGCGGGTGCTCGCCAGGTGCGGCGCGGAGGTGCTCTTCGCGCTTCCGTCGGGCACGGTCGCCGCGCCGGGCACGGCAATTCTGAGAGCCGCAGGCCCGGCGGCGGCGCTGCACGCGGGCTGGAAGGTAGCGATGAACCTGCTCGAATACGCCTCTGGCATCTCGACGCGCACCGCGACCATCGTCGAACGCGCCCGCGCTGTCAATCCGGCGATCACGGTCGTGACGACGCGCAAGTCCTTTCCCGGCACCAAGAAAATCGCCATCAAGGCGATCATGGCGGGCGGCGCTTTCCCCCACCGCCTCGGCCTCTCGGAGTCGATTCTCGTCTTCTCGCAACACACGGCGTTTTTGGGCGGACTCGATGAGTTCCTCGAACGCATTGCCGACCTGAAGAGCCGCGCGCCGGAGCAGAAGATTCTCGTCGAGGCGGACAGCGCCGACGAGGCGTTGCGCATCGCGGCGGCTGGCGCTCACGTAGTGCAGGTGGACAAGATGCCGATTGACGAACTGACTGCGCTGGTCTCCGAAATCCGCAGCCGCTTTCCCGGCGTGGCCATCTCGGCGGCGGGCGGCATCAACGCCGAAAATGCGGCGGAATACGCCAGCACGGGCATCGACATTCTCGTGCTCTCATCGGTTTACTTCGGCAAACCGGCGGACTTTTCAACCTCCATCACTCCCAAACCAAAACCCTGACGCACCATGAAAACCCTGAAACTCAGCATACAGCGCATCATCGCCGCGCTCTTCGTATGCATGATGACCGCCGTTCCGGCAATGGCGGGACAGGTCAGCCTCTCGGCGGCGGCCAGCCTCAAGGATGCGCTCAACGAGATGACCGGCATGTACGTGAAATCTCATCCCGGCACTACCGTCGTGAAGAACTTCGGCGCTTCGGGCGCGCTGGCGGGCCAGATCGAGCAGGGCGCTCCGGCTGACATCTTCATTTCGGCAAGCACCGACTGGATCGATTATCTTGTGAACAAGAAGATGCTCGACGCGAAGAGCCGGAAAAATTTTGCGTACAATGCGCTCGTCTTTGCCGGTACGACCACCAAAAAGGTCTCCGGCATGAACGACCTCGCCAGGCTCGACCAGATCGCCATCGGCAGCCCGAAGAGCGTTCCGGCGGGCGAGTATGCGATGGAGTCGATGAAAAAATCGGGACTTGACCAGAAGCTTGCCGCGAAGCTCGTGATGGCCAAGGATGTGCGGGAGTGCCTGACCTACGCCGAAATGGGCGAGGTTGACGGTGCGTTCGTCTACCGCACGGACGCCTTGCAGGCCAAGAAGGCGAAGATTCTCTTCGTCGTGCCCGATAAGCTGCACAAGCGCGTGGTCTATCCGATGGCGCTGACCGTCAGCGGAGCCGCCAAGGCCGACGCCAAAGCCCTCTTCACCTGGATTCAGAGCAGCGCGGCCAAATCGATCCTGAAGAAATACGGTTTCGTTCTGAAGTAATCCTTTTTTTACAGTACACCATGAACCTGTCGCCACAAGACATTACGGCCATCCTGCTCTCGATGAAGATCGCGGTGACGGCTACCCTGCTTTCGCTGCCT
>CAYZCF010000002.1:34723-43053 GCA_964476855.1 uncultured Chlorobiaceae bacterium
CATGGTTCATGGTGGTCCGGCGCTTTCGCGGCAAGGTGCTGCTCGAAGTGCTGGTCAACCTGCCGCTCACCCTGCCGCCGGTGGTGATCGGTTACTTCCTGCTGCTCTTTTTCGGTCGCAACGGCTGGGGCGGCGCAGTGCTCAAGGCGGCGGGCATCGAGTTCATCTTCACCTGGAAAGCCGCCGTTGTCGCATCAGCTACGGTCGGCTTTCCGCTGCTCGTGCGCTCGATCCGCCTCGGCATGGAGTCGATCGACCGCCAGTTGCTCCAGGCGTCGCGAAGCCTCGGCGCGACCTGGTACGACACGCTTTTCACCGTCGTCCTGCCGCTCTCGTTCCGGGGAATGATCGCCGGATCGTCGCTCATGTTCGCCCGCAGCCTCGGCGAATTCGGCGCGACTATCATCGTCGCGGGCAACATTCCCGGCGTGACGCAGACCATCCCGCTCGCCATCTACGACTACGCCAGCTCGCCGACCGGTACGTCGATGGCGCTCTCGCTCTGCGCCGTATCGGTTGCGCTATCGGTGATCATACTGCTGCTGCACGAAGTGATCGGCAAGAAACTCGAACACGGAGGACAGGCGTGAAGCTGCGAATCGACATCGAAAAAAAGCTCGGCGACTTCTCGCTGAAGGTTAACACCGAAATATCGGGAGAGCGCGTCGGCATCTTCGGCGCGTCAGGCAGCGGCAAATCGACGCTCACGCATCTGATTGCGGGGCTGATAAAGCCCGATGCGGGCGAGATTTACCTCGACGATACCTGCCTGTTCAGCAGCCGGAAAAAGATCGATCTCTCGCCGGAAAAACGGCGCATCTCCATCGTCTTCCAGCAGGCGACGCTCTTTCCGCATCTCGGCGTCAAGCAGAACCTGCTCTACGGCTACAAACGCTGCCGACCGGCTGAACGGCGCATCGAGCCGGAAGCGATCATCGGGGTGCTCAACCTGGGGCATCTGGTGGGCCGTGGAGTCAACAAGCTCTCCGGCGGAGAAAAGCAGCGCGTGGCGCTGGGCCGGGCGGTGCTGGCCAACCCGCGCCTGCTCGTGATGGACGAGCCGCTCTCGGCGCTCGACGACTCGCTCCGCTACCAGATTATCCCCTACCTGCGCAGCGTCAGTGCGGAGTTCGGCATTCCGTGCCTCTTCATTTCGCACTCGATCACTGAAATGCAGCTCATGACCGAGCGGGTGCTGGTCGTCAAAAACGGACGGCTGGCGGGCATCTCGACGCCCGACCAGCTCGCCCGCGCAGGCATGGCGAGCAACCCGAAAGGCTACCTCAACCTGCTCCGCCTGAATGGCGCAAAGGAGCAAGACGGACTGTTCCACTGCCCCTGGGGGAGCAGCGAGCTGATCATCTCGGACGGCAAAACCGGCGAGGAGTCGCTCTTCGAACTCTCCTCTCGCGACATCATCCTCTTCAAGCAGCATCCCGAAGCCATCAGCGCCCGCAACCTGCTCGAATGCACGGTCACGGAACTCTTCGACTCGGACGGCCGCAAAGGCGTGGTGCTCCAGTCAGGCGGCAAAACGCTCGTCGCCGAAATCGTCCGTGTCGCCGCCGAGGAGCTCGTCATAACCCAGGGATCGACCCTTTTCGCCGCCATCAAAGCTTCGGCGTTCCGGCGGTTGGGGTAAGGGAGGGATCGACTTCAGGCCATCAAACTGTTCTCGGCTGACTTGAAGAGCCGGAAGCGCTCCTGGAGGCCGACGGTGCCGCCATTGATTCTTTTGGTGATCGTCGTGAAATCTTCCAGATCATTATCGCCCGTCTGGTCGTCGGCAAGCTCGTTGAGTCCGCGCGAGGCCCAGAACCACGCCGCCGACATCGCCGCAACGGCAGGTTCGCTCAACTGTTCGGGATGCGTGACAAGGTCGATGCCGAGCGCTTGCGACGCGGCGGCGTAATTCGAGCGACCGGTGAGCTGAATCAGCCCGCGCCCCCTGAACCGGTAGCCATCGCCGGATGACTCCGGCCCATTGCCGATCCTGTTCGCGTAGACAAAGTTGGCGAGCTTCTCCGGATTTCGTTCGTACTTTCGGGCTATGGCGAGGGTGGGAAACCGTTTTGGCCACACCTTCATCAGGCGAGCCGCGGTATAGGAAAGTTTCTCTTCAAGGACGTTGAACTGACCCGACTCATGCCCTATTTGCGCCAGGAACGAAGCGATACGTTCATTACTCGTAATGGCGTATTTTTCGAAGGCGGGAATTAAAGCTGCGACCCACATTTCCGGATTTTTACAGTTGGGCAGAGTCGCTTTAAGCTGATCGGCAGTGATTAACGGCATGGTAGCCTCCCGATGTTGACTGGTTATAACTCGAAACAGCAGTGTAATTTAAAGATATAACTCGCTTTTTTCAGGACAAATCATCGATGTCTGGCGTCAGAATCAGGCCTCAGGTAGCCGCGCACGGTTTCAGTATGCAGATCGCCGTAGCTGTCAGCTTCGCGGTAGCAGTCGAGCACGGGTTCGAGGCGCTCGAAGGGGTACAGCTCCGGCCAAGCTCCCCTCCAGATGACCGCTTTGCCTTGCCCGAATGATGAAGTGCTCAAAGTTCATCGGAGTCCTGTTTCTGACATACCATTCAAAATCGAACCAATCGCTGCCTTTTATATGGCTGTTCCAGATTCTGAAAAGCAACGCATGTATCTTTTCGGCAAACAGTGGAGGATGCTGATCCGGTAGGGTATCGTGGTCAATCAGTATTCCATTAAATTCGAGGGAAGATTACCCGTTTGAATACGACTGTTTATACTCTTTGCCGAACAGCCCCTGTGGAGGATCAGCATCGCATATAGGTATAAAAAGATCGAGATACATAAGTACCATGATAGAGGGCACTTTATTCTTGTATCTTTTTCACCCCCGCCCGGCAGCTTTGAACAACCTGTCCCTTATCGCTCTTCCTATTCCTTTTTCCGGCGGTAGCTCGCAATAAATCGTTCGGATTCCTTCGGCGTCGCAGGTTCTGAAAAAGCCGAAGAGGATGCGGGCGTATTCGTCCAGGTCGTGGCATTGGAGGGATTTGGCGGCTCCGGCGGGTGGGGCGGTGAGGCCGATCCAGGCGGCTCGCAAGTCTGTCGGCAGGCTTTGCGGTGGGGTTTCGACGAGTACGATTTCGGCTTCGGGGCTGTAGTGGCGGTACTTTTGGCCGGGGCTTTTTGGGGCTTCGCCCGGCTTGCAGGAGGTCGCTATCTCGATGTCGGGAATCAGCTCGCGGAGGCTTTCGATGCTGACGGCTCCGGTGCGCAAGAGGCGCGGCGGGTTGACCGTGCAGTCAACGATGGTCGATTCGAGGCCGATGGTGCTTGGCTCGCCGCGTAACAGGCAATCGATTCTGCCGCCGAGGTCGTGATAGACGGTTTTCCAGTCGGTCGGGCTTGGGCGGCCCGAAACATTCGCGGAGGGCGCGGCGACAGGGTGTTTGCAGTATCTCAAAAACTCAGAGGCGACAGGGTGCGACGGACAGCGCACGCCAATTGTCGGCAGTCCGGCGGAGACGCTCTCCGGTACAGACTTTCGCTTTTTCAGCACGAGGGTCAGCGGGCCGGGGAAAAAGCGCTCGACGAGCATCTTTGCCGTCTCACCGATCTCCGCCGCCACCTCGCCGATTCGGTCGGGTGTCGCCACGTGCACGATCAGCGGATTGTCCGGGGGGCGTCCTTTCGCTTTGAAAATCTTCGCTACCGCCACCGCATCGAAGGCGTTTGCTCCGAGACCGTAGACGGTTTCGGTCGGAAAGGCCACCGTTTCGCCACGGTTGAGGCAGTTTGCGGCCTCGTCGGGCCGGTCGGTCACGAGGGTTTGCATAGTTTGCGGAGTGTTGTGGTCAGCGGGCGAGCGCGTTCAGCGCTTCGGGGAAAAACCAGATGTAGCAGAAGAGGCCCGCGACGGCTCCGGCCAGCGGCACGCTGAAATTGTCGTCGATCCTGAACGATCCGATCTTCAGAACCAGCGCTTCGGTAATGGTTCCGACGACCGCCATCACAATGCCCACCGGGAGCAACAGACCGGGAATCAGCGCGACGACGAGGAGGGCGCTCACGAAAAACGCCAGGCTACCCTCGAAGCTTTTCTGGCCGAAACGGTGCCGTCCGAACTTCTTGCCCGCCAGTGCCGCTATCGTGTCCGACACCGAGACCATCGCGAAAGCTGCAACGGCGATCGTTTTCGGGAAAAAGGCGATCAAAGCGAACGCCGCCAGGGTGATCCAGGTCGCGCCGTTCAGATGCAGCCGCTCCCTGTTCAGCTCATGGTGCCGCAGCATGGTGCCGAAGGTCGCGTGGTACCAGGTCGAAAGAAATGGCACGAAGTGCTTGGAGACATCCACCAGAAAAAATCCCGCCGTGACTGGCGCAAGGATAAGCAGCGCCTGCTTTCTGCCGATGTGCCAGTAGATCAGCGGAATCAGGAGGGAAGAGAGGTGGATCGCCTTGCGCGCGAACTCGTAGCGGAAATCGAGGTGGTCGGAATCCGGTTCGATCTTTGCGTTTTTGGACGGTCGGTTCATCGCGCGAAGAGAGTTCTGAAGGGTTGGTTTTCCGTTGCCCGGAAAAAAATCTTGCTGAATATACATTGAAAAAGCGGGATGCGGAAAAGAGAGTAGGCAAATAGAGCGCGCCGTGCCGGGTTCGTTTTTTTCTGAAATCGCTTATTTTACTCCCGGCAGTTTCCGTTATCAGTTTCAACCGCATGTCAACAGAAAAACTCAGGCTGGCCGCCATAGATCTCGGCACCAACTCCTTCCATATGGTCATCGTCGAAGAGAGCGAGGAGAAGGGGATCGTCGAGATCGACCGTGTCAAGGATATGATCTGCATCGGGCGCGGCAGTATCTCAACCAAAAAACTCGATACCGTGGCGATGGAGGCTGGCGTGGCTACGCTTCGGAACTTCATCGTGCTGGCCACCCAGCGGGGCGTCGCTCCGCACCATATCCTCGCTTTCGCCACCAGCGCCATCCGCGAGGCGGAGAATCGCGACGAATTCATCGAAATGGTGCGGCAGGAGACCGGCCTGAAGGTGCGGGTGATCACCGGCAAGGAGGAGGCGCAGTTCATCTACTACGGCGTGCGCAACGCCGTCACGCTGCGCGACCGGCCCGATCTGCTCTTCGACATCGGCGGCGGTTCGGTGGAGTTCATCATCGCCGACAAGTCGAAGGTGCATCTGCTCGAAAGCCGCAAGATCGGCGTGGCCAGAATGCTGGAGCGTTTCGTGACCTCCGATCCTGTTTCGACGCACGAGCTGAAGCTGTTGCAGCAGTTTTTCGCTGCCGAAATGTATGGCGGCGCGGCGGAGATGGCGCGCGAACTCGGCGTGAACCGCGCCATCGCCTCGTCGGGTACGGCGCAGAATATCGCCCGCATGATCCGGTCGGGCAAGGATGCGGACGCGGTGGAGGTGTTGAACCAGAGCGGCTTCACCCGGCAGGAGTTCGAAAGTTTCTACCGGCAGGTGATCACGATGGACGCACCGGCGCGGCGCAAGCTGACCGGCCTCGACGAAAAGCGCGTCGATCTGATCGTGCCGGGCCTCATCCTCTTCGACACCATCTTCCGGGTGTTCGGCATCAGGGAGGTGATCATCTCCGATTCGGCGCTGCGCGAGGGGATGGTGCTGCATTTCATCGCCTCCATCCGGGGGCGCGACGGCAGCAGCCAGCACGACATCCGGCGGCAGAGCGTGATGGAACTCGGCTACCGCTGCAACTGGCACAAGCCGCACGCGGAGCAGGTGGCGCGGCTCTCGTTGATGATGTTCGATGAGCTGCAACCGCTGCACGGACTCAAGGAGCGTTACCGTGAGCTGCTCGAATACGCGGCGATGCTGCACAACGTCGGGGAGTTCATCTCGATCTCGGCGCACCACAAGCACAGCCAGTACATCATCATGAACGCCGACCTGCGGGGCTTTGCGCCGACCGAGATCGAGATCATCGGCAACGTCGCCCGCTACCACCGCAAGCAGCCGCCCACCGAGAAGCATCCGCTCTACTTTCAGCTCAAGCCCTCGCACCGCCGCGCGGTCGATGTGCTTTCCGGCATTCTGCGCATTTCGAACGGCCTCGAACGGGGCCACCGCCAGAACGTGCAGTCGATCACGGCCCGCCTCGACCAGGAGCGCATCGTACTCGAAGCGCTCACGCGGTTCGAACCGGACATCGAACTCTGGGCGGCGGGCGGCCTGAAGTCCTGGCTCGAAGCGGTGCTCGGAAAAACCATCGTGATCGAAGCCCGCGTCCGGTAATGGGGTTGTACGACCAGCTTGCCAGACCGGGATCGCTCTGGTTCGAATCGACCGCCGGAGAGGAGCGGTACGGCGACTCGCTCTTTTTCTCCGATCCGCTCGAAACGCTGACGCTCCGCGAGGGCGACGACATTGCGGCGTGGTTCGCCGAACTGGAGTCGCGGCTCCACGCGGGTTATTGTCTCGCCGGATGGCTCGGCTACGAGGCGGGCTGCCTGCTCGATCCGGCGCTCGCGGCGCTCGCGTCCGCCGGAGCCGGGCGCGAACCGCTCGGCTGGTTCGGTGTCTATCGCCGCCCGGAGCGCTTCAGCCGCGAGGCCGTCGAGGCCGGAGACGCCGCCGCCGAAGCGCGGAGCTGCGCGATCTCCGGGTTCGATTTCGAGTACGGCGAGGCGGAGTATTGCCGGACCATCGACCGGCTGCGCTCGGAGATCGCGGCGGGCAACGTCTATCAGGTCAACTTCACCGGACGTTGCCGCTTCAGCTTCGAGGGCGCGGTCGAAGCGCTCTACGTCGCCATGAAGCGCCGCCAGCCCTCGCCGTGGTCGGCCTGGCTCAACACCGGCGACCGCCACATCCTCTCCTTTTCGCCCGAACTCTTTTTCGTCCGGAGTGGCCGCCTCATCGAAACCATGCCGATGAAGGGCACCGCTCCCCGCCGCGAGCGGCCCGACGAAGACCTCGCCGAAAAGGCGGGACTGGCGAGGTGCGAGAAGAACCGCGCGGAGAACCTGATGATCGTCGATCTGTTGCGCAACGATCTCGGGCGCATCTGCGAGACCGGGTCGGTGCGGGCGTCGGAGCTTTTCGAAACGCAGACCTACCCGACACTGCACCAGATGGTCTCGACTGTGCGCGGCGAGTTGCGTGATGAGACGCGGCTGCGCGATCTCTTCCGGGCGCTCTTTCCCTCCGGCTCCGTGACCGGCGCGCCGAAGGTGCGGGCGATGCAGCTTGTCCGCGAGCTGGAGAAAAGCCCGCGCGGCGTCTACACCGGCGCGGTTGGCTTCATGCTGCCCAAAGGCCGCATGGCCTTCAACGTGGCGATCCGCACCATCGAACTGCACGGGCGAAGCGGCCTGTACGGCACCGGCAGCGGCATCGTCTGGGACTCCGACCCTCGCGCCGAGTTTCGCGAGTGCATGCTCAAGACGCGCATTCTCGCTGACCTCGCGACGTCCGTCGATGTGTCAGTTCCGGGAATTTTCGAGACGATGCAGTGGAACGGCTGGGAATATCTGCTGCTCGGCGACCACTTCGCCCGCCTCACCGCGTCCGCCACAGCGCTTGGCTTCGCCTTCGACCGCGCTACTGTCGCCGCCGCACTGTCCCGCAAAGCTCGGGAGTTGCGTGCGGCAGGCGGCAGGCATCGCGTGCGGCTGACGCTTGCTCGCGACGGCAGTGTCACGCTCACCTCGGAGCCGTTCTCCCTCGACGCCAGCGCTCAGCCCGTGCGGGTCTGCATCGCCGCCGAACGGGTCGATTCGCGCGACCCGCTGCTCCGTCACAAGAGCGTCGCCCGCGAGCGCTATGACCGCGCTTTGCGCGAGGCGCAGGAGCGTGGATTCGGCGAGGTGCTCTTTCTGAACGAGCGGGGCGAAGTCACCGAAGGGGCGATCAGCAACATTCTCGCGCGCGTCGGCGGGTGTTGGCTGACGCCGCCGGAGTCGTCGGGACTGCTCAACGGCGTCTTCCGCCGCTACCTCCTGCGCACGCGCCCGTGGATCACCGAAAAAGCGATTACCCTCGACGAGCTGCGCCGGGCTGACATGGTGCTCGTCTGCAATGCGCTGCGCGGCGTGCGCCGGGCGGAGATCATGATTTCGGAATATTAATCCGGCAACAATAAATCGTAATCATTCCTGAAAGAAGAAATTGGGCTAAAGCCCGAATTTTTTTGTGTTATCCATAAACCCCGGACTGAAGTCCGGGGCAATTGTTTGACAACTGTAATGGCCAGATTAATAAGCGCATCGAAGGTTGAAGCGCAACGGATAGCGCCGTATATTGATACTGGAACTCATCTTAAGCAACCGCCAACCGCTTTCCTCCATGAGAGACCACACGCCGAA
>CAYZCF010000002.1:43063-50386 GCA_964476855.1 uncultured Chlorobiaceae bacterium
TTCAAATTGCTCGAACTTTCCGATGCGAGCAAGACGCTTGTCAAAGAAACTGTAACCCAACTGCTCGAAAAGCTTGCCGGAGATGGTCAGCTCACGCCGGAGGCCCGGCTTGAATTCTGGGTGGAGATTCCCGGCGTGAAACATCCGCGAGGCACCTTCCGGGGTGGCTGCCTCATGCCCGACAGCTATCTCTGCCTGTCGGACTGGTTCGCCACCGGCAGCCAGGCCATCGCACCAGCGGAAGAGTATGCCAGCTCCGAAAATCCGCTCGACGCTGCCTGGGCCGACCTGCTCGACGAACTTTTCTACCAGATCGAAATCTTTACCTCCTTGGCTACCGCGAACCAGGGCATCACGGTAGAACTCTGGGCCGGAACGAGGGGCAGGCCTGAGTGCGAGTGGATTTATGCGGTCGATAAAAAGATAGAGCTGCCGTAGCTTTTGCAAGGGCGTCCCGACAGGTCGGGATCGCCCTGAGAAGTGGACGAGGTGGACTTGATGGATGAAGAAGAAGAATGATTCTGCGGAGAATCAGTTATTCCTCTTCGTCCCTTTTGTCCTTGTGGTCCTTTAAATCTTTTTCTTAAAAAGTTTTCTCCTCCCACTCGCAGATTTCCCGAATCACGCAGTTGCCGCATTCGGGCTTTTTGGCTTTGCAGGTGTAGCGGCCGTGGAGGAGCAGGTAGTGGTGGAAGTCGATCAGTTTTTCTTCGGGAATGATCTTCAAAAGCGCCTCTTCGGTCTCTTCCGGCTTTGCGGTCTTGCAGAGACCGATGCGGTTCGAGACCCGATGCACGTGGGTGTCCACCGGCATGGCTGGAATGCCAAAGGCGTTGCCGAGCACCACGTTCGCGGTTTTCCGGCCCACGCCAGGCAGGCTCTCCAGCGCTTCGCGCGATGCTGGAACCTCGCCGCCAAACTCATCGACCAGGCGCTGGCTGACGGCAAGGATGTTTTTCGCCTTGTTGTTGTAGTAGTTGATCGGGCGGATGATCGTTTTAATATCCTCCACCTCCATCCGGCTCATGCTCGCGGCGTCGGGCGCGGCTTTGAAGAGCACGGCAGTGAGCTCATTGACCTTCTTATCCGTGGCCTGGGCGGCCATGATGGTGGCGACGAGAAGCTGGAACGGGCTTTCAAAGTTCAGCTCACTTTTCGGATTCGGCCAGACTGCCGACAGCGCCTTTTTGATAAAGGCGATCTTTTCGCTTACGGAAGTGGTCATCGTCGTTGAAAGAGCTGTTTACCTGTTTGTTTCCGTTTTCTGCATCTTCTGCTCGGAGTGGTCGATCAGGCCGCGTCCGCACTTCTTGATCCGTCCTTCAGCCTTCATGTCGTTGAAGATGGCGTCGAGAATGCCGTTGACGAACTTGCTGCTCTTGTCGGTGCTGCTGAACTTCTTGGCGATCTCGATGGCCTCGTTGATCGAAACCTTCGGTGGAATGTCCTCGCAGTAAAGAATCTCGGCAAGCGCCATGCGCAGGATATTCTTGTCGATGATTGCGATACGGCTCATATCCCAGTTGAAGGTGTGCTTGGAGATATATCGGTCGATCTCTTCGCGATTTTTGACGATGCTCTGCATCAGGTGGTTGAAGAATTTCATCGCATTGGGATCGTCCATGATCTCCTTGGTCAGGAGCCAGTGGGTCGCCGAATCGGTATCGACATCCCGGATTTCAAGCGTGTAAAGCGCTTGAAGGATTTTTTCCCGGATTTGCCGTCGGTAGGTTTTCATGATGCGGTATTAAGAGAGTTGTGGAGTAAGGATCTCGGCGAGGACTTCGCCGGTCTCCGCAAAATTCTGGAACAGCGCTCCAGGCTGGTGCCGGGAGAGTTCCTGCATGGAAAAGTTACCCGTCGCCACGGCGATTGAGCGCGCGTCGAGCGCCCTGGCGCAGCGAATATCGTGTTCGGTGTCGCCGATGATAACGATCTCGGAGGGTGAAAAGTTTTTGCCAGTCATGTGGCGCGCGCGCTCGTGGGCGATGCGGGGAAGTTCGTTGCGGTCGGTAGCGTCGTCGGCGAATGCACCGAACGGGAAGTAGTGGTCGATGCCGGGAAGCTTCAGCTTGTGGCGTCCCGATGCCTCGAAGTTGCCGGTCAGGAGGCCGAGCAGAATGTCGGTTCGCGCCGAAAGCGCGTCGAGCAGTTCGCGCACCCCTTCGAGCAGCGTAATGTCCTCGCGCCGGGCGCGTTCCCGGAAGAGATCGATGTAGGTCGCCTTGGCCCGGTCGAACTTTTCGGCGATTTCGTCCCCGGTGAGGCCGCCGTTCGAGAGCACCTCGTAGATGATGGCGCTGTCCATCTTGCCCGAAAAGTCGTGCGTGCCGGTGCTGCCCTCGGTGCCGTACACCTCGAACAGTGCGTCTGCCAGCACGCGGCGGTTCATGCCGCCGACCCTGAGCAGGGTTCCATCGATGTCAAACAGAACAAGTTTGCGATACATAATCAGCTAACAGACTCTTCTTCAGAACGTGCTTTTTCAATCTTTACCGGAATGAGTTTCGAGACTCCTTCCTCCTCCATCGTGACGCCGTAGAGCGCCTGGCAGGATGCCATGCTTTTTTTGTTGTGCGTAACGATAATAAATTGGGTGTTATTCTCAAATTTTTTCAGAAGTTTTACGAACCTTCCCACGTTTGCGTCGTCGAGCGGCGCATCGACTTCGTCGAGAATGCAGAAGGGACTCGGTTTGACGAGGTAGATCGCGAAGAGCAACGAGAGCGCTGTCAGCGCCTTTTCGCCGCCGCTCAACTGCTCGATGGCGAGCGGCTTCTTGCCGCGCGGCTTGGCGACGATCTGGATGTGCGCTTCGAGCGGATCTTCGTCCGCGTGGATCAAGAGATCGACCTCGTCCTCGGGATCGAAAAGATCGTGAAAAATCCTGATGAAATTTTTTCTGACCTCGACGAAGGTCTCTTCGAATTTTTCGAGCGCCGTGCGGTTGATCTCCTCGATGGTCTCCCGGAGCTGCGCCTCGGCGTTGACGAGGTCTTCCTTCTGCGTGGTCAAAAAGTCGAGCCGCTCCTTTTCGCTCTCGTACTCCTCCAGCGCCAGCTCGTTGACGCCGCCGAACTGCTCGCGCTGCTTCTGAAGGTAGGCGAGCCGCTCCCGGGAGGCGGCGAGGTCGAACCCCTCCGGCGTGTGGGCGGGCATCATCTCGAGTTCGACGCTGTAGCGCTCCATCACCGTGGCTTGCAGGTGGGCGATCTCCTGTTCGAGCCTGGCCTTCCGGTTGCCGAACTCCAGAAGCATTTGCTGTGACACCTCGTGCTTGCGGCGCAAATCGCGCAGGTTCGAGAGGGCGTCGTGGTTGCGTGCCTGAAGGTCGCGGCAGTTCGACTCCAGTGCGTTCAGCGCCTCCTGCTGGCGGGCGGAGACGATGACGGCCTGTTCGTGCGCCGCCGCCGCTTCGGTGATTGTCTGGCCGAGTTCGGCAACCTCCTTTTCCGTCCGCGCAATCTGGCGCTGCATTCCCTCGATCTCGTCGCTGAGCGTGATGATGGCCTGCTGGCAGGCGCTCGCCCGGAAGCCGTGCTTTTCGAGTTCGAGCTGCGCGTCGCGGTAGCGCCCCTGCTGCGCCTGAAGCTCCGCGTTCAGCGCCCGGCTGCGACTCTCCCCGGCGGCAAGCTCTTCCTGCATGGCGTTTAACTTTTGCTGGCCCGCCTCGATTTCGGCTTCCAGGCGGAGCGTCTCGGGCTGCGATTTTTCCAGCTCCTCCGCCACGCTCCGGATGGAGGCGAAGAGCGCGTCGCGCTCCTTGTCCGCGTGGGCGATCTGATCCGCGCCGGAGCGCTCCTCGGCTTCGAGCCGCGCGAGGCGCTTTTCGAGCGCCGAAATCTCCTGGCCGATTGTCGCGGCGGCGCGTCGCGTCCGCTCGGTGTCGATGGCGCTGAACTCCTTGCGGAGCATCGTGAGTGCGTTTTCCGCCCCGGTGATGGCTGCTGCGATTCCCGTCATCTGCTCCTGCAAGCGGTCGCGCTCGGCCCTCTTGCCCAGCCGGAGGCTTTCGCCGCCCTTCGGGCTGCCGCCGTAGAGCACGCCCCGGCGGGTGAACTTCTCGCCCTGCGCGGTGATGAAGAGCGCTTCGGGATGGCGCTCGGCCAGCCGTTCGGCAGCGTCGAGATCGTCCACGACGTGGCAGTGCTGCAAGAGCAGCAGCAGCGCTTTCGACAGCTCCGCCGGAGCCTCCACCAGATCGATGGCCCGGCGCGCCCCCTCGATTCCGGCGTAGTCGATCTCGCCGCCGCCGTCGATGAGGTCGAGAATCAGGAAGTGCACCTTGCCCTTGTCGGCTTTGGCGAGGCTCGACACGGCGAGCCTGGCGTCGTCGAGGTTGCGGCAGAGGTAGTAGCCGAGGCTCTCGCCAAAGGCCGCGTTGAGCGCTTTGCGGTCGCCCTGCCGGACGGAGATGAGGTCGGAGAGGCAGCCGAGTCCCGGCTTGCCCTCCCGGCGCTTTTCGAGGAAGGCGACGCCCTCGGGCAGCCCCTCGAACTTTTCGAGGATCGAGTTGCAGAGGAGAATCTGGTTGTTCAGATGGTTGTGCTCCCCCTTGAGCGACAGCAGCTCCTCCTTGCGTTTTTCCCCCTGTTCGGTGATGCTCGCCTTCAGCGCCACGAGCCGCTCCTCCTCCTTTTTCAGTTCGTCGAGGGCGACTTTTTTCTCCTCGATGGCCACGGATGCGCGGCGGCGTTCCGGTTCCGACTGCTCCATCGAGCGTTCGAGGTCGCGCTTGCGCTGGTCGAGGCGGTGCACCGACCCTTCGAGATGCTCCTTGCGGGTGCGCAGCGACTGACGGGTGAGGTTCAGCGCGTTGAGCGATTTCTGGAGTTCGGCCACGGCGCGGCGCTCCTGTTGCAGCGCCTGACGGCTGGCGTCGAGCGCCGGGTTCAGCTCTGCCTGCTGCTCCTTCAGCCGCTCGAATCCGGCGAGCTGCGCGGCGCACGCCTCCTTCAGCGGCGCCTGCTTCTCCGACAGCTCCTTCGAGAGCGACTCCTGTTCGAGCCGCTTGCGCCCTTTTTCGGCTATCGAGTGGTTCAGGCGGTCGATGGTCTGGAGCAGGTTTTTCTGCTGCTCCCGGTGCTGCAAGAGCTGCTTTTCAAACGCGTGCGCCTTCTGGTTCGAGGCGTTCAGCTCCCGCTGGTCGTCGGCGAGCTTGCGTTCGAGGTCGAGCTGGCGCAGCTCCGACTCCTGATGCGCGCTGTCGAGTTTGGCGATGGTGGCCGACAGTTCGTGGCTCTGGCGCTCCTCCGTAGCGATGGAGTCGAGCAGCGGACGGAGCTTCTGCAAATGCTCGTCCATCGTGATGGCCGAAATGGTGAGGTCGAGTGTGCGCAACTCCTCTTTGATCTCCTTGAGCCGCTCGGCCTTGCGCACCTGTGAGCGGAGGTTGCGCACCTTTTTTTCCACCTCGGCCAGCACGTCGTCCACGCGGGCCAGGTCGCGGCTCGCGCTTTCGAGCTGGCGAAAGGTCTGCTTGCGGCGCTGCTTGTAGCGCGTGATGCCGGCGGCCTCCTCGAAAAGCTTCAGCCGCTCCTCGCTCTTGTTGCTGATGATCTCCTCGATCATCTTCAGCTCGATCACCGAGTAGGCGTCGCTACCCATGCCGGTGTCGGCAAAGAGGTCGAGAATATCCTTGAGGCGGCAGGGAACCATGTTGAGCAGGTAGTCGCTGTCGCCGTTGCGGTAAAGGCGTCGCGTGACCGTCACCTCAGTATACTCCGTCGGCAGGACGTTGCGCGTGTTCTCGATGGTGATGGAGACCTCGGTGAAGCTGTGGGGCTTGAGCTTTTTGGTGCCGTTGAAGATGATGCTCTCCATTTTGGGCGAGCGGAGGAGCATCGATTTCTGCTCGCCAAGCACCCAGCGGATGGCATCGACCACGTTGGTCTTGCCGCAACCGTTCGGCCCGACGATGGCTGTGAGTCCTTTGTCGAAGTGAATCCTGACCCTGTGGGCGAAGCTTTTGAAGCCGAAAAGTTCGATTTTCGACAGGTACATGAACGGGGTTTTAGCGGTCTGACGAAAGAGCGACGGCGTCCGCATGAACGCCACTGCCGGACGGAATTTAACAAAAAAAGAAGAATGGTTGACAGGGTGGAAGGGCAGCCGCGAGGGCTGCCCCTACGGAAATACCAGAAAATCTTGTAGGGGCAGCCCTTGCGGCTGCCCAACAACCGGGGACTCAACAGCTTGCCCCCCGCGTTGTCATCACCACGGCGCGGGCGTCGGCGGCTGCCTGAACGTCGTGCACACGCAAAATATCCGCGCCGTGCAGGAGCGCGATGGTGTTGGCGCTGATGGTGGCGTCGAGGCGCTCCGAGGGCGGCGGCACCTCCTCGCCGGGCTTCTTGATCGCCTGGCCGAGGAACGATTTGCGCGACACTCCGACGAGCACCGGGCAGCCGAGATCGTGCAACTCGTCGAGCCGGGCGAGCAGGCGGTAGTTTTCCTCGACGGTTTTGCCGAAGCCGAGGCCGGGATCGACGATGATCGCCTCGATGCCGTGCTCGCGGGCGATCTTGACCGAGCGGCGCAGGAAGCCGGTCACGCGGCTCATCACCTCCTCCGTCTCCGCGCCGGTATTGTAGCTCCACCGGAGCTGGTCAGGCTTGGCGGGCGTGTGCATCAGCACCACGCCGGAGCGATGACGGGCGCACACCTGCGGCATCGCGGGGTCGAAGGTGAAGCCGGAGATGTCGTTGACGATGTTCGCACCGGCCCGCAGAGCCGCTTCGGCCACCTGCGACTTCCAGGTGTCGATGGAGACAACTACGTCGCTATGGCGGCGTAACAGCTCGATGAAGGGAATGGTGCGCCGCATCTCCTCTTCGATGCCGACCGGCTCCGCGCCGGGCCGGGTCGATTCGCCGCCCACGTCGATGATCTCCGCTCCGGCGCTAACCATCGTCAGCGCCGATTCGAGAGCGCGGTCGAGCTGCGCCGCCTCTCCGGCGTCGCCGTAGCTGCCGCCGTCGAAGAAGGAGTCGGGCGTCAGGTTGACGATGCCCATGATGGCCGGTCGCGCTGAGAGGTCGAGCGTCGCGCCCGCGCAGTTCAGCCGGAAACGGTTTTTATCCAAAAGATTCTGGTTCATTTCGAAAAGCTCAGATGATTGAGAATGGCACCGGAGTGAAGGTCAGGACGAAGATGGCGATGCAGAGCCATCCGGCCATCATGCGCCGCTTCGAGAGAGGGCGGGCGCTTCCGGCGTGCGGGTGCTTCGTGCCGAGAAAGCGGCGCAGGATGAAGGCCCAGATGATCCATCCCGGCCACGACCAGCGCAGCGAACGGGGCGCAGACGAGCGGCGAACCCTTGTG
>CAYZCF010000002.1:50396-52332 GCA_964476855.1 uncultured Chlorobiaceae bacterium
TCAGCGACAGGAGGCCGATAATGAACGTCGGCGCGCCGAGGATGGTGATGAAAGCGAGGAAAAACTTCGAGATTTTACGGTGCCCAGCGTCGCCAAACATGGCGTAAATTATGTGTCCGCCATCGAGCTGGCCGACCGGCAGGAGGTTCAGCGCGGTGACGAAACAGCCGAGCCATCCGGCGAAGAGGAACGGGTAGTGGTAGAGTTCGTGCATCGGCGGCAGCCCTTTCGGCTCGATCAGCGCTTCGAGCAGGATGAAGAGCAGGTTTTTGCCGAGGTACAGCGTCTCCGGCGGCGCGGGCGGAATGCCTCCGGCGGCGCGATATTCCGGATGGATCGCATAGATGTACTCTGCTGGTGGCAGATGCGTGAAGCCGTAGACAAGCAGGCCGAGCGCGACCGCGAATCCGGCGAACGGCCCCGCCGCGCCGATGTCAAACAGCGCCCTGCGGCTCAGGATCGGCTCTTTCATGCGGATCACCGCGCCGAGCGTGCCGATGCTCATGAGGAAGGGCAGCGGTGGCAGTGGAATGTAATAGGGAAGCGTGGAGCGGATGCCGTGGCGCACGGTGGCGAAAAAGTGGCCGAACTCGTGCACGGTCAGAAACGCCAGGAGCGAGAGCGAAAACGGCACGCCCGTTTTCAGGGCGTCGATAAATCCGGTAATGCTATCTGTTGAAGGCGGCGTGCCTGTCCAGATCGCACCCGCCCAGGTCGTGGTCAGCAGGGTGGCGACAAAAAGAGAGAGATGGAGCGGATAGTTCCAGCCGGGCTTGAACTTCGTTTCTTCGTAAAGAAAATCAGGCATTGGTCATGGGCTTCGATGCCCTTGTCATTTCAGAAATGGCTCAAGGTTCAGGTCTCCCTGTCAGCCGGTGCGTCTGTGCCACGTTGCAGCCACGCATCCGGTTGACGTAAGAGGGTAGGGTTCGCTTTATTTCTCTTTTTTCTTTTCTTCCTCGTCGCCGAAGGTCGCGACGAGCCCCTTCACCAGCTCCTCCTTTTCGGCGGGCGTCAGCTTCGCTTCGGGATGCGCGGGCAGATAGAACCACGGTGGCATCTTGCCGTTTCTCACTTCACCGGCGGCCTCTTCGCCCTCGTTCTTGCCCGGACGGCCCCACTCGGAGATGTTGAACTTCGAACGGCCTATCTTGACGTCGAGGTCGATCAGCCAAGAAACAGGGGCGACGTTGCTGTACCAGGGCCAGACGGTTTCGTTTGAATGGCAGTCGTTACACGCTCTTTTGAATAACTCCGCCGTCCGGGGGCTGTCCCATTGGGGAGTGCCTGTGACAGGCGGGTTCTGGTGGTCGCGTCCGGGAAGAAATTGAATAAGCACGAAGACTACCAGGACCGCTGCTAAAGCTTTGCCGATTTTCATGGGCAAGTGCTCCTGTTGTGAGTTTTGACCGGGAAAAAGTCAGCTGTCTATAGGTTAAAAGTAAAATCTTTACAGCGCTTTCCCAATCATGACCCGGCGAGCGGCGTCAGGCGGGCGTAAAGCATCGTCATGGGCCAGGAGCAGGTCACGCGATGCTCCTGCCTGCCGGTGGCGATGGCGGCGATGATGTCGAGTTCGATTTCGGAGAAGAACTTTCGCGCCGAGATCAGGCCGTCCTGCGTGAAGGTGCCGATGCCCTGAAGGCTCGCCACGAGCGGCACACCGCCGGTGAGCAGGAGGCTGCGGTAGCCGTCCAGGCCCACGAATGCCAACGCGCCGTGGCGCTCCGCGCTCGCGATCATGAGCGCGAGCTGGCCGGGCGAGAAGTGGTGCATGCTTTGGGAGATGACCACCAGATCGGCGGAGCCGGGCTCGAGGCCGTCGAGATCGCGCAGGTCGAAGGCGTTCAGCCGCCGGAAGCTCACGGGCAGGTGCCGTTCACCAGCCAGCCGGTTGCCCTCGTTCACCATCTCCGGCACGATGTCCGAGGCGGTG
>CAYZCF010000003.1:0-16688 GCA_964476855.1 uncultured Chlorobiaceae bacterium
GCCAAGACGCAGAGAGCGCTAAGACCGCCAAGGACAAGGAGATGCAGCGGGTGCTCGGCGAACTGGGTCTCAAGATCGTCAGTCAGCAGAAGATCAGCTTCGGCTTCTACCACACGATGCTCATGCACGTGGCTCGCCGCTGAACGGCGCTGATGCTGAATTCTGGTTCAGGAATTTTATGGAATAAGTTGTAAATTAGAAGTTCAAGAATTTTTTACAACGCGCACAGCGTTGCATAACAAGCGTGTAACCACATGCCGATGCAGTCGAATTTGTACACAACAATCTATCCGGAGGATGGAAACAGATGAAGATTCTGATGATTCAGCCGAATTATCACTCAGGCGGCGCCGAAATTGCAGGCAACTGGACGCCAAGCTGGGTTGCCTACATCGGCGGAGCTTTGAAGCAGGCTGGCTTCAATCAGGTAAAATTTGTGGATGCTATGGCCGACGACCTGCCCGATGAAACCATCGAGGAGATCATCCGCAAAAACCAGCCGGATGTGGTGATGACCACCAATATCACGCCGTCGATCTTCAAGGCGCAGGACATCATGAAGATCGCCAAGAAGGTCAACAAGAATATCCGCACCATCATGGGCGGCATTCACTCCACCTTCATGTACCCGCAGGTGCTCACCGAAGCCCCGGAAACCGATTACGTCGTTCGCGGCGAAGGCGAAGAAGTGACCGTCAACCTCATGAAGGCGATTGCCGCAGGTAACGACAAAGAGACCCGCGGCGACATCACCGGTATTGCTTATATCGATGAAAAAGGTGAAGTGTTCGCCACGGCGGCCCATCCGGTCATCGAAGACCTCGATACGTTGTCGCCTGACTGGAGCCTCTACGACTGGGACAAGTACATCTACACACCTCTGAACTGTCGCCTGGCCGTTCCGAACTTCGCCAGAGGCTGCCCCTTCACCTGCACCTTCTGCTCGCAGTGGCAGTTCTGGCGCCGGTACCGCGCCCGCAGCCCGAAGAACTTCGTGGACGAAATCGAAATCCTCGTCAAGAAATACAACGTCGGATTCTTCATCCTCGCCGACGAGGAGCCGACCATCAACAAGCAGAAGTTCGTCTCGCTCTGCCAGGAGCTGATCGACCGCAAGCTCGACGTCACCTGGGGCATCAACACCCGCGTGACCGACATCATGCGTGACGAAGACCTGCTGCCGTTCTTCCGCAAGGCCGGTCTGGTGCACGTTTCACTCGGCACCGAGGCGGCCAGCCAGATGAACCTGAACCGTTTCCGCAAGGAGACCACCATCGAAGAGAACAAATACGCCATCAAGCTGCTCCAGAAGAACGGCATCGTGGCGGAAGCGCAGTTCGTGATGGGTCTCGAACACGAAACCCCGGAGACCATCGAAGAGACCTACCAGCTCTGCAAGGACTGGGATCCGGACATGGCCAACTGGACCATCTACACCCCGTGGCCCTTCTCCGATCTCTTCAAGGAGCTTGGCGACCGCGTCGAAGTTCGCGACTACTCACGCTACAACTTCGTTTCGCCGATCATCAAGCCGGACAACATGGAGCGCGAGGATGTGCTCAAGGGCGTGCTGAAATCGTACGGACGCTTCTACGCACGCAAGACCTTCTTCAGCTATCCCTGGATCAAGGACCCGTATGTGCGCAAGTACATGCTCGGCTGCCTCAAGGCCTTCGCGCAGACCACGCTCACCAAGCGTTTCTACGACATCGACCGCGTCAAGACCAAGAACCGCAAGATCGAGATCGACCTCGGTTTCGACCAGTCGAGAATCCTGACGCAGGCAGAGGTCAAGAACCTGAAGGAGCTGAGACCCGAAATGGTTGCCGACATGAGCTTTGGTCTCAAGGAAGCGGGCTACCAGCGCGAGCACGACGAACACAACTGGGACGAGTTCGACGAATCAACGATCAAGGATCGTACATCCAGCACCGTCCGCAACTGCTGATCGTCACACAGATACGAAAAGCAAAACCCGCCACTCCGGCGGGTTTTGTGATTAAAGTCCTGAGTACGCAAATCGTTGTTCTCCCTGCACCATCCCCACCAAGGCTGATACCTGTCAACGCTGAAACGTCTGTATCGCTTTTTCAAGGCTTTCAAAAGCAAGAACCAGGTTATTTACCCCTTTGGCAATATTGGCCTCCTCGCCACTATCAGTAAGCGATGCTTTAGCCGCCACCAAGTTGTCAACGATCGAAGACATCGCCTCGACTCCATCGAGGAGCGGCTTCAATCTGATCTCTTGAGCTTTCTGGTTGTTTTTCTCAGTTTCCGATTTCAATTTTTTCAGCAGCTGATTGATTTGAGAGGTTGAATCCAGTATAGCCTGCACAGATTTTTCGACAGCTTCGGCAGTAATGGATTGCCTCGTAGTGTCGGCCAGCGCATCAAGCGCTTCTATTTGTTCGATTTCATCCCAACTGCTGAAATCGATCGGCTCGGATTTGGAGGTGAAATCAACCAGCGTTTCTGATATTTCGAGAACGATCTGCGCCAATGTATCCTGAGTGGCATGTTTCAATTGTTCTTTCGAATCATCGAAAATCTTTTGAAGCGCTTTCAGACACGCTTCATAGCCGCGACAGGTTTTCATAATTCCCCCCACTTTTTGATTAAATCCTCAATATCGCTTGCGACTGCCAGCACCTCTTGAATATTCGGTGAGTGCTTTTTCTTTACCACTTCGGAAAGTTTTTCATGAGAGTTCTTCCATGCATTGAGCGCACTGGACGACGATTGTATGAGTTGCAACCCTAGTCGTTTTCTCTTTTCAAGTTCATCGCGTTTGGCTTTGTAAGATACCCATTCCGGATCGAGCCAGGCAAGCTGTTGGTCTATTATAGACAGCTCTTTGGCCAGCGCATCAATCTTCGTTTTATTTTTATCTTTATCAGACATCTTCAACTCTTCCACCAATGCCTTATTCCGATATTTCCTGAGCAGAATCAGGTCATTTCGCACGCCGTCTTTTCGAACCGACTCGTAGTCACGTTGAAGCTGAGCTGTTTGTGCATCGATCGCAATTTCGAATGAAGTCTTCAATTTTCCATTATCAATCTCGATAATCTTGACGATCTCCTCCATTATTGGTCCTGTTTTTTCCAGAGATTCCTGCAACGAATTCTGCGCCCTGACAATGGCGACCTCGCCATAGATCATTTCAATGGTATCGGTTGCAACACCTGCCACTGTCGCAACACGAACAATACCCAGCTTACCGAGTAACCCTTCAACTGAATCCCCTACAGCTTTGGCACTTTGTCCGCCATTTTTTCCTGAATCAGCTATGGCTTCAAGAGACGCCGCATAATCAACAAGAGCCATCATGGCCTTATTTCTTTTATCCCAATACTCCTGAAAATCCTTATTTGCTTTATCGAGTTTTTTCACTGTCGATTCAGCAGCGCCACTCTCTTTGCACTCGAATTTCAACATGTCAATCTCGGTAGAAACGGCATCACCTGCGGATTTTACCGATTGCCTCAACTGATTGGTCGCAGACGTATAACCGCTCAGGTCGGGGAGACTTGCACAACCGCCCATTGACAACGTCAACGCGGTCAATACAAATGATCGCATGCACATAGGCATTGAGCGAATACCCTCCGTTTTCCAGGATACGTTCATCATGAGATTTCCTGAATGTTATCGATATGCTTTGCAGGACTCTACATAGAGAACACCCTCTATATACAAAAGAGCCGTTATCTGCAAAGTGTAAACAAATAACTTATACGACGTTCATTTTTTTGACTCGACTTAAAAACAAATATTTTGACCTTGTTATACAAACAATCAATATTACAATTTTACATAAAGATATTGATCTTCTATCAGGAAAAATCCGTTCAACATGGATAGCCGAATCAGGGTTGACAACAAAAAAGCCCCGTATCGAAGATACGAGGCTAATGGGCAGACAAGTCTTATTGCTGCATCAGCTGACGGCGATCTCTTTACTCTTTTTCTCCTCAGGCTCCTTTTTGGGGACTACGATTTTCAGCACACCGTTGTCGTAGTTTGCCGTGATGTGTTCAGCATCCACGTTATCGCCAATGGTGAAACTTCTCGACAGGCTACCCCATGAGCGCTCGACGCGATGGTAGTTTTTCTTTTTCTCCTCCTCTTCCTGGCTGCGTTCGGCACAGATGCTGATAACGTCTTCCGCCATAGTCACCTTCACATCCTCCTTCTTCACGCCGGGGATGTCGGCAGAAAGATAAATGGCTTTTTCATCTTCACTTATATCCACCTTGAAGGTCGGTGCAATCATCGAGCCCATCGAACTGATGAACGGCGTAAGCCTTTCGTTGAACACATCTTCGAACATCTTCAGTGGATCCCTTCCATAAAGCTTCAGGTTCATGGTTCTGCTCCGTTTATCTGTTCATAAATTATGCTTGACTACAACTCGATACAGATCATATGAACACTTTTCCAGCCACCAAAATTCCATCCCGACACTGCAAAAATGCACTTCAGCGCGATGTAACCAAACCGGCAAATGGGAAATTCGTTGCAATACGTGAACAGAATGGACGAGATGGACAGGATGGACGGAACAGGCGGCGGGGTGGATTGCTCCGTTTGCGGGAAAGAAAAAGGGCGAACACGCAGATTCGCCCCTGCAAAAAAGACAGCAAACCCTTGTTACGAAATCACAACCTCGTGCCTATGCCAAGCAGATCGGCGATGTTGGCTTTTGGGTCGATGATGGGGCGGATAGCGGGGGTGGCGCTGGTCATGATAGTGGTGACGCCGGGGCCGTGGCCCGCTTCGCGGCAGTCGCTGTGCACCACCACGCCGATGGTGACGGCCCCCTTGCGGTAGGCTCGCCCGTAACGGTTGTCCTGATCGAGCAGCGCCACGAAGTCACCGAAGCGGATGCGGTCTATGCCAAACTCGCGCACGGCGTCGGGGTCGCTGGTCACAATGTCGTAGTCGCCTTTCGCCACGTGCGCCGAGCCGATGCCGGAACCCATGCAATAGGCTGGAACGAGCGTAGTCACCGGCACTTCGAGTACGCCATCCTTTGCAACGGTGATCTTCATTTTGGCGAGCAGCGACGGGTCGAGGTTGAAGAGCGAAATCTGCGGGAAGTCTGTCAGCTTCAGCCCCTGCCCTTTCGAACGCACCATGATGGTGTCGCCGTAAGCCATCTTTTCCTTCACTTCGCACGGAAAATCGACGATGATATGCTCCGAACCACCATGATGACCGATCACCACGCCACTCTCGCCCTTTGCTTCGCCAGAGACGATGGTGGCCGTGTTGCCGACGCAGCTCAGCATCTGCACGGTAACGTTGGGGTGCTCGTAGGGTTTGTGCGTGTCGGCGGTGCAGCTCACGCCGGGCTCGATGTGGTCGCCCTCCCAGCCGAAGGCCGGATCGCCGACCTGAAGGTTGAGCGTGATGCCACCAATCGAGGGCAGAATGAAGGGCGCGCCCTGATGATCGACCTCCCAGGTGCCGCGAGTGCGGGGCTGGCCGGGCTGGCACTGGAGCAAGATTTCGACAAGGCGGTTTTCGTTGGTTGCAAGCATATTGAAGTCAAAAGTTTAGTGATAAAATGAACCCGCGCAATTAACCACTGCCGAATGTCTGACCAGCTTTCGGTATCAAAACGCGCTCAGAGCCAAAAGTGAACAAATTAAAGACGAACATCATTATCCGGCAAGAATTTCTCTAAAAAAAGAACCTTAACCCTCTATATAAAATAACATAGCCGTATCAAGAAGTAACGATTTTTCCTTTACAGACTTTTTTTATAACATTGACAACTTGACTCATTATAAAGTGGAAACCCTGAGTTCCATCCTGAAATCACGCTGTGTCTATGCCCGATAGTAAGATTATTTACCGCCTGTTGAGAAAATTTCGGTGCTCGACGCTGCTCCGAAATCGTTACCGTACGTTCGACCCGACAACGATAGCACTGTTTATCGCATTTTTCTCTGGTGGCTTTCTGCTTTTCTTTTCCGGTTATCTGCTCTCGGTTTCCGCATCAAAATCTCCGCTTCCACAAACAAACCCGCTGGTCTCATCGGTGCAGGCCCTCTACAAATCGATGGGCCTCATCAGCGATGACGAACTCGGCCTGAACAACGAATCGGACCAGATAACCATCGAGGAAGGTGAAAACGAGCCACCTCACAGAATCGAAAAGAGAAGCATCAAAAAGGGCGACTCTATCTACACCATTCTCACCGCTGCCGGGCTGACGCCAGCCGAAGTCCATGCGCTGGCAGCTCAACTCAAGGGAACCCGCGCCATCAGAAAACTTGAGGTCGGCAATACCTACGAGATCGAAACCGGCACTCATGGAGAGTTCATCAGCTTTTCTGTAAAGTCAACCCCGTACAAAATCCTCCATGTCATTAAGGATGAACAGACTGGCGAGATGAGCGTCCAGCAGGAAACCATCGAATACGATACCCGGATCGCCACCATCGAGGGCATACTCCACTCTTCGCTGGCAAGTGAACTGCGGAGCAGGAACCGCGCTTCACTCAACCACAAGATCAGGAAAATCCTCTCTTCGCGACTCGATTTCAAAAGAGATATTCATCCTGGTGCAACCTACCGGGTTCTCTTCCAGGAAATGTGGGAGGAGAGCAACTATGTCGGCACCGGCGATATTCTGGCCATCGAAATCAGCTCGAAAGGCCACAAATACAATGCCTATCAGTTCACCAACAACAAAGGCGATACTTCATATTACGATGAAAAAGGGCGCCCTATGTTGCGTGGCCGCTCCCTGTTGATCAAGCCCTGCCGCTACAGCCATGTTTCAAGCGGATTTGGCTATCGCACTCACCCGATAACCGGCAGACGGCAGTTCCACGGAGGCATTGATCTGGCCGCACCAACCGGAACACCGGTCAGGGCTGCGGCCGACGGGCGTATCATCTTCCGCGGACGTAACGGCAACGCGGGCAACATGATCACCATCGCCCATTACGGAAAGGTTCATACGATGTACCTGCACCTGAGTCGTTACGCATCGGGCAGCCGTTACGGCAAAAAAGTGAAGCAGGGCGACATCATCGGCTATGTCGGTTCGACCGGACGCTCAACGGGGCCGCATCTCGATTTCAGGATCATCAGGAACGGACGCCCGCAGAATCCTCTGGTTGCGCTGAAGCAGACGGCGCCGCGCCGAGCGCTCTCGCCATCGGAACTGCACAACTTCATGGCCAGGGTGCAAACCTATCACCAGCAGCTCGGCGGCGAGCGCCCTGTCATGGTTGCCGATACCGGCAAACAACGCGAAACGCTGCTCTGAGCGAAACAGCTCTCGCTTCATGCACAAAGCCCCCGGTATACTGATGGATCGGCACTCCGGGGGCGTCTCCGTTTCCACCGGGGCGGCACGGTTCAATCGTCGCTGACAGGCTTTCTCGACGCCTTGAGTTCTCCTCTTTTCGCCTTCTCTTCGAGCCGCTTCGCCGAGGCGCTTTTGGGCGGCTTCGTCACTTTGCGCATCTTCTGTTCAATCAGCGCCTTGCTCAGGATGCCCTGAAACCGTTCGATGGCGTCCTGGCGGTTCCGCTCCTGCGTGCGGTAGCGCTGGGCGCGGATGACGATCACCCCCTCCCGCGTGATCCGGCGGTCTTTGAGCCGCGCGAGCCGCTCCTTCAGCTCCGGCGGCAGGGACGACGCGCCAATGTCAAAGCGCAGATGCACCGCCGTTTCGACCTTGTTGACATTCTGCCCGCCCGCCCCCTGCGAGCGCATGGCCTTGATTTCGATCTCGTTTTCGTCAACCGAAACGCCTCCGGCGATCCTGATCATCGATGCGCCTCCTCGTGGACGGAGTGTTGCGAAAAAGTTGCCAGCAGCGGCGAAGCGAGCGCTTCCTGCCAGCTCCGGAACAGAATGCTTTGGATGCCGAAGCCGGCGCATGTGCGGGTGTTGACCTCGCGGTCGTCGATCAGCAAAAATTCAGCGGCATCGAGGCCGGACGAGTCGAGCACGTGGCGGAACGCCTCCGGCGAGTGCTTCAGCCAGCCGTGCTCGTAGGAGAGAAAGTAGCGATCCATGTTCCGCAGCACCGGAAAGCGGTCGATGAGAAAGGCGAAGTGCAGCGGGTCGGTGTCGCTCATGATCCAGAGCCGGTGACGCCGCCGCAGCGCCTCGACCGCTTCGGCGCTGCCGGGCGTCGGGGTGAAAATGTCCTGCCAGAGCAGGCGGAGGCGGGCGGGCGGCAAATCGCGCGTGAGCGGATCGGCGGCGATCATGGCGAGATACTCGTGCGGGCCGGTGCGCCCGGTATCGTGACGATCCTTGAGTTCTCCCTGGCAATAGCGCTCCACGATCGCCGCCGCGCCCGCTTCGCCCTCGCGCGAAACCGCCCGGCAGAAGGGCATGAAGTCCACGTTGACCAGCACATTGCCAATATCGAGAAGAATGATGCCCATGCCAGAAGGATGGTTATGATCGATGGGTGTCTGACGGAAGATATATTAACCAAACGCGGCCAAGAGGCAATGACAAAAAAGCTCACCTGCCGGGCTGCCGACTTTGTGGAACTCTTTGCGCCTCCGCGGCGTCATGGATAGTTCCAATTCCAGGCTTCATGCCGGTTTTTGCTGACGGCAAACACCACACTCCACAGGAGGAACATGCTATGGCCAACAACGAACTGAAGCACCCGGCAAATGCGCCCGGCCCCTTCTACGTCACCAGCCCGGACGACCCCGACGGTCAGGGTTGCAATGGCTGCACCATCTGCTACAACGCCGCCCCGGACTTTTTTGCCGAGGATGAGGAGGGATACGCCTACGTTGCGCAGCAACCCGAATCGGAAGCCGATATCGCCCTCTGCCGCGAGCAGATGGACGCCTGCCCGACCAACGCCATCGGCGACGACGGGTGAATGGAGGAAGTGGACGTTGTGGACTGAATGGAACAATAAACAAAGGCCGCGCTCAACTTGCGGCCTTTTCTAATTCTTCGTCCACTGCGTCCACAAAGTCCACTTCCCCAAAACGAAACTGCCGGGCATCAACCCGGCAGTTTCGTTAACCTCACACAGCTTCACACCACGCCCCAGAGCTTGATTTTGAAGTCGTCGCTGCCGCTGGCGATCACCTTGCCGTCCGGCGAGAAAACGACCGACTGCACCTCGTGCGTGTGACCGCGGTAGGTGTGCACGAGCGATCCCTTCGCCACGTCCCAGAGCCTGACCGACTCGTCGTTGGCGGCGCTGGCGATGAGCGTCCCGGCGGGGTTGAAGCAGAGGGCGCGGACGCCATCCTCGTGTCCTTCGAGCACCTTGAGAATCTGGCCGGTGGCGGCGTCGAGCACCTTCACCTTGGCGTCGCGTCCGCAGAGCGCGATCTTGCTGCCGTCCGGGCTGAACGAGACGAAGTGCGAAAGGGTGTCGCCGGTCGGATAGTTGGCGATGTTCTTGCCGGTTTCGAGATCCCAGATTTTCACCACCGGCTCCTCGCCGCAGCTGACGAGCTTTTTGCCGTCGGCGCTGAAGGCAATGCACTCGATGTAGGATTTGTGGCCGAAAAGGGTTTTCACCTCCTTGCCGGTTTCAGCGTCCCAGAACCTGATAGTGGTATCGCGCGAGCAGCTCGCCACCACCTTGCCGTCGGGGCTGAAGGCGATCATGCGCACTTCGGTGTCGTGCCCCTTGCAGACGTGCAGGCACTGGCCGGTCGCAACGTCCCAGATGCGCACCGTGCTGTCGATGCTGCCGCTGGCCACCTTGTCGCCCTTGGGGCTGTAATCGACGCACTTGACCCAGGTGGTATGGCCCGACATGGTGTGAATCGTCTGGCCGGTCGCAACGTCCCACAGCTTCACCTTTTCGTCGAAGCTGCCGCTGACGAGCTTCTTGCCGTCGGGGCTGAAACGCACGCCAAGCACGCGGTCTTCGTGACCGGTGATGGTTTTGATCAGCGCCGCGTCTTCGCGCACCTGAGGCCGTTTCAGTTCCACCTCTTTTTTGCCGAATATCTTCGATAGAAAACCCATGAGCGTAAATCGTTTGATGGTTGCCTGGCGGTGGCACGAGAATGCCGGAAAACGCCTGAAAAAACAGTTCGCTAATTTAAAAAAATTTCTTCGGAACACCCACCCCCGCAGCGCTCCACGACACTAAAGGCTTTGACCGGAAAGCGGGTAGTTCCGCCCCTTCCACTCCGGCCCCTTGCCGAAGACGCTCAGGCGAAACGAGTTGGCGGCGATAAGCAGCAGCATCACCTGCGATAAGGCATGAAGCAGCGCCGACCAGAGCGGCTGGCGGAACTTCAGGGCGATGATGAGGCGGATCACGAGCGCCACCGCGATCTGCACCAGCGGCAGCCAGAAGAGAGCGAGTGAGCGGTCACCGTGCAGCGCCGAGGTGACGAAGAAGCCGTACGGCGCGAGGTAGAGAAGCGCGACGAGCGCCATCAGGGCGAAGAGGCCGAAAACGTTGTTGCCGAGTCCGGCGAAGAGATTCTTGGAGAATCCCTGCCACACCTCGTCGAAGCCCCGGTACATGCGGCAGCTCACCACGCCGGTGCCATCGAAAGCCGCCACCTTGCCGCCCGAACGCTTCACCGCCTTGCAGAGCCACACATCCTCGACGATGTTCTTGCAGACCGACCGGTGCCCGCCGATCCGCTCGTAAGCCTCGTGCCGGAAGAGAATGAACTGGCCGATGGCGTAGCAGAAGGCGGGCGAACGGCTTTTCGAGACCATCGCGATGGGCAGGTAGCTGAAGAGGATATGATAGACCAGCGGCACGATGAGCTTCTCCCAGAAGCTCTCCATCTGTTGCGCCGGAGTGAGCGAGAGCATCCCCGCCCCGCTTCGCTGCATCGCCTCGACCGCCCTCGGCAGCGCGTCGGGCTGATGGCGCGTGTCGGCATCGGTGAAGAGCAGCAGCTCGCCCGTCGCCGCTTCGCCGAGCTGCTGGCAGGCCCACGCCTTGCCGTGCCATCCGGCGGGCAGCGGACGCCCCTCGATGACGCGCAGCTTCGCGCCGGAGGGCGTGGCGACGATCCGGCCAAGCGCCGCCAGCGTGCCGTCGCCGGAGTGGTCGTCGAGCACGATCACCTCGAAATCGGGATAACGCTGATCGAGAAGCGAAGCGACACACGCCTCGATGTTCAGCTCCTCGTTCCGCGCAGGCACCAGCAGCGACACCTTCGGCGCAAACGCGCCACCGCCCGGCTCCGCAGGCAGGCGCGGCAAGTCGCCGAGGTTCTTCAGCACGATGCCAAGAAACACCAGCAGCGAACCGAGTATGAAGAGTTGATAATAGATCATGGTAACAAAAAGGCCGCACCCGGCGGCCTTTGCAATTCAGCGTTTTCGGTTATCCGGGAATCAGCAAAGTCTCATCCTCTTCGTCCCTGCTGTCCTTTCAGTCCTTGATTCCCTCAGTCGATCAGCTTGTTGATGTTGTACTCGAAGATCCCTTCAGCACCAGCCCGTTTCAGCTCGGGAATGAGCTTGCGCACGATCTTTTCGGCGACGATCACTTCGAGCGCCACCCACTCCTTGTCGGTGAGGTCTGAGACGGTCGGCTGACGCAGGGAGGGAATCCCGCTCAAGATGGCGCCGAGCGCGGCTTTCGGCGCATTCATCTTCAGCCCCACCTTGCCCTGCGCGTTGATCGCGCCTTGCAGCAGCATCGCCATGTTCTCGATCTTTTCGCGCTTCCACGGGTCTTCCCAGGCGGCCTTGTTGGCGATCAGCTTGGTGTTGGACTGAAGCACCGTCTCGACGATCCTGAGCTTGTTGGCCCGCAACGACGAGCCGGTCTCGGTCACCTCGACGATGGCGTCGGCCAGCTCCGGCGGCTTGACCTCGGTGGCGCCCCAGCTGAACTCGACCGATGCGTTCACGCCATTCTCGGCCAGATATTTCTTCGTGATATTCACCACCTCGGTGGCGATGTGCTTGCCTTCGAGGTCCTTGACCGACTGGATCGGCGAGCTTTCCGGCACGGCGAGCACCCAGCGCACCGGCCTCATCGAGGCTTTCGAGTAGACCAGGTCGGCTACCTCGACCACATCGGAGTCGGTCTCGATGATCCAGTCCTTGCCGGTCAGTCCGGCGTCGAACGCCCCTTGCGAAACGTAACGCGCCATCTCCTGCGCGCGGATCAGGATCGCCTCCAGCTCGTCGTCATCGATCGAGGGAAAATAGGAACGGCTCTGGACGGAAAAGTGAAAACCGGCGTTGGCGAAGAGTTCGAGAGTGGAATCCTGAAGACTGCCTTTGGGCAGACCCAGCTTGAGAACCTTGTTGCTGTTGCTCATGAGGTGAAAATATTCTGATAGTTGACTTAAAGCTGTTCGAGCCTGAATTGCCCGCGTTCATAAACTCCGTACTGATAGCGCCCCTCGATCCACGAGCCGAGATTGACATAGGCGCTGCCCGATTCATGAACAGTCTCGATACGCTCAGAGTGGTTATGACCGCACACAAAATAATCAAAATCGCGTTCACGCGCCAAAGTGGCGGCAAAATCGGGAAGGCGCGTCGATTCGACCTTCATATCGACCTTTTTGTGCTTGCGACTGAGGAGGGAGAAGTGCTTCATGAGGCCCGTGGCGAGGTCGGAGTGAAAGGCTGTGAGCAGGCCGAGGTTGAAGCGGTTCCGCACGAAGCGGGCGAAGAGCTTGTAGCCGAGGTCGCCCTCGCCGAGGCCATCGCCGTGCGCGAGCAGGAACACCTTGCCGTCGTGACGCACCTCCTGCAAACCGTAGCAGGTTTTGACGCCAAGTTCGTCGTCGAAAAAGCGCCCGAGATAAAAATCGTGGTTGCCCGCAAACCAGGTCACCTCGACGCCGCTCCGGACAAGCCCGGAGAGCATGCAGAAAAAGCGGGTAAAGCCTTTGGGAACGACGTGCCGGAACTCCATCCAGTAGTCGAGAATGTCGCCAAGCAGGTAGAGCGCCCCGCCCTCCTTGCGGATAATCGCGAAAAGGGTTTCGAGGCGCTCGAGTTTTTCCTGTTCCGCCTGAGGCTCTTGCAGGCCGAGATGAAGATCGCTGAGAAAATAGAGTCCAGGCATCACACAGAGTAAGCAGGTTCAGAGCACCGCGGCAAGTGCGATGACCGCCACAGGAATGAGAATGTTGTCCACCTCTTTCGGACTGATCCCTTCGATGATGGTCGCGGCGACGACGATCATGGCGATTTTCACGGGATCGTACGCTGCCGGCACGATCAGCCAAACGAAGAAGAGGCTGGCCAGCAGGCTACCCACAAGGAACGCGAGGCTCCCCTCGACGCTCTTGTCGCTGAGCACCTTGTACTTCATTTTGCCCATCCTCGTACCGACGATGGGAGCAAGCCCATCGCCCCAACCAAGCACGGCCATGGCGAGCACGCCCGCGAACTGCTTGTAGTAGAGGGTACCGCAGATCATGGCGACAATCACGAAATAGAGCGTGCCCTTGAGCAGTTCGCGCTTGTCACCGGTGCGGGTCATGGTCTTGACCGCCTGGTCGTCATCGGCGGCAAAGAGTCCCTTCTGGATGAGCAGCACTGTCCAGACGGCGAAGACCGTGATGTTCAGGTAGTGCGACCAGTCGCCCTCGCGAAAAAGAGGAAGAAAGATAATGACCGAACCCGCGCAGATGTGGGTGATCTTGCGGCTGATGTCGCGCGGCAGGCCGTGGTTGGTAACGAGCCAGTCCATCAGCGGCGGCACGCTGAAGACGTAGGCGAAGGTGAGCAGCATGACCAGCGCGTTGTGCCACACCACAGGCAGGTCGAAAAAGGTAGGGGCTATGGTTGTCATGGCGCCTCCGTATGGTGAAGGTTATGAGGAAGATGAGCTGAAAAACGGATGTTCGCGCGGGGCATCATCATCGTCTTGTCGTCCGGCATTCATCAAAACCGGCAGGCAGAAAAAGTGTCAGGGATCCGCCCGCCACCTTCGGAAACATCACATGTACCTGGCACCAACCAGCGCGGCAGCAAACATCTGGTTGGTGAGGAAAAGAATATTGTTGACCACCTGGAATCTGAGAAACGCATTGTGCTCCTGCACCTCGCTCTTGCCGATGGCGTTGCCGAAGCCGTCATCAACCGCATGCTGCACAAGCGTGATGCCCGATTTGGGGTCGCGGTAAATCGGAATCTGGATGATGATATTGAGCACGAGTCCGGCGACTATGAAGTACATCAGCGTCGTGAACCCCCACGTCCAGGCACGCCAGGCAAAGACGGCGAAGACCAGGTCGATGATGATGAAGGCAACGAGGAAGGTGTTCTTCGAGCCGATCAGCACGGTCAGTGACTTCATGCCTCCCTTGGCGTCGCCCTCCTTCGACTTGAAGTCGTTCATGACAATCAACGCGATGGCCATGAAGAAGTTGAGTCCGGCCAGCCAGAGCACCTCGGGGCGAATCTCGCTGAAGAGCGCGTTGGCCGAGAGGTAGGTGATGAAGCCGTAGGAGAAACCGACCGCCGGGCCGGAAAAGAAGATGTTCTTCTTGAGCTTGAAGGGCGGTGCGGAGTAGAGGTAGCCGACCACGAGACCTGCCAGCAGCGAGCCGACGAAGACCAGACCGCGCTCGCCACCGATGTGCATGCCGATCCAGGAGCTCAGCGCCACGGCGATGACCAGCACGATGCTCCAGTTCCAGATCGCCTCCTTCTCGGAGAGCCGTCCGGAGGGAATGGGGCGGGTCGGTTCGTTGACCCGGTCGAGTTCGAGATCGTAGTAGTCGTTAACCGACTGGCTGAAACCGGTGCCGAGAGGGCCGTAGAGAAAAAAGAGCGCGGCGAGCAGGAGGTAGTCGCGAACGGTCGGCTGCATCGCTCCCGAAGCCATGACGCCACCGGCCAGGCAGGGAAAAACGCTGATCCAGGTGACGGGGTCGAGCAGTTCGAGATGGGCTTTTACTTTATCGACAAATCCTTTGCTTGCAACTGACATGATTTATGACGAGGTGAAAACGGCGGCCAGCCGGTTGAAAATGATTGTGAGGGCCTCGACGAGGGGTTACACCGCACCATGAAGCGCCCGAATATGTGAGGTAAATTTACGAATCCCGGTGAAATTATAACATTATATCGGGAACAATTATGGAGAAGGCGCAGCGCCCCGGTTTAAGGAACTGGCCGGACGGCTTGTGCAACCGCCTCGCCAGTGAGGGTGGCCGAGGTCGCGCCGGTGATTTTCACCTGAAGCGTGTCGCCCGCATTGAATTCGCCCCGGCTGAAGACCACGGCGCGGTTCGTAGCCGTGCGACCCATGAGCTGCGACGAGGAGCGCTTGCTCTCGGCTTCGGCGAGCACCTCGACCGTTTTACCGATCTCGCGCTGGTAAATCTCGCGTGACATGGCGTTTTGCAGCTCGATGATCTCCTGGAGCCGCCGCTTCTTGACCGCTTCGGGCACATCGTCCGGCAGGTTCCGCGCCGCCCAGGTGCCCGGACGCACCGAGTAGTGGAACATGAACGCCGTGTCGTAACCGACCGCCTCCATGAGCGAAAGGGTCTCCCGGTGATCCGCCTCTGTT
Source organism: uncultured Chlorobiaceae bacterium (assembly GCA_964476855.1). GTDB lineage: Bacteria > Bacteroidota > Chlorobiia > Chlorobiales > Chlorobiaceae > Chlorobaculum. Next base: position 15,491 of record CAYZCF010000003.1, read on the forward strand.
TCGGTGCAGAAGCCGGCGATCAGGTCGGTGGTGATGGCGGCGTCCGGAATGTGGCGGCGGATCATGGCGATCTTGTCGAGGTACGCCTCGCGCGTGTGGCCGCGCTTCATCAGGTCGAGCATCCGCGACGAGCCGGACTGCACGGGCAAGTGGATGTGGTTGCAGAGGTTTGGACGGGCGGCGATCACCCTGACGAGCGACTCGGAGATGTCCTTGGGGTGCGAGGTGGTGAAGCGGATGCGCATCCCGGGCGCGGCGAGGCTCACGCCGTCGAGCAGCCCGGCGAAGTCGAAGCCCTTTTCAGCGTCGCGCCACGAGTTGACGTTCTGGCCAAGCAGCGTCACTTCGCGGAATCCCGACGCGGCAAGCGCCGCGACCTCGACGACGACACGTTCGTAGCCGACGCTGCGCTCGCGCCCGCGCGTCACCGGAACCACGCAGAAGGCGCAGTAGTTGTTGCAGCCGCGCATCACCGGCAGGAACGCGCTGATCGTCCCGGTTCTGACGGGATCGATGCCCGCGTAGGTCTCCGCCTGATCGTAATCGAGGCTTGCGAGATGCTTCTGTTCCCGCGAGTTTTCGATGATCCCGGCAAGCTCGCGATAGTTGTCCGGCCCGACGATGAAATCGACGAAGGGATAATCGCTGAAGACCCGTTCGCGCTCGAACTGCGGCACACAGCCAAGCACGCCGACCACCAGCCCCCGCTGCCGCCGCTTGCGCCCCTTGAGCTGCGTGAGGATATTGCCGAGCCGCTCCTCGGCATTCTCGCGCACCGCGCAGGAGTTGAGCAGCAGCACATCGGCGGAGGCCTCGTCAGCCGCAGGCGCGAACCCGCCCTCGACGAGAAGTGCGGTGACGATCTCCGAGTCCGCCAGGTTCATCTGGCAACCGAAGGTGTGGATGTAAAAGGATAGTGACATGCTGCTTATCGGAATCGACCCTGCTCTGAGATGTTGGGCTAAAGCCCTGATTTATTTTGCATTATCTGCATACCCCGGACTAAAGTCCGGGGCAATTATTCCGGAGTTAATGGTCGGCACAATAATTGCCTCGGCTTTCAAGCCGGGAATACAGAATTGACCAGTTTTCTTGGGCTTCAGCCCAATCTCTTTCTTTGTGATTTGTGCGATTGATTGTTGCCGGAGCAATAATGCAATGACAAATCAAAACCTGCACACTCACTCAACCTCCCGAA
>CAYZCF010000003.1:16698-41877 GCA_964476855.1 uncultured Chlorobiaceae bacterium
GAGCGAGGCGCGACCTCGTGACTGGCCCGGCGAACCGGAGTCGTCACGAAGCGCGCCCTGCCGCTTCCTTCCCTTGAACTGAAAACTCCCCGGCGGAGACTGTCAGGCGCCGAAATGGAGGTGGACGTACTTCTGAAGTTCGGCTTCGGCATCCTCCTTGCACAGCCCGCACACCGTGCTGATCTTGGTGTGCTCCTGAAGCTCGTAGAAGGTGCGCGCGCCTTCGAGCACCGCCTCCTCAATGTCGTGATCGGTGACGTTCATGCACTGGCAGACGGTTCTCGCCTGCACCTTCTGGACGCGGTCGTTCATGCCGTTGCGGATGAAGTAGTCGTTGATCGCCGCCCGCAGCGCCTTGTCGCCGAGCACCGAGCAGTGAATCTTGTTCTCCGGCAGCCCGCCCAGCTCCTTGGCGACCTCTTTGGGCGAAATGTTGAACGCCTGGTCGAGCGTCATCCCCTTGACCATCTCGGAGAGAATCGAGGTGCTGGCGATGGCGCTGGCGCAGCCGTAGGTCTTCCACTGGCAATCGATGATCTTTTCGCTCTCCTTGTCAACCTTGATGGCCACCATCATCTGGTCGCCGCACTGCAGGTTGCCCTCCATGCCGACGCCGTCGAAGGCGCTGGTGTCGTTGCCCTTGAGAATATTTTTCGGACTCTCAAAATGCTCCTTGAGTTTTTCGGTATATGCCCATTCGCCTGACTGAAGCATGAATATCTCCTTTTATGCTTTGATATAAGCAGTTGACATGTTTCTGATTCTTTCGATGACCCCCGGCAGGACGTCGAGCATGTATTCGACCTCCTCCAGGGTGGTCGCGCGGCCCATGCTGATGCGGATCGAGCCGTGCGCCCTCTCGGCATCGACGCCGGTGGCGAGCAGCACGTGCGACGGATCGAGCGATCCCGAAGCGCAGGCCGAACCGGTCGAGACCGCGATTCCGGCGAGATCGAGATAGAGCAAAATCGACTCCCCCTCCGCGCCGGGGAACGACACGTTGAGCGTGTTGGGCACCGAATCGGTCGGATGGCCGTTGAACAGCGCCTCGTCGATGCGCTCCTCGATTCCCTTGCGCAGCACCTCCTTCAACCCCAGCAGCCGCTCCGCCTCGGACTCCATTTCGGCCTTGCGCATATCGACCGCCATCGCCAGGCCCATGATGCCGAGGGTGTTTTCGGTGCCCGCGCGACGCCCCTTCTCCTGATGACCGCCGCGAATGAACGGGCAGTAGGGCGTGCCCTTGCGGACGTACAACGCGCCGATACCCTTCGGGCCGTAAATCTTGTGACCAGAGATGGTCAGGAAATCGACGCCGAGCTGGTTCACATCGACCGGCACCTTGCCGAACGCCTGCACGGCGTCGGTGTGCATGAGAGCGCCGTACTGGTGGGCGAGCGCGCTGATCGACGCGATGTCCTGAATCGTGCCGATCTCGTTGTTAGCCATCATCACCGACACGAGGCCCACGCCGCCAGCCTTCAACTGCGCTTCGAGCTGGTCGATATCGACCTTGCCATACCCGTCCACTTCGAGATAACTGACATCGACGCCGCGATGCACCAGGCACTCCGAGGTTTCGAGAATGCAGGGGTGCTCGATGCGGCTGGTCACGATCTTCGGGCGCATCCCGGGGAAACACTGCCCCGAACCGCAGACGAAGAGCGACAGCACGGTGTTGTTGGCCTCCGAGCCGCTGCCGGTGAAGACGATCTCGCTCTCGTTTGCGCCCATGAAGGACGCCACGCGGTGACGCGCATCCTCGACGTTGGCGCGGGCCTCGCGCCCGAAAGCGTGCATGCTCGAAGGATTGCCAAACATCTCCATGGCCGCCACCAGCTCCTTCTTCACCTCGGGATGCAGAGGCGTCGTGGCATTATTATCGAAGTAAATTTGTCTCGATGACATAACTGGTTTCTGAATTTCGGTGAAATTTGCCGCAAGCAGGACAAATATAAGGTTATTACCGATGAACACCCATGCCGAAAGATAACGTTCCCGGTTATCAATAAACAAGGACTAAAATAGTCTTGTTTTATCTGAAAAGCAAACGGGGAGATGAAAAAGCGAAGTTTCCGGAGATCGAACAGCTTGAAAAAGAAACGAAGCCAATGGAGCACGGATGGCCGGCTCCCATCTCAGAAGCCTCGCAGGAAAAACAAAAGTATCAGAGCGGCAACAATGATGGCCGCAGCCGTTACGATCACGATCAACCGGCGTGGCTTTTTGCCCTGCGGTTCGGGTGCGGATTCACGGGGGCCCTCAGTAACGGCTTGTATTTGTGGTGACAACGAAAAGTTCGGGGGAGAAATACCCAGTTCGTTCCGGCATGAATCGAGCAAAGCATCGTCACCGACGCCAAGTTCTGACGCATACTTCTTCAGATAGGAATGGACGTAGAGGGGAGGCAAAAAGGAGAAATCACCTGCTTCGATTTTTTCGATATGAGAACTGCGAATCTTTACCAGACGAGCGATTTCATCGACAGAGAGAGATCTCTGGACGCGCGCCTGCCTGAGCGCCCGGACAAGCCGCTCAAGGGAACTCCGGTCCAAAGTCTCGTCGGGCATTGGAAAGAAATGGTTTTTTGTAACGAAAACACTATCGAAGTAGTTTGCAATTTATAAAAATATAATGTTTTGGTCCAAAAGTAACCGTCAGGATTTCCTTTCATTCCACATCGCTCTGACAAAAAGAATTAACATTGTTTTTAAAAGTAACAGGCCGTTCACACAACGTAACAAACGAATTCGGCTGACGAACCACGCCATCGGAAGTACGGCATTCTGCCAGCCCCGCGGAGAGCGTCACTTGTCTCCGTACGAGCCCAGCCATAGCCAGTCTTGACTACCAGTCAGACCGGAATTCCGGGTAACTTTTTTCAGAATATCCGAACCTGATGTTCCGGATTCGGTTATCGGTTTCATGAGTTTTTTCAGGCTGATAATCTCGTTTTCCGGCATCGGTTTCCATGAAAGAAACACCTGGTCACCAGGATGAAACAGTTTGTGAATTGCGGCCTTCTCCGGCCGAGAGGCATCGAAAAACAGAATATCGCCTTGTGATGGCTGGACACCAGAATAGATGGACTCCTCACCGGCTGAAACAAGCCATGAAACGCGAAGATCACGCCCAATCATCGAATGAGGCCCAAGCAAGTGAAACGGCTCTGCTTTTCGCGAAACGAAGATGAGATGGCGGTAGCCCTCCAAACGATCGCCCATCGATTGCAGAAGCGTACCGGTCAACCACTGGCGATCATCATCGGTGACAAGCACAGCCTCGAGATTGGGGTTGGCTGAGGCCAATCGCTGCCGCAGCGCGGCGAAGCGGGCCACGACCTGTACGCCAGGAACTTTTGCCTTGACAATCTGCATCTCTCGACTACTGACCAGCATCGAGGTCGAAAGCGAGTCCCGAATCAAAAATCTCAGTAGCGCTTCGTCTGGCTGGAGGCTTTTCTGAAGCGTGCGCAGGGTAAGCGGCCGAGGCTGCAACCGAGCCTGAAGCGAGCCATCAACTTTGGCCGCCTCCGCGATAAGCTCGATCAGCCGCCCCTGTTTCTCCCTGATGGCCTTGTCAGCTATGGGCGCAAGCGCGAAGCCCGTCCCATCTTCAAGCATGGTGATCTTTCGCTGGAGCAGCCCCGATATACCTGTGGTCAATTCGATGATCTCGCTTTGCACTGCTTCGTGACCTGGTGGTAAACGGAATTCGGCAATACCCGCCTGCACCAGGCGCTGCTGCTCCAGGTAGTCAGCCATTGCGATAGCGTCGAAAAGCTCGATGTATCGTCCTTCGGCAACCAGAAGATCTCCAAGCTCTCCGGCCGCCTCACGCTCTAAAGCGACATATTCGGTGGCGGTAGCGGGAATGCCATAATGCTGGCAGGCGACAAGCCCAAGCCGGTATGCCTCTATCCGTTCGGCAGCAGCAAGCTCGGGAGAACGCCCAAGCATGAAGAGCGCCGCGACTTTCGCGAAGGGCATGTTCCGCTGCCCGAAATATTCGATGACGCTGCGCCAGGTGTCTGACTTGCGAACGATGATGTTGTTGGACTCGAACTGAAGAATCGCAATGAGCCGCGGATAACCCGCCTCCTGCGCAATGGCCAGCGCCCGGAAGAGCAGATAGCTCGCGTTCGGGCGCTGCGTTTCCATTTGCTTGAGACTCCTGGCGGCAATGCGCAACGCCTTGATCTTCACCTCCGGCGACGCATCCATCTTCAACACCCGGCCCGAGATCACGGCGATCCTGCCCGCGAGATTGTCGGGCGTATCGAGACCGGCCACCTTGCCCGTCAGAGCGCAATCGAGAATGCCGGAGTAACCCGACATGCTGACGGCCACATCTTCAGAGGCCGCAAGTTCGATGTACATGCGCGACGCCTCGCCGACCTTACCGGCCCTGAAAAGGAGCCTCGCCCGGTCATAGCGCTGCCATGCATCGGGACTTTTCAGCTCTGCCATGACCGAGGCCGCCTTGCCATACATACCGCGTTCAGCGTACATCCGTCCGGTATCGAGCGCGGCGGCGTTGTACAGGGAATCGGGCAGCTTCCCACCGCCATGCTGCCGGATTGCCTCCCAGGTGTGGAACGCACCGGAGTAGCGCCCGGTCAGGAACTCGATCCGGCTTTTCTGGCACAATGCATCCAAAGCGGTCTGGCTAAATCCCTTCAGAGTATCGGCGGCAAGCGCACGGTCATAACGGTCAAGCGCTTCCGTATACCGCTTCTGGCTGTAGAGGCGAGAAGCCTCATCGTACAGGGCGGAACTCTCCGCGCTGCTCGTCGGCTGACGGCACGACGCGAGCGGCAGCACGAAGCAGAGCGACAAGAGGCCGCGAAGGCACAACGATCGAACAGTTTTCATAGCGAACCAGAAGAGTGATGATGCACTTTTATTGATTTTACACAGAAATTCGCCGCCGGGCAAGAATCTTCGCCCTGACAATGACAACGTCTTACAATGAAACGTTCAGAACGTCAAACCGGTTATGTCAAGGTATTGATGTATCTTGAGATATATCACAACTAATATTGACAGTTCACTGAACCTTAACTTATGAGCCCCCAAAGCGCGGAAGCGCTCATCATCCTTCTGCTGATCATCTTCGAAGGAGTTCTCTCCCTGGCGGAATTCGCCATCATCTCTTCGAGTCCGGCCCGGCTGCGAGAGCTGCGGGAAGCCGGATATCCATCGGCGTCTGTCGCGCTGAAACTCCAGGACAATGCCGCCAGATTCATCTCATCCATCAAAGTAACCACTACCCTGACGACTACCCTGACGGGTGTTTTGGGTGGACTCTTTTTTTCGGAGCCACTCGCCGCGCTCTTCGGCAGGATACCATTGCCTGATCCTTACCCTCTCCCCCTCGCGCTCGCCATCGTGATTGCGTCGCTGGCCTATATGACCCATGTAATTGGCAGGTTGCTGCCGAAAAATATCGCCTTGAGGCATCCGGAATTGATCGCGGTGAGAATCGCCAGATTCATCGACAAACTTTGCTTCGTCAGCGCTCCGGTGGTATTTTTCGCCGACGCTTCAGCCAGGTTCGCACTCAGGGCGCTCGGTATCGAGGCGGGTGAAAAGCCGCAGGTCAGCGACGAGGATGTGATGCTCATGATCCGGCAGGGGGCCAAGAAAGGTGTCTTCGAGTCGGTCGAGTACGATATGATTTCGCGGATTTTTCGCATGAGCGACAAGCGGGCAAGTTCCATGATGACGCCGCGCGGCGAAATCGAGTGGCTCGATCTGGAGAGGCCGGACGAGGAGTTGGTCGCGCGGATCAAGGCCAGCGGGCGCTCGCGCTTTCCGGTAGCGGAGGGCAGCCTCGACGAACTTCAGGGCGTCGTGCGCTCGCTCGATCTGGTCAACTTCAGCCTCTCCTCGAAAGGGGGCATCCGCGAGGCGATCCGGGCGTCGATGAAGCCGCCGCTCTTCGTGCCCGAGTCGGTGCCTGCCTTCCACGTGCTCGAACTGTTCAAGAAAAACCGCGCCCACCTGGCGCTCGTGATCGACGAGCACGGCTCGGTGCAGGGGGCGATTACGCTGACCGACGTACTCGAAAGCATCGTGGGCGACGTTCCGGCGGACGACATCGAGGGCGACCAGAAGCGCATCGTGCGCCGGAGCGAGCGCACCTGGCTGGTTGACGGCATGTTGCCGGTCGATGAGTTCCTCGCGGCCTTCAACCTCGAAGCCGACAAGTTTTTCGAAGAGGACGAGCCGCGTTACGACACGATGGGCGGCTTCATGATGACCCGCCTCGGCGAAGTCCCCTCGGTCTCCGACACCATCCGATGGAATGGCCTGAACTTCAAGGTGATCAAAATGAACGGAAAGCGCGTCGGGCGCATTCTTGTAGAACAAGAAGCGAAAAGCACCGCGAAAAAATAACCAGATAAAAGAAACCATGATCGAAGAAGGAAAAAAAGCGCCCGATTTCACGCTCCCCGACAGCGATGGAAAGATGGTCTCCCTCTCGGAGTTCAAAGGCCACAAGGTGCTCCTGATCTTTTACCCCGGCGACGATACGCCGGTCTGCACCGCGCAGCTTTGCGACTACCGCAACAACGTCGCGGCATTCACCAGCCGGGGAATCGAGGTCATCGGCATCAGCGGCGACAGCCCTGAATCGCACAAGCAGTTCGCTGAAAAACACGAGCTGCCGTTCCAGCTCCTGAGCGACGAGCAGAGAACCGTCGCCAAAGCCTACGACGCGCTCGGCTTCCTCGGTATGTCGCAACGCGCCTACGTGCTGATCGACGAACAGGGCACGGTGCTGCTCTCATACAGCGACTTTCTGCCGGTCACCTACCAGCCAATGAAGGAGCTGCTCGCCCGCATCGACGAGGCGCGAGGGTAAGGACGCAGGGGGCGGAGGTTGCCCGAATCCGAATCTTTTTTCGTATCTTCGCGGGCAACTTTTTCAGAACAAAATACAGACCTCCACCATGGAACGTACCCTTACCATCCTCAAGCCCGATTGCGTGCGCAAGCAGCTCATCGGCGCTGTCACCGACCAGATCGAACGCGCCGGTTTCCGCATTGTGGCGATGAAGAAAACCCGCCTCACCAAAGAGACCGCAGGCGCATTCTACGCCGTGCACAAGGAGCGCCCCTTCTACGGCGAGCTGGTCGATTTCATGTCCTCCGGCCCTTGCGTGCCGATGATCCTCGAAAAGGAGAACGCCGTCGCGGACTTCCGCACCCTGATCGGCGCGACCGATCCGGCGCAGGCTGACGAGGGCACCGTCCGCAAGCTCTATGCCGACAGCAAGGGCGAGAACATCATCCACGGCTCCGACTCCGCCGAGAACGCCGCCATCGAAGGCGCATTCTTCTTCTCGGCTGAAGAGGTCGTCCGCGTGGACTGATTCATAAGAAGTTCTCGAAAAAAAAGGCTGCCGTGCAACCAGAGCGACGACAGCCTTTTTCTTTTTTCGATCCACCGCAAGCGCTACTCCTGTTCATCTCCTGATGAATCCATCCGTCCTTTCCGTATATCGACCAGCGACGCGCTGAAGGTTTCGCCGTAGATGTCCCAGACGGTGACGAAGAGCGCCGCGACTACCGGCCCGATGATGAAGCCGAACACCCCGAACATGCCGATTCCCCCGAGCGTTCCGAAAAAGATGAACAGCTCGTGCATCTGCGTGTCGCGACCGACCAGAATCGGGCGGAGAATGTTGTCGATCTGGCCGACCACCAGAGCGCAGAAGAGCGCCAGTCCCGCTGCCTGAAGGTACTGGCCCGACAGGGCGAGCATGATCGCCGCCGGAATCCAGATGATCGGCGGGCCGACCATCGGCAGAATCGAGAGCACGGCCATGACCGTTCCCCAGAACACCGCGCTGTCGATCCCCGCGACGCTGAAGGCGACGCCGGCCAGGCTCCCCTGCACCATGCCGATCACCAGCGTGCCCTTCAGGCTCGCCCTCGTCACGGAGAGGAACTTGTCGAGCAGCCGCTGCTGGTCGGTTTCGCTCAGAGGCAGATAGGCACGAATCTTTTCCATCAGCAGCTCGCCATCCTTGAGGAAAAAGAACATGGTGTACCAGAAGATGAAGAACAGGAAAATATCGATCACGGCCCCATAGGTAAAGGTCGAGAGACGGCTGATCAGGCTCGATCCGAGCGTACCGAGCAGTTCGGCGGTCTTTTCGAGAATCTGGTCGCTGTACATCTCGATGTCGCGGTAGAAGGGCAACTGCACGAGCAGTGAATCGAACGCGCCAGGAGTGCGGAAACGCTCGCGGATCAGCGGAATGGCCGTCTGGCTGAGCGATACCGCCTGCCCGGCCACGACGATCACGAGCGCGGCAAGCGGGAGAAAGACGATCACGAGGTATGCCGTTACCGTCAGGCCGGCGTTAAGGCCCCTGCGCTGGCCGAAAAGCCGCTGAAAGCGGTTGAACAGCGGCGTACCGAGACCCGCGAAGATACCCGCCAGAAGAATCGTGATAAGAAAATGGCGTATCATCGACAGGAACAGCGACGAAATCAGCAGCGTCGCGACAAGCACGACAATCTGGTTGATGTTGCGTGTGGTAGTCTGATTCATCGGTTCGGACATTCGTTCGGTATCGGCTGCACCCTCTCTGCCAGTCATAGATCAAATGTACGTCAGAAGGCGTCCGGCTCAAAGCATCTTTGATAGTCGCCGGACAAGTTGTTCGCCATCAGAGGCGCTTTGCGGGATCGGCTTCGGCGAGGAGCATCGAGCGGACGAGAGCGACGGCGAAGAGTCCGGCGGTCTCGGCCCGCAGCACCGACGCGCCAAACGACACCGGTTTGAATCCGGCGGCCTCGGCCTCGGCGACTTCGGCGTCGGTGAAGCCCCCCTCGCCGCCGACGAGGAAAAGAATATTTTTTCAGGCAGGCTCGAACGAAGGAAATGTCTTCTCGGATTCGTGGGCAATCAGGCGCAGGTCGTAGCCGTCGAGCGAGAGCGCGTCACGGAAAGCGAGCGGCGGCGTGAGTTCGGGAAGATGGAGGCGGCGGCTCTGGCGGGCGGCTGACTGCACGATGCCGCGCCACCGTTCGAGCTTGCGTTCGATCTTGCCGGAGTCGGGCGTCGAGACGGTGCGTCTGGTGATCATCGGCACGATGCGCGTGATGCCGAGTTCGGTCGCCTTTTCGAGGAAGAGGTCGAAGCGTTGCGGCGACTTCAGGAGCGACAGGGCCACCGTGACCTGCGTTTCGGGGGGCGGAACGTGGTGCGGGTTCTGAATCGCGCCTTCGAGCGAGTGTTTGCCGATGGCCTCGACCGCCAGCTCCGCCGCGAAGCCCGCGCCGTCGGTGACGGGCACGAGGTCACCCGGCTGGCAGCGCAGCACGCGGACGAGATGGTGGAACTCCTCGCCGTCGATGGTCGCGCGGGCATGGTCGAGATCGAGCTGGCGCGGAAGCACGTAAAAGAGATCCATCTCCGGCTACGCCTCCTTTTCGGTGAGCGCGACAGTCGCGAAGGCCACCTCGACCGCCCCGGCGGCTTTCAGCGCCTCCGCCGCGGCCACCATCGTCGCACCGGTCGTGAGCACATCGTCCACCAGCACCACCCTCGCGGGGCAGCGCTCGCGGCCAGGGCGGAAGGCTCCCGCCATGTTCTCGCGCCGCGCCTTCATGTTCAGGCCGGTCTGCGAGCCGGTGTAGAGGCCGCGCTGAAGGCACTTCGTCGCGACCGGCAAGCCGAGCACTCCGGCCATGCCACGGGCAATCGCCTCCGACTGGTTGTAGGTGCGCTCGATGCGCTTGAGCGAATGCAGCGGCACCGGCACGATGGCCTCGAAGGCAACCGTATCGCCGCCCTGCCGGAGCAGCTCGCCAAGCCGTTTGCCGAACAGTTCGCCGAGCGGAAACAAACCGCCATATTTCATGGAATGCATCGCCTCGTGCAGTTTACCAAGACTGCGGTAGGGATAGAGGCACCATGCGGCAGCAGGCGCGGCGCTCTCGTCGAAGTGGCCGCGTACGGTGCTCTTGAGCGCCACGCCTCCGGCAATCGCGCCGGGAAACGGGTTGAACTCTTCGAAGCATCCGGCGCAGATGTGCTCCTCACCCTTCTGGAGCGGCTTCTGGCAGAGGGTGCAGACCGCCGGGAAAAGCAGGTGCACGAGACCGTCAAGCATCGCTCGCCGGAGGTTGGGTGGCGTTGAAGCAGAGCGCCGCCGCGCCGTAGATTCCGGCCTTGTTGCCGAGCCGCGCCGGAACGATTTCGAGTCCGTCGTGCATCGACGGCAGGGTCGAGCGGTGCAATTGCATCATCGCCGGTTCGAAGATCAGCTCGCCAGCGGCGGCGATGCCTCCGCCGATCACGAACTTGCGAATGTCCATCAGGGCGGTGACGTTGGCCAGCCCGACGCCGAGGATGGAGCCGACCCGCTCCCAGGTGCGCAGAGCCGCTTCGTCACCCTCCTTGGCCGCCTGTTCGAGATGGCGGGGTGAAAGTCGCGAAAAATCGCGGTTGCACAGCTCCGCCAGGCGCGGCGAACGCTCCGCCTGCATCTCCGGGCTGCACGCCATCTCGACGATGCGCTCCTTGCCGATCAGCCCCTCGATGGTGCCCCGGATGCCCGCGTGAACGCTCGTCCCCTCGAAATCGACGATCATGAAGCCGATCTCGCCAGCCGTGCCGGTGGGGCCGCGGTAGAGCTTGCGATTGAGGATGATGCCGCCGCCGACGCCGGTGCCGAGCGTCACCAGCATGAAGTCGCGGAAAACGTTGCCGCCGCCAAAGATCGCCTCGCCATAAGCGGCGGCATTGGCGTCGTTCTCGATGATGACGGAGGTCTTGATGCCATGCGCCTCTTCGAGGCGAAGCTGAAGCTGATCGCGGAGAGCGTAACGCCCCCAGCCGGGCAGGTTCGGCGGATAGGAGAGGGTGCCCTTCGCCGCATCGACGGCGCCCGGAGCGCCGAGACCAATCCCGGCAAAGAGACCGGCATCGAGCGTTTCGGAAGCTCGCTGATAGATCGCGTCAGCCAGGAACGCGAGTTGCCGCACGACCCCCTCGGGGCCAGCGGCGGTATCGGTCGGATGGGTATCCTCGAAGAGAATCCCTTCCGACTCGCCGACGACCGCTACCTTGATGTTCGTCCCGCCGAGATCGATGCCGAGCGCCCATGATGGCATATCCGTAACTGCTTATGAATTGAAGGGCTTGAGAAACTTCCGATTGTATTTGCCCGATGCAAAGAAGTCGAGAATCTCAACCACTTCGGGAGCCGGCGGAAGGTCGCGGCGCACGGTTTCAAGCGCCGTCGAGAGCAACAGGCCCGACTGGAAAATGATGCGGTAGGCGTCCCGGATGTTGCCGAGCTGGTCGGAGGTGAAGCCGCGCCGCTTCAGGCCGAGCACGTTCAGGCCCTCGTAGCGGAACGAAGCGTGGCCGCCGGCCATGACAAAAGGCGGCACGTCGAGCGCCGCGCGGGAGATGCCGCCAACCATCGCGTACCGGCCAATCCTGACGAACTGGTGCACACCAGCCAGACCGCCAACCACCACGTAATCACCCACGTTGCAGTGGCCACCGAACTGTACCGAGTTGGCGATCACCACATGGTTGCCGATCACGCAGTCGTGGCCCGCGTGAACGTAAGCCATTATAAGATTGTCGGAACCGACCACGGTTTTGCCGCTGGCCTTGGTGCCCCGGTTCAGGGTGACGCACTCGCGGATCACCGTCCGGTCGCCGATTTCGAGATAGGTCTTCTCCCCGGCGTATTTAAGATCCTGAGGTGCGGTCGAAAGCACAGCGCCGGACGAAATCCGGCACTCGCTGCCGATGCGCGCCCCGTCGGCGATATGGACATGAGGCCCGATGACCGTCCCGTCACCAATGACGACATCATCTTCGATCACGGTGTACGGGCCAACCACCACCCCTTCGCCAAGCACGGCTCCGGAACCGATAACCGCTGTAGCATGAATATTGCTCATTGAAAATACAAACTATTGCTTGAGTGAATCCAGACGCTTCCGCAGTTCAGGGAGCGCCATTTCGAGATCGATCATGATGCTTTCCGCCTCACGAACCTTTCCTGCCGCCCGGTAAGCCTGCGCCAGAGTGAAATACAGCTCGGGTTCCTGCCCCGCGCTGGTCCGGGCCGCCAGCTTTTCAAGATACTGAATATACGGATATGCTTTCTCGTTTGCACCGCCCGAGGCATACATAGCGGCCACCGATCCGGCGAGCTTCGGCGTCACCGGGTAGCGGCTCAACGGGAAAAGCCGGGCGTACCGGTCGAGCACTTCGAGCGAAAGCGTCCCCAACCGCACGGTTTTTCGAGCGCCGGAGGCGTCCGAAACTGTCACTGGCACGTCCGGCGATGCGGCAAGCGTGATGGCGAGCCGGGCGAAGAGCGGCGGATAGTTGCCAAGCAGGTTCCGCGAGGTTTCGTCGATATTGACGGCGAGGTTGCCGGTATTGCGATAGCGGTAAACGTTGAACAGATTGCCGTAGAGTGTGCCGGGGTCGGCGAAGCTCAGCGCCGAAGCGCTCCTGAGCGGTACGACGCGATAGACGAGGCCGTCGAGACGCAGATTGCGGTCGAGGCCAGTCATTTCAGCGGGATCAACGGTCAGCGCGAAGTAGATCGGGCGCTTGCCGAAATTGTCCACCACGATGGCATAGACGGCGATGTCCTGCGGTCGGAGAAATCCCTGGCCCTGGTAAGTCAACGCGGGCTTGATCGTCCAGCGTAGCGAGTCGGAGGGAGCGCCGGGCAGGGCGACGCCGGTACGCCGCGCGTCGTCGTAGAGCTTTCGCGCCTCGCGACCCGCCGGTACGGCCACTTCGACCGAATCGACCGGTACGTATGAGATGTTGGCGAGGTCGTCGTCGCTCATTTCGATGTTGACCGGTTTGGCCCCGCGCGGGCTGTCGTGCTTGAGTTGCAGCAGGTACCAGCCGGTGTTGGCCAGGCTCAGATTGACCACGCGCACGTCGGTGCGGATGCGCTCCACCTCCTGAAGGTACCAGAGCGGAAAGGTGTCGTTGTCACCGTTGGTGAAGAGGATGGCGTCCTTGTCGCAACTCTGCAACATGTTCCACGCCCAGTCCCACGGCACGTAATTGCCGGAGCGGTCATGGGTGCGATAGTTGGCCATGAGCATCCGCCCGTCGATCGAAAGCAGGCCGCAAGCCACCACCGCGACGGACAGCCAAACGGCGTGAGCCGGAGTCAGCGACTTCAGACGGCTGGTCACCCACGCAAAGAGGCGCTCGATGCCGATGCCGATCCAGAGCGCGAAGGCGAAAAAGCTGCCGACGTAGCTGTAGTCGCGCTCGCGAGGCTGCGGCTCGGGCTGGTTGAGGTAGAGCACGAGGATTACGCCGGTCATGAGGAACAGCGTGGCCACCGGCAGCGCCATCTTCCAGTTCTTGCGGAAATGGGCGACTGCGCCGAAAAGCCCCACGAGGAAAGGAATTCCCCAAAGCTTTCCCCAATCGACCACCGCCCCCTCGACATCGGCGGAGCGTCCGATGAACTGCCAGCCGAAATAGCGCAGGTACATCTGCTTGAGCTGGTAGTTCCAGAAATAGTCGAGCTCGCTCGAATATCGCTGATAATAATATTGATAGATCGGCTCCGGCGACCAGCGGCGCGGCCAGAGCGGCCACTCGCCGTACTGCTCGCGGTTGACGTAGGAGAAAAACGCCTGGAGCGTCGAAGGATCGTTCTCGTTGATCGGCGGCCCGGCGTGGGCGCGGACGAAGATCAGCATGTAGGAGGTGTAGCCGAGGATGAGCAGCACTACCGAAAGCAGCGCGAGATTCAGCAACGGCAGACGATTCTTGTGGCTGTACCAGATGCCGAACGCCAGCGCCGCGACGAGCAGCGTCATGCCCCACCACGAGGTGAGCACGAGCAGCACCGGTATGCCCTTGATGATCAGCTTGTAGATCAGGAAAAACAGGCCGAGGCTGAAGAGCGCCATCAGGCCGAACGATTTCGGCGTGACCGTGTACTTCTTGAAATAGTAGATCAGCACCAGCGAAAAGAGCGCGAGCAGGCAGAGCAGATGCACGCCGATGGAGAGGCCGATCAGATACATCACGCCGAGCAGCCATCGCTCGCTGCCGGGCGCGGGGTCTTCGTCATGCCAGCAGAGCATCATCCAGAAAATGGTGGCGGTCAGGAGCGACGAGGCCGCCCAGAGGCCTGTTTCCGTGGCGTTGAACCAGAAGCTATCGGAAAAAGCGAATGCCAGCGCGCCCACCGCCGCGCCGCCATAAGCCGCGATCTTTTCCGGCAGACTCCAGTCGTCCGGCTTCGAACCCCGGTAGAGCGCAATCAGCCGCACGATGATCAGCCAGGTCAGCATGATGGTCGTCGAACTGATGAGCGTACTGAAAAAGTTGAGGCGAGCGCCGATGTCGTCAAAAAACGGAAGCAGCGAAAAGAGGTGGCCGACGAGAAGGTAGAGCGGCGCGCCGGGGGGATGCGGAATGCCGAGGGTGCGGGAGGTGGCGATCACCTCGCCGCAGTCCCAGAACGAGAAGGTCGGGGCCATCGTCGAGAGATAGATGGCTTCGGCGACGAAAAATATTCCGGCAGCGATGATCCGGTTGACGTTTCTGTGAGTCATTCGGGACAGGTTGTTGACGATTCGTATCAGCCGGACGATCACTCCGAAAGCAGTTCGGCGGCGACGAGATCGGCGAAAAGGAAGCCTGCTTCGGTGAGCATCACCTCGCCGCTTTCGACGCCGATCCACCCTTTTTCCTGTAGAGTAACAAGGACGGAATCGAGATGCCGATGCCCTAATTTATGCCCTTTTCGCAAAAACCCAACAGAGAGCGGCTTGCGGATCCTCAGGGAGAGAAAAACCTCCTCGTCGAAGCGCTGCTCGCCGGTCAGCGTCTCGCGGAAATCGACCGCTCCGGCGGGATCGGCGAGGTACTTCGTCAGAGTGCTCGCGTTCGAAAAGCGCATCTCCGCCCCGGAACTGACGATAAAGCTGTGCGCCGCCGGTCCGAAGCCGAGGTACGGCTCCCGCATCCAGCTCGCGAGGTTGTAACGCGAGTGGTGCCCTTCGAGCGCGAAGTTGGAAATCTCGTAGTGGCGGTATCCCGCGCCGTAAAGCAGCTCCGCCGCCATCCGGTACATCGCTGCCTGCGCCTCCTCGCCGGGCAGGTCGCGAAGCCCTTTGCGCACGTCGCGCCACAGGCGGGTCTTCTCTTCGAGCGTGAGCATGTAGACAGAAATGTGGTGAGGTCGAAGCCCGAGCACCGAGCGAAGGTCGGCCTCCCACTCGGCGAGCGATTCCCCCTCCGCGCCGCACATCAGGTCGATGCTGACCGAAGGAAACCGTTCGAGCGCCGCGGAGAGAGTTCGAACGGCGTCGTCAGCCGAATGCGCCCGCCCGAGCGCCCGGAGCTTGCGACCGGTAAAAGATTGCACGCCGATGCTCAGGCGGTTGATGCCAACCGCTTTCAACGCGTCGAGGAATTCGGAGGTGAGGTCTTCGGGATTGGCTTCGAGCGTGATTTCGGTGTCGGAGGAGATTCGGGCGATGCCGGAAACCTGCGACAGCCAGGCATCGATGGAGGAGGGCGAAACCAGCGACGGCGTGCCTCCGCCGAAATGGATCGCCTTGATCAACCGGCCCGCGAAGAGCGGCGCTTTCGACGCGGTCTCGACGGCCAGCGCCTCGAAAAAGCGTTCGACGAAACCGGCTTTGGTGACAAGAAAAAAATCGCAGTAAGGGCAACGCTCCCGGCAGAAAGGAATATGCACGTAGAGGCAGATCATCGGAAGCAGCTCTCTTTATTTACTCCGGCAACTCGAAATCGATTTCCCCGACCTTGCTGTCCCTGCCGTCCTTTCAATCCCTTGCTGTCGCCTTTCCCGCCAGCACGAAGCCCGTCACGGCCTCGTAGAGATCGTCGGCGACATGATCCGGGAAAATCCCGCGCTCGGCGCAAAGCGCCTCCTCATTGTGGCCAGTTCTGACGAGGATCGTCTTCAGCCCGGCGCGCTGGCCGCACTCGACGTCGATCACCTTGTCGCCGATGAAGAACGAGGCGTCGCGGTCTACCTCGACACCCTCCTCGCGCAGGTCGGCGATGGCCTGCTCCACCATGCGGGGCGAGGGCTTGCGGTGGTCGATGAAGCGGTCGTACTCGGGGTGGGGATAGTTGGGATGGGCCGGACAGTAGTAGCAGCGGTCGAACGAGGTCTGGCGCGCCGCCAGCAGCTCGTTGAGGTAGTCGTTGACATCCTCGACATCCCGGGGCGTGACGATGCCTCGCGCGATGCCCGCCTGGTTGGTGATAATCACGATCCGGAAGCCCGCCTGCCGCGCGAGTGCGATGGCCTCGTCCGCCCGGTCGATCAGGATGAACTCCTCGCGGCTCGACACGTAGCTGCCAATATCCCGGTTGATCGTCCCGTCCCTGTCGAGAAACAGCACCTTCGCGAACTCCATCACCCCCCCCCTCAGCCCAGCAGTTTACGATAGAGCTCGGCATACTGCTCCGCCGAAGCGCTCCACGAGAAATCGCGGCTCATGCATTCGAGCATCAGCGCGCTCCAGCGCTCCTTGTCCGCAAACAGCGCCAGCGCCTCCCGGAGTTTCGCCGTGAGGGCTTCGGGCGTATAGTCGGTGAAGATGAAGCCCGTGCCCTTGTCGCCGGAGACCTCCTCGATGGTGTCCACGATGCCGCCACCCGCATAGGCGACCGGCACAGTGCCGTAGTTCTGCGCAAACATCTGCATCATGCCGCAAGCCTCGATGCGCGAAGTCATGAGCAGAATGTCGAGTCCGGCGATCATCTGATGGTAAAACGCATCGGTAAACTCGGGGCGGAAGGCCATCTTTTCCTCGTTTTCTTCCGCAGTCTCCTTGAGCGCCTGGTCGAACTCCTTGTCGCCCGAACCGAACACGATGAGCTGAATGTCGAGTTCGAGCAATTTCGCGATGCTCTCCCGGACAAGCTCCGCGCCTTGGTAGGCATCGAAGCTCGCGATCACGCCAACGACGGGCGTCTCTTCCGCAAACGGGAGACCAGCCTCTTCGAGCAGAATCTTCTTGTCTTCGAGCTTCAGCTCCGGCTGCTCGGCGCTGTAGCGTTTCTTGATAAGCTTGTCGGCGGATGGATTCCACTGGCGGGTATCCATGCCGTTGAGTATGCCGTGGAAACGTTCGCCGCACGCCTGCAAAGCCTTGTCCATGCCGAACGAAAGCTCCGGATCATCAACGATCTGGCGGGCGTAACGATCTGACGTGGTGGTGACCAGGTCGGCGTGTTTGATGCCGGTCGCCAGCAGGTTTACCATGTCGCCATCCTTTTCGAGAGCATCGAACACCTCCGCGTCGAGGTGTTTCTGAAACACCTTCGACTGGAAAATACCCTGGCGGTAAACATTGTGGATGGTCTGCACGATCTTCACCTTTTTGAAGAAGTCGTGTTTGGCGTACCGCGTCTTGGCAAGCAGCGCCACCAGACCCGCGTGCCAATCGTGGCAATGAATGATGTCCGGCTGCCAGCCGAGGCGGACGAGCGTCTCCATCACGCCCACGCTGAAAAAAATCAGTCGTTCAGCGCTCCCCTTGTGATCACCGCCAAGCGATATATCGGAAAAAAGTCCGTGTCTCTTGAAATATTTCTCGTTATAGAGAAAATAGGTCTGAATCTTGCTGGACGGGAGAGCTGTGACCTTTATGTGCAGCATGTCGGTCTTGTCCTTGAGGGGAACTTCGATATCCGACAACCTGAGCACATCGTGCAAGCGGAACTTCCGGTCGTTGATGATCCCGTATTTCGGCATCATGATTCTGGCCTCGAAACCCTCCTCCTCGAGCGCCTGCGGAAACGATGCCATGTAGTCGGCCAGAGCACTGACCCTTACAAAAGGAGAACCCTCGCCAGAGACATAAAGAACCTTGAAATTTCTTCTGGCCATCTATCTCAAACTCTGTCTGTTTTTTTTCTCAAATCGCTTTCATAGAATACCTTCAGTTTTTAATTTAAGAATTTTCATGCTGAGAAACAATTTAGCAGCTTTCAACTCTGAAGGGAGCACATCATTGAAAGAATTTCCCGGCCTGAAAATTCTGGCACCCATCCTCATCCCGGTGCTGTTCAGCGCCTGTGCCGTTGACCGCCCTCCAGCAGGCGGCCCGCCGGATCGTTCACCGCTCAGCGTGACCAGCTCGCTGCCCACGACTGCCTCGATCAATACCTCACCGCAGAAAATCCGCATCGGCTTCAGCCACTATGTCGGTAAGGACAATTTTTCGAAGTCGATTTTTTTCTCTCCTCGTATCGATGATTACGAGGTCTCGATACATGGAAAAGAGGCCCACATCCGCCTGTACGACGAGCTGCAACTGAACCGCACCTACACGCTCACCCTGCGCGCGCCGCTGAAAAGCCTCGATGGAGTCCACCAGCTCGACCGGAGCCAGACGCTGGCATTCTCGACCGGCCCGGTTCTCGACCAGGGATCGATCGAAGGACGGGTATGGACAAACCGACTCGCCCCGATGCAGAACGCCACGGTGCTGGCCTACAGCGCTTCACGTTCAAACGCCAACCCGGAGACAAAACCGGATTATATCGCCCAGAGCGGCCCGTCCGGTGAGTACCGTTTCGAACACCTCGCTCCCGGCAGCTACCGCATCGTGGCTGTAACCGATGACAATGGCAACCTGCAATTCGATCCCGAAACGGAAGTGTTCGCCGTCGCTTCGACGCCAACGGTTCAAACAGGCATGAGCAGCGTCGGGTTGCGCTTCGAGCCGGAGAACTATTCGGCGAGATCGCTGCAATCGTGCCGCACCATCAACAACCGGGAAATCGAGATCACTTTCAACAAATCCATTCCCGCGAGAAGCTTCGATCTGTCCTCCATACAAATCGAAAATACCGCCAGTGGCACCGTCCTGCCGGTACTCGCTTATTTCTCACCTTCGAGAAGTAGCGAGACCAGCACTTTCCGCCTCCTGACCACGCCGATGGAGAATCGGACCTTTTACCGCCTCCGGTTCTCGCCCGGCGGCACAGAAAGTCAGACCTCGGAGCTGACCTTTTCCGGCAATTCAAACTCGGAGCGCTATCCGGAGCTTTCGGTCAGTATCGTTCCAGCCAATGGAGTGGACAACGTCATAGCTGAAATGATCCGTCCGGAATCCGGCTCATCCGTCGAGCTTCAGTGCAACCTGCCGGTAGCCGAATCGTCTGTCAAACCGGCGGTATCGCTCGCCTTGTACGTAAACGGTCGGCAGATGTCGATTCCGTTCACCGTTTCCCGGATCGACAGCCGCACCTTCGCCATCACGGCTTCGGAGGGGTTCCGCCAAAGCAAAGACTACCTCGTGCAGCTCAAGCCCGGAATGCTCAAGGAACTTGTCGGCGAGCCGTCGAGAACGCCGCTGGTGAAATCACTCTTCAGCACCGCCGGACCTGAGCAGTACGGAGAGATCAGCGGCACGGGCACGGCCAATGCGCCAGCGGTTATCGTCGAAGCCCGGCGCAGCGGCACGGAAGCACCCCGGCGCATGGTGGCGAAAACCAGTGCCAGCGGATATTTCCGTTTCGATTTCCACGATCTTCCGGCGGGCCAGTACACTGTCACCGGATTCATTCCATCGGCCTACGGAACGCTCTCGCCCTTGACGGAATGGAATAGCGGCTCGCTCATGCCTTTCGCGCCATGCGATCCGTTCGCTGCAATGACTGTAAACATACGGGGCGGCTGGACAACCGAAGATATCAGGCTCGACATCCCTGGTTCCCGGCAACCCGGCATCAAAGGCTCCAGACGGTACAAAAAACCATAACCCGCGATCAACGCACAAACAGACTTCAATTTTTCAATGAGCAGCAGCCCATCAAGAATCGGACCGAACTCAATCATACAGACCGTCGGCGCGCTCGAATCCGCCTACGGGAAAAGCGAAACTGAAAAACTTCTGAAAAAGATCGGTCAAGGCTACCTGATCAACAATCTGCCTTCGGAGATGGTCGAGGAATCGAAATTCCACTCCCTGGTCATAGCCCTTCAGAAAGAGATCGGCGAAGCAAGCACCGCGAAAATTCTCAAGGAGTCGGGCCAGCGCACAGCGAAGTACCTGCTCAAGGTACGCATTCCCGGCCCGTTCCAGACAATCGTCAAGCTGCTTCCGGCGGGACTCGCCTTCAAGGTGTTCCTTTTCGCTATCAGCAAGAACGCCTGGACCTTCGCCGGAAGCGGTGAGTTCAGCTACGGTTCGAAGCCGGCGCCGAATGTCATGGTCAAGGTCACCTTCCCGTCACATCCGGTGGTAGGCAACTTCTACCTCGGCACCTTCACCGCCCTGCTCCGCGAGCTGGTCAATCCAGATACAGAGATCAAGGCCGACATCCGCAAAGAGGGCAGCGCGATCCTCTGCAACTACTTTTGCCGCATCTGAACGCGAACAACAGCGAGGCGTCCGCCGAAATTCCCGGACGCCTGCCGTCGCTGCATCTCAACTACCGCATATCCGTATCCGCTCAGGCTTGATGATGCAGAACTCGTCGCGGATAACCGGGTTTAGGTATTCCATCCATAAAGCGCTCTCGTCGAATTCCGCCAAACCGGCCTGTCACGAAGAATTCCTGCAAAAATCGCTTGCGCTTATCCAGACCTACAGCCGCCCGGCTATCGAGAGCAGTTTCAGCCACCAGACCATCCAGACGGCTTCGACAATATTTTTCCTGGTCATTTTCGACTTGCCTACGCTCCGGTCAACAAAGATGATTGGCACTTCATGAATGACAAGCCCTTTTTTCCATATCCGGAAATCGATTTCTATCTGGAACGAGTAGCCCTGCGAATGCACACGGTCGAGCGCTATGGCTCTGAGCGCTTTCGCGCTGAGGCATTTGAAACCGCTCGTGGGATCGGATACCGGCATACCGGTGATCACTCTGGTGTAGATACTGGCTGATTTCGAGAGAATGAGTCTCGACAAAGGCCAGTTCACCACGTTGACAGTATTGTTCAAATAACGCGATCCGATGACCAGATCGGCATGTTGCATCCCTTCGAGCAAAGAAGCGATGGCTGCCGGATCATGCGAAAAATCGGCATCCATCTCGATGACTCGCCCATACCCATGATCGAGCGCATAGCGGAATCCCGTCAGATAGGCCGTGCCGAGTCCGAGCTTCGAGGGCCTTGTCAGCAAGGACACGCGCGTCTCTTTTTCCATGACGCTCCTGACGATACCTGCCGTGCCATCGGGCGAACCATCGTCGATAACAAGAATATCGGGACTCTCCGGATAACGCGCGAGAATACTCTCGATAAGCGGTCTTATGTTATCCGCTTCGTTGTAGGTCGGAATGATAACGAGAGTTTTTGACGTGACCGTTTCGTTCTCCCTTGTCTGTCCTGTCTGATCGTGCACGTTCTTATGGTTTGTCTAAATCTGGATGACACCAAATAAAAAAAGCATTGCCTTTTTGCAAAGCAATGCTTTTTCATTTTTGTCCCTTTCGGATTGCCGCTTTCGGCTACCTGACTTCGCGATGGAAACGATGCAGGAAGCGGAGATCGAAATCGAGCCTTTCCGGAGGCGTATAGGAAAAATCAAGCACTTCGCCGTCGGGAAGAACTTCGACCAGCGCCCCAGACGGGCACTCGTCGCCCGAGAAACATGCCGAGCAGGAAATACAGGCTACCTGATCGATATAGCATCTGAAGCCGCCCTCCTGAACGTCACCATAGAACTTGTATCCGATGGCATTGACCTTTGGCGGACATTTGTCGAGGCACAAACCGCAACCGACGCAGAGATTCTCGATGATAAAGTAGTGCTTCTTAGCTCTCGGAGCTGCCGGTTTTGCGACCGGAGCACCTGGCGCTGCAGGTGCTGCTTTCGCGGCAGGAGCCGGGGCGCCTTTTGCGGCTGGTGCACCCTTGGCGGCTGGTGCCGCCGGTTTCGGAGGCGGCGCAGCCTTCGGCTTTACATATGGAAGCGCTGATTCCTGACGAACGCCCGAGCGTCCCAGTGTCACATCAAGCGAAGCAAGCCTTGGCTTGCCAGATTGTTTTGCGGCGGGGGCGCCAGCTTTTGCAGCTGGAGCTCCGGCCTTCGGTGAAGCCGCTCCTTTGGGCGCAGCAGGAGCACCGGCTTTCGGGGCAGCCGGAGCGCCTTTCGGAGCCACTTTAGCGCCCGGAGCAGGTGCCTGGTTTTTATTTTCAACAGGTTCGGCCATACAAACCCCCCTCTCTCTAAAATTGTTTTACGTGGTAAACATTATTGCTCAAGATGGCCGAAGGGGCAAAAGCCCCTTCGTACCGCAATGTTACGCAATCATTTTCATCAGCGTATCGACCAGCTGGGCAAGCATCTGCTGTCCAGAGACCGCTGCATGGCTGACGGGAGGCGGCAGCGGAGAGTTGGTCTGATAGAATCCGTTGGCAATGAACAGGAAGACCAGCATGAAGGTACCACCGAAGTAAAGGAAGGTACCGGCAAGCTTCGAGTCCGAGATGGTCAGAACCGGGAAGCGGAACGAAACATCCCTGTTGAGGAACTTCTTGCCCAGCCAGCGGATGGTGCGGGTCTGGATGTCAGCGCCTTCAAGACGCGAACCGCGATCCTCGAACCACACAGCGAAGCTGATGAACCACACCAAGTGACCGATCATGAGAATGGTCGAAAGGTGCGAGCTGGAGAAGATCGTCACGGTCTCGGTCCAGAAGTAGTAGAAGATACCCGAAGTGTAGTGATGCTTCAGGCCAGCGATGGCATCCCAGGCTTTCGCGTCGGCCGCGGGCACGCCGTACATCATCGATGCAATCCAGGCACCATCGATATACCAGCAGACGGCAGACAGACCTTTGACACCCCAGAGCATGGCGAACCAGAGCTGGTCCTGAATGGAGACGCCGCAGGTACCACCATAGACCGGGCCGAGGCACGGGAAGGAGTAAGAGTTCTTCTTGAGACCCAGATCATCCCACAGCGGAGAGGTATGGGCGAAGAAGGCGATACGAACCAGAGCGATCAGCGAGAAGAGCGAACCGGCGGTGATAACGTGAGCCATAACCCAGTCGTTGATGCTCGGATCGGCGAACATCCACTGGAAAATCGGCAGCGGTTTAAGCCAGTAGAACGACATCGTGATGTTGGTACCGAAAATGTTCAGCTCGCAGATGGTGTTCCAGACGATAACCGCGTAGACTGAAAGCATGGTCGAGAAGCAGAGCGCCATGACGGTACCGAGAATCTTGACCTGAACTTCCTGATCGCGGCCCTTGGTGATCCAGATGGATTTGATCTGGTTGTAGATGCCGTTGAGCTGGATCTTGAGCAGATACTGACCACCATGATAAACACCCGCGAAAACATAGAGCACACCGCAGATGATGTGGTTGAAGGTGATGAGGTTGATCACGACCCTCGACATGCCGAACGATTCACCGTTCTTGGGAAGAATGGCATAGGCCGGGAAGTCGGCAAACTCCTTCGCGCCCGAGATCACCTTGCCACCCTGCTCGACGAAGTTGAAACTGACGCGGTTGAACGGCTCGCCATAGATGTAGAAGACCAGGCTGTCAAGTTCCTTGTAATATGCGTGGAAGGACGGCTGCTGGAAAGCCACGAATGCGATGACGCCAAGCGCGATGTTGATGTAGCCAATCGCGGTCAGGTGAACCGAGAAAGCGGCTTTCATGTCATCGTTGAGGTGAATGGCGGCATTCGGAGGGTTGTTCCACCAGTAGATGCCAAGAGCGAAAAACACCACGGCGAAGACGAACGACATGAAGGTCTCGGAGTTGATCGTCTGGAAATCGGGAATCGGAGCGAAGCCGAGAATGAGCCACATCACGAGTCCCCAGCCAAGGAAGAGAAGCGACATGTAAACGGCATGTGGCCCGAGAGCCTCTTTGTAAGACTTTGCGCTGGTGCCGCTGAAAACTACATCACCGAACTTGCCGAGGAAACGGAAATCGCGGAAGTTACCACAACGACCGGTGAAGGGGTTGGTCAGGTTGTGCGTCCAGTGACGCCATCCGCCGAAAATAAGAACGGAACCGGCGAGGAAATGATAGCCGGCCCAGAGCAGAAGCTTGGTGGCCGCCCATTCGAGATCAGCGGTCTTGGTGCTGTACGTGTCGATACCGAGAGAGACCATCCTTGGTTTGATAGTCAGGTAGAACCAGTTGTCGTGGAAACCCGGTGCACCCCAGGGAAATACCTGGATACCCGAGATGTAGTAGATCGCCATGATGAAGCCCAGCACACCGAGCAGGGCGAGATGGCCGCCGACCACCTGCTCGTCATCGATCTTTTCGGTATCGAAGATCTGGTACCACTTCGTCGAGCGTGTTTCCGTTCGCTGGAACAGAAAACGTCTCATCTTGGCGGCATCCTGCTCTTTAATGACCGATGCTCCGCCTGGCGCGCCATTTGCCTTTGGAGCTGGTGCATTCCCCTTTGGAGGAGGCACTGTCCCCTTCGGCTTGACCCCTGCGGGTTTCACTTGTTCAGCCATTGTATGTTCTCCTTTGTTTGGACGTATTTTCAGGTTGAAGAAACCGAAAAAACCGGTGATATCTCTCCAGTATATGCGGCCAACGTTACGTCACGACATGGAAAACGTAACTGACGAGACATGGAGAGCTTGCCGGAAAAAACATTTTTGCAGGTTGGCTCAAAGAAAAAAGTAACCTGCAACAGTAGCAAATAAAATAAGAAAATTTATTTAATAATAAAGTTTTTTGCCCTTTGACTCCGCGGGCTGCTGTGCACGAAAGGCATACGGGATCGGCTTCACGCTCCAGATGAGCGACAGGTATTAGTTGTGATATTTTACTGAAAAATGACTTTAACAAAAAGATATGCAAATCGATTTCATCAAAATGTCTGGGGCGGGTAATGACTTCATAGTCATCGACAACCGTCAGGGTCTTTTCAACCTGACCCATGAACAGGTTCGAGCCATGTGCACACGGAGGACCGGCATCGGCGCTGACGGGCTGATCCTTGTCGAAGCGTCCGGAACCGCTGATTTCAGAATGAATTACCACAATGCCGACGG
This sequence comes from uncultured Chlorobiaceae bacterium, assembly GCA_964476855.1. Lineage (GTDB taxonomy): Bacteria > Bacteroidota > Chlorobiia > Chlorobiales > Chlorobiaceae > Chlorobaculum. The sequence goes on from CAYZCF010000003.1 coordinate 41,731, forward strand.
CTTTCCCGGATCAATGTGCGGCAATGGCGGACGGTGCGCCGTCTATTTTGCATGGCTTATCGGCATCTGCCCGGCTGGCCTGCGTTACGTCTTCGATGCCGGTCCGGACAGGTATGAAGCCGAAGTGACCGGAGAAGAGACCGTGAG
>CAYZCF010000004.1:0-40507 GCA_964476855.1 uncultured Chlorobiaceae bacterium
CGACAACGCCGACGCGCTTATCCGCGCCATCGCGGAGGGGACGGGCGCGGAGGTCATCGCCATCTCCGCGCTCAAGGGCGACGGCATCGACGCGCTGAAGCAGCACATGGGCGATCTCGTCAAAAACCTCGACAAGCTGCACGAAGCGAGCGTGCTCGTCACCAGCCTGCGCCACTACGAAGCGCTCCGCAACGCCTCGGACGCGCTGCAAAACGCCCTCGAACTCATCGCCCGCGAGTCGGAAACCGAACTCATCGCCTTCGAACTCCGCAGCGCCCTCGACTACGTCGGCGAAATCACCGGCAAGGTCGTCAACGAAGAGGTGCTCAATACGATTTTTGATCGGTTTTGCATCGGGAAATAGTCAGAGAAATATCCTCAACGTATTGTCATGATATGATTATGCTCGTTTGTGATTTCAAAACTACCTGCCTGAGCTGGGCCAACGTCGATGACGTCGTGATGGGCGGCGTGTCGGATAGCGCGATGCGGCTGAATCCCGACGGAGGCGCGACCTTCAGCGGCAATCTGTCGCTGGAAAACTCCGGCGGTTTCGCTTCGGTGCGCACGGTGCTTGAGCATCGGAATTACGACGGATTTGCCGGATTCCGGATCAGGGTGAAGGGCGACGGCAAGCGGTACAGCTTCAGGGCGAGAAACGACGACCGGTTCGACGGGGTCTTCTATAAATTCGACTTCGACACCGTTCCTGACGAGTGGATGGAGATCGAGTTGCCGTTTTCAGCTTTCGTTCCCACATTTCGCGGCAGAACGCTCGTCGATGTTCCGCCGCTCGACAGCGCCAACATCGCGCAGATAGGCCTGCTCATCTCGAACAGGCAAGCGGGCGAGTTCCGGCTGGAGGTTGACCGGATCGAGGCGTACCGGGCGTGAGGTGGCAGGCATGAACGGTAAATTGAAATCGGGAGGCGTTTTATGAAATTTGAATCTTTCATAGCCGGTCGATGGGAGACCCGCTATCAGTATAAAAGCTTTGAGCCAGTACCTGTCAATCATGAATGGAGCTGGGAAGACCCGACGATTAACGCGCTGCTTGAGCAGGCGACCCGTGCTCTTGGCGAGTTGAATGCATTTTCTCTGATTGTCCCGGATATCGACCTTTTTATCGAGATGCATGTTGTCAAGGAAGCACAGACTTCAAGCAAGATCGAGGGAACCCGAACCGGTATCGACGAGGCGTTGTTGCCTGAAGAGCAGATTCTTCCGGAAAAAAGGGATGACTGGCGTGAAGTCCGGAATTACATTGAGGCGGTCAACACCGCCATTGAATCCCTGACGGCCCTGCCGTTGTCCAATCGCTTGCTCAAGCAAACCCATTCGATTTTGATGGATGGCGTTCGTGGAGAACGCAAGCAGCCGGGTGAATTCAGAATCAGCCAGAACTGGATCGGCGGTTCCAGCCTGAGCGATGCGACCTTTATTCCTCCTCACCCGGAAGGCGTGGCTGAGTTGATGAGTGATCTGGAAAAGTTCTGGCATAATACTCAAATCGTCGTGCCTCACTTGGTGCGGATTGCGATCAGCCATTACCAGTTTGAGACGATTCATCCTTTTCTGGACGGCAATGGCCGCATCGGACGCCTGCTCATTCCTCTCTATCTGGTCAGCCAGGGTCTGCTTGCAAAGCCATCGCTGTACCTTTCAGATTTTTTCGAGCGAAATCGATCCAGCTATTATGATGCGCTCATGAAGGTCAGAGTCAGCAATGACCTCATTCACTGGGTACGGTTTTTTCTCAATGGCGTAGCTCAAACAGCAACGAAGGGACGGGATGTTTTTCGGCAGATTTTAGCACTTCGTACCGAGGTCGAACACTCATTGCTCTCAATGGGGAAGCGCGCTCCTACAGCACGACAGGCGTTAAACCTGCTGTATCGCAAGCCCATTGTTTCCGCGGCTGATCTTGAGCAGGCTATTCATGTCAGTACTCCAACAGCCAATGCCTTGATTCGAACATTGATCGGCAAGGGCATCCTGAGAGAGATTACAGGTCAGCAACGGGGGCGGGTGTATGTCTTTGATCGTTACCTTAACCTGTTTCTTAGTTAAGGAAAAGAGTTTTTCCTTAACTAAGAGTGCGGCGAAGGTAAAGAACTACCTGTGAAGCGCCTCTCTGCCGAGATGTCTGCCGCCCCCCTCAATGGCACGAGGCGTAGCTCGCTGTCGTGAGGCGTGCTCCTTCCAGGCTGGCGCTCTTTTTCAGGTATGAGAGAATCAGCTCACGGTTGACGCCAAAAAGATGGCAGCGCGAAGAGGATGCCGAAGACGATGTGCTGGTTCAGCCAGGCGGGTCTGGTGAGTCCGCCGAACTCTGGAACGCTGCTGAAGCTGGTGGCTTTTCGCCGGTTGAATGCGGGGGCATCGTCTGTTGGGGTTAACGCCGTTATCGGTCGCTTTCCCGCTTTTCGACATTCGTCATGCCGGAAACCTGCGCCGTCAATTCCTTTCGGCTACTCGAAGCACCACGCTTCGTGCCATATCTGCTTCTCCAGTCTCCGGCACTTCGTGAATCCTGCGCTCAGGGCAAGGGTCTGGAGGAGGGACGGGGTTTCCGGGAAGTCGCAGCTCCTGATGTGCTCCTGCACCTGGTTCCGTTCGTCAAGGCTCAGCGCGTCCCATTGCATCCGCACCGTCCGGTTGTAACGGTAGAGATACTCCTGCCGCGCCTGTCCTTCGTCGCGCATGACATCCACAAGAATCACGCAGCCGTTGTCGCGCAGGGCGCGGCGGCATTCGTCGAAAAACACCTGCTTCTCCTCCGTGGCCAGGTGGTGCAGGGCGTAGCTGGAGTAGATGATGTCGAAATGGTTGGCGGGCGATTCGCGCAACACGGCGAGCATATCCTTGCAGAGCAGATTGACGGGAATGCCGCCGAATGGCGCGAGCATCGAGCCGACATCGTCGAGGGCGTAGGGGGAGAGGTCGCAGCCACAATATTCGGCGAGCTGGCCGGGCTTGAGGATTTTCGAGATATGCGAGGCGTCGCCGCAGCCGAGGTCGAGCAGGCGCAGTGGGCCGGTCCTTGTTGCGATCAGTTGGGCGACCGCCGCTGTTATCTCCCGGTGAAACATGAGGTTGTGGCTGATGACTTTCTGATAGGTTCCCCAGGTTTTGCGGAAGATCGTGATCGGGTCTGCACTCATGATGAAAAATTCGGGATGATCGGCCGGCGTTGTAACGGAATGCGCAAGTTACAAAAATGTAGCGCATCGAAAACCATGAATGCTCTGGCCGATCTCGCCTGCGCTGCATCGGTGGCCGATACGGACGGAATCTGAACGAAAGCCTTATATTCGCCGGGAGGTTTCTTTGTGCCTTCCGCGGCCTTCTGGCATCCCGTGATTCCTCGGGCCGCGCGATAATTTCCGGAAAACCCTTCTATGTCCGAACGCCCCTGGCTCCGTCATTACGATGATGGCGTGCCGCATACTCTTGCGCCCTACCCGGCGATTACCATGCTCGATCTTCTTCGCGACAGCGCACGGGAGCGCCCCGGCGATGAGGCCTTTCTGTTCATGGGAAGCTCGATCTCCTGGCGCGATCTCGAGCTGAAAAGCAGCGCGTTCGCCTCGGCGCTGCGAGCGCAAGGCGTCGGCAAGGGCGACCGGGTGGCGGTGCTGATGCCCAATTCGCCGCAGATGATCGTCGCCGAGTTCGGCATCTGGAAGGCGGGCGGCATCGTGGTGCTGCTCAATCCGCTCTACACGGCGCCGGAACTCGAACGCGCGATTCGCGAGAGCGAGGCTGAAACGGCAGTCGTGCTGACCCTGTTTTACGAAAAGATCAACCGGATCCGCTCGAATACGCCGCTGAAGCGGGTGATCGTCACCTCCATCAAGGAGTATCTGCCGCCGCTCAAGCGGATGCTCTTCGTCGTGCTGAAAGAGAGGCGCGACGGGCACCGGATCGTCCTGAAGCCAGGCGACTCGTCGATGGCCGAGGTGATCGAAAACCATGCGGGCAGTCAATCGCCGGCGGTCGCCGTTTCGCCCGGAGACCCGGCGCTCTTCCTCTTTTCCGGCGGCACCACCGGCAATCCGAAGTGCGTCGTCGGCAGGCACGAAGCGCTCGTCATGACCGGAATACAGATCAACGCCTGGTTCGACAGCGCGCTTGGCAAAGGCCGGATCGTCATCATGCTCAACCTTCCGCTTTTTCATGTTTTCGCGCAGGTGGCGGTCATGGCCAGCGGTTTCATCCGCCGCTCGCCGATGGTGCTCATGCCCGATCCTCGCGACATTGGCGCGCTCATCGCGACCATCAAGCGCCGCAAGGTGGAGATGCTGCCGGGCGTGCCGACGCTCTTCAACGCGCTGGCCGCGCACCCCCGCCTCAGGCGCGATCCCAAAGCGCTGCGCTCCCTGCGGCTGATCGTCTCCGGCGCTTCGTCGCTGCATCTCGAAACCCGGAACCGCTTCGAGCAGTTGACCGGCGGCTGCATCATCGAAGCGTACGGCCTGACCGAGGCGCTGGCCGCTCCGGTATTTTTACCGGCGCGAGGGTTGAAAAAGAGCGGCTCCGTCGGCCTGCCCGGCACCGATGTCGAACTCCGCATCGTCGATGCCGAAAAGTGCGACAACGTGCTGCCGCCGGGCGAAGTCGGCGAGATTCTCATCCGCTCGCCCCAGAATATGAGCGGCTACTGGAACAATCCCGACGAGACCGCCGCCGTGTTGCGAGACGGCTGGATTCACACCGGCGACCTCGGCTATCTCGACGATGATGGCTACCTGTTCGTGGTGGATCGCAAGAAGGATGTCATCAAGGCGAGCGGCTTCCAGATATGGCCGCGCGAGGTCGAGGAGGTGATTTCGCGCCACCCCTCGGTGCTCGAAACCGGCGTGGCCGGAGTGCCCGACGACTACCAGGGCGAAGCGGTCAAGGCGTGGGTCGTGCTGCGCGAAGGCTGTTCTCTCGAACCTGCCGACCTGAAAGCGTGGTGCCGCAAGGAGCTGGCGGCCTACAAAGTGCCGAAGCACATCGAGTACTGCGACGTGCTGCCGAAATCCGCAGTAGGCAAAGTGCTGCGACGAGTGCTGGTGGAGCGGCACAATGGCGGGAAGTGAGGGAATGGAAGGAAAGTAAACTTAAAAATCTCTAAGTTTACTTTTGAGGCTGAAAGTAAACTTAGAACCCCTTTGTCATGGCAATCCCGGATTTTCAGTCCGTTATGCTCCCGGTACTTCGCTTTTGTGGGGATGGCAAGGAGCATACAAACAAAGATGCAGTAGAGTGCTTGGCATCCGAATTCAGATTGACTCCGGAGGAGAAAAAAGAATATCTGCCAAGTGGTCGGCAGCGTGTTTTTGATAACCGGATTGCCTGGGCTCGCGCCTATTTGAAAATGGCTCTTCTCATTGAAAATACTCGCCGAGGAGTTTTCCGTATTACCGAAAGAGGACGACGGGTACTGATAGAGCAGCCTGAAAAACTGAATTTGGCCTATTTGAGACGGTTTCCCGAATTTGCTGATAACAGAATCTCGCAACAACAAAAAGCTCTGAGCAGCAGGGAAGATGATGAAGATATTCAGGAGAAGAAAACCCCCAGAGAACTCCTTGAAGAGGCTTATATGATTCTTCGGGAAAATCTTGCAGAGGAATTGCTATCACAACTAAAAGCAGCATCACCAGCCTTTTTCGAAAAAGTTGCTATCGATGTTCTTGTCAGAATGGGATATGGTGGTTCGGTAAAAGAGGTTGAGGCGGCAGTGACTGGAAAGAGTGGCGATGAAGGTATCGATGGCGTCATCAAAGAAGATCGTCTTGGTCTCGATGTTATCTATGTTCAGGCAAAACGTTGGACTTCGACGGTTTCTCGTCCGGAAATACAAAAATTTGCTGGCGCCTTGCAAGGCAAACGTGCTCGTAAAGGAGTATTTATAACTACATCGGATTTCTCGAAAAGCGCCAGTGAGTATGTTTCAGCTATCGAGAGTAAGATTATTCTCGTTGATGGGCGACAGTTAGTCGAGTTCATGATCGATTTCGAAGTTGGTGTCTCATCTGATGGCAATTACGTGCTGAAACGTCTTGATTCAGACTATTTCGAAGAGGGCTAAATATTTATTGTCCTTGCAGACCCTGAAGTCCCTGATTTTTCCCCATGACCCTCGATGAACTCCACAGCCTCTTCGATCCGCAGGTGCTTGCGCTGATCGATGCTCACGCGGGCGACGATCCGGCGGCGTTTGCGATGCGCTTTCACGGGCGGAGCGATCTGCCGGTGCGGGCGATGGCGGAGCAGATTGCGTGCCGGAAGAAGGCCGCCGTGAAGCTGCCGTCGCTGTCGCGCTTTCCGCTGCTTTACACCCGCCTCGCGCTCGAACAGGCTTCCGGCGAGCGGGCGGCGGAGTGGAAGGCGTCGCTCATGCAGGGGCGGCGGGCGATCGATCTGACGGGTGGCCTCGGCATCGATACGCTGTTCCTCGCCCGGCGCTTCGAGCACGTCGTGTCGTGCGAGCGAAGCGAGGTGCTGTCACGGCTGGCCGAGGCGAACCGGCGCGTGATGGGCGTCGCGAATGTCGAAACGCGCATCGGCGACAGCGAGGAGCTGCTTGCCGGATATGCCGACGATTCGTTCGACTGGCTCCTGGTCGATCCGGCGCGGCGGGAGCATGGCGGGCGCTCCGCCGGACTGACGGCGTCGAGTCCCGACGTGGTGCGCCTGCACGATCTCATGCTTCGCAAGGCCGCGAAGGCGTGCATCAAGGCGTCGCCCGCGCTCGAAATCAGCGGCCTCGAAACACAGCTTCCGTCACTCTTCGAAGTGATCGTGCTCTCGGTCGATGGCGAGTGCAAGGAGGTGCTGCTCCTGCTCGACCGCGAGCATGTCGCCGGAAAGAGGCCCGGCATCCGCGCGGTGTGTTTCGGCAAGGAACCGTTCGAGATCGCGTCGTCCGGTGACGAGCCGCCTGATCGCGCGGTGGCGGAGGCGCCCGGCGCGTGGCTCTACGAGCCGGATGCGGCCATCATCAAGGCGCGGCTCACCGGCGAGCTTGCGCGGCAAATGCAGCTCGAATTCCTGAATTTCTCGGTTGATTATCTCACGTCGGATAAGCTGATCGAACCATTTCCCGGCAGGAGCTTCCGGATCGAGGAGTTCCGCCCGTTCAGGCCGAAAAGTTTCCGGAAGGAGCTGGCAGAATTGGGCATCACGAACGCCGCCATTCAGCGGCGCGACTTTCCGCTCTCCGTCGAGGAGCTGCGCAAGCGGTACAAGATCGGGGAGAGCAGTGAACGGTTTCTCTTTTTCACAAAGGATGCTTCGGGCGACCTCATCTGGCTTTCGTGCCGCAAGGCGTAATTGCCGCGTCAGTTCTGGTTCCGCAGGTGCTGAAGCTCCTGCTGCGCCATGCCGTAGCGCAGCCCCTGGATGCTCACCGTCACTGCGCCGACGCCGAGCATCCGCATGAACTGGCGCAGGATGAGCGTGCCCATCGTGAAGACGTCGGCGCGCCCCTCCGGAATGCCGAGCGCCACGATCTCGTCGAGCCTCATCGCGCGGAGCCGGTCGAGCAATTCGTGCACCGCATCGTATTCGAGCTGGAAGCCCTGCACCCGCCCGGCGTCGAAATGCTTGTCGCCGAGGCATACCTGCGCGATGGTGGTCAACGTGCCCGCCACGCCGAACACCTGCTGGCGGCCCGCGAAGAATGGCGGCAGGCTTTTTGCGAGATGCCGGTCGATCTCCTGCCGCGCCGCCTCGAACTCCTCCGGTGATGGCGGAATCGAGGTGCAGAAGCGTTCGGTCATCCGCACCGAGCCGATGTTCATGCTGACCGCGCTTTCAACCTTCTCGACCGTGCCCATGATGATTTCGGTACTGCCGCCGCCGATGTCGATCACCGTGAAGGGCTCCTGCACCGACTCCAGCCCGGCCACCGCGCCAAAGAAGGTGAGCGCGGCCTCCTCCTCGCCGCTGATGCAGCGGATTTCGATGCCGGTCGCGCTCTTCACCGTCTCGATGATTTCGTCACGATTGGCCGCGTCGCGCAGGGCGCTCGTTCCGGCGGCGATGATGCGCTGCACGCCGAGTTCGCCGCAGAGGTCGCGATACTCCGACAGGCAGGCGGTCAGCCGGTCGAGCGCCTCCGGGCGGATGATGCGCCGCTCATCGACATTCTGGCCGAGGCGCACGATGGTCTGGCGGTGAGCGACTGTCACGATCCGGCCCGTCGCGGGTTCGAGGTCGGCCACCAGCAGCAGCGCCGTGTTGGTGCCGACGTCTATGCAGGCGATGTGTTCAGTGGCGTTTGGCATTATCGTCGATCACTTTGCGGGTTCGATCAAAGCGGAGAGCCACTCGTCTTCGTAGATGGTCTTGACGTTGGTGTACTTGATGCGCTTGAGGAGCTGCTTCAGCCACGGTTCGTCATAGACCAGCACGCCCGAAAGCAGCACCTGCGCCGTCGGCGCGTGGCGGCGGATGGCAGGCAGGATGCGGTCGAGCACGTTCTTGTTGATGTTGGCGAGGATCAGGTTGTAGCCATCCTCGAGGTTCGCCACCAGCTCCTCCTCGGCGTCGAGCAGCTCGACGCGAATGTCGGTCACGTCGTTTTCGGCGACATTCTCGACGGCGTTCTCCGCCGCCCAGGCGTTGTTGTCGAAGGCGAGAATCGGATTCTTGTTGCCGAGCTTGCGGGCCGCGATGGCGAGCACGCCGGTGCCGGTGCCGATGTCCATGCTCTTTTTGTCTGCGAGGTCGAGCGCATCCCTCTGTCGCAGCATCAGGCGCGTGGTGGCGTGATAGCCGGTGCCGAAGGACATTTTCGGATTGATGGCGATGACGATCTGCCCCGGTTTGACCGTATACTCCTTCTGGTGCTGGATGATGAGGAAGCGGTCGGAAATTTCCACCGGCTGCAAATGCGCCTCCCACTCGGCGTTCCAGTTCCGGTCGGCCATGAACGACGCCATGAAGTGCGGCACGGAGCCGAAGGTCTCCTGCAGGAGGGTTTTGATGGACTCCTCCTTTTCAGCGTTCCACTCGCTTTCGGGAAGGTAGGCCATCAGCTTGCGGTCCTCTTCGAGAAAATATTCGATGCCCTCCTGCGAAAGCAGGGCGATATAGAGTTCGTAAAGGTCGCTGTCGATCTCGAACGCGAGTTCGATGTGGTTATGGGTTTTCGGCGGTTGCATCGGCGATGGTCTTGCTGTGAGTAAGAGCTGTGAGGGAAGATAGCATTTCCGGCGAGAATGGGGCGAATGGGGTCGATGGGAAAGAGTCGCTAAGCTTCCGATTAGAGACTCTTTCGATATGAATGGAGTTCGCGTTTAAAAACAAAGTCTGTTCCGTTTAGAAAGGACAGGTCTCCCTAAATGGCCAAGATATTCCTTACTCTTGCACCCGATCTGGCATATCGGTCAATTCAGTCCGGAACAAAGGGGTTGGCGATCTGGCGGAGGTTGTCGCCCAGCACGGACGGGGCTGAGAGAAATTTGGCGCAACCGGAAAACGCATGGGGGAGTTTCGGCAAATCCAGCTGCTTCTGTGTCTGCCGAGAATGAGGATGACAATTTCAAAGTTCGATGTACTCGCCGTTTTGCAGCGAATAGCGGCGGAGGTTCAGGGGTTCGCCGGCGTCGAGCTGGATGGCCAGCGCGGTGGCGAAGCCGCAGATGTAGTCGAACACAGGGGTGACGCAGGTGATGGTTCGGTCATGGCCGAATGGCACGAGGAACCGGTTCATGCGGTACTGCGTGGCGACATCGAATGCAGCCAGGCCATATTCGAGAGGGCAGCCGCATGCTTTGATCAATGCCTCCTTGATGCTCCATATCCGGATGAAGGCCTTGTTCTTTTCCCAGCTCGGCAGGTTCACGATGATCGCATACTCCTCGGCGGAGAAGTATTTGAGCGCAAGCTGGTCGATGTCGTCCACGGTACGGATTCTCTCGATGTCGATGCCCGTTTCGGGGTGCCTGGAAAAGGCATAGACAATCTGGCGGCCAGAATGCGAGAGGTTGAAAGAGAGGCCTGAGTTTTCCGGGTATGCGATGAACGGCTTGCCGACCGGCGTGCTGTCGAAGCGGATCAGGGAGGGGGCGATGGCCAGGGGTTCGCCGAGGAGCTGTCGGAGGAGCCCCCTGCGGAGAACGAAGTTTTGCCGGTCGTTGTCGAACCGGAAACGATCGGCCAGCTCCTTTTCCTCATCGGTAAGATTGTCGAGGAGCGTCGCTTCGGGAATTCTGGCGATGTGCGTGTCGGTATGGATGAGGGTGACGGCCTCTTTCGAAATGATCATCGTTGCGTCTCTCTGGTTTACGGGAAGGGCGCGGCTTCACTTCGCGAACAACCTTCCGCTTTGCCAATCTACGATTTTTTGACGAGCATCGTTCCCGGAGAGTGAGCTTGTCGGGATCGCCGTTACACAAGCGCTACGAGCCGGGCGAGGCGGATTTTGGAAAAGAGTGAAAAGCGCCTGTTTCGCAAAAAAGGGGCGAGACGGGCAGGGCTTGCCTATTTGCCTTAGGAACTCGGGGTTCGATTTGGAGCGATCCTGAGCTGGCGGATTATAAAAATGGAGAAAAGAGGCCGTTAAGTCAAAAAAACGACAGATGAAATTTTGTTTTTTGAGGTAATTCTTTTACTTTGGTCGTCCTTATGGTTTTCCCTGAATGATTTTTCACCGGAAGTCTCAAACGAAATAGAAAAGAGTTTACTGTATGCCGACGATTCAGCAGCTTATCAGGCACGGAAGAAGTATGAAGGCGTCCAAGACCGCCTCACCGGCACTGGAAAAATGCCCTCAGAAAAGGGGTGTCTGCACCCGTGTTTACACGACTACCCCCAAAAAGCCGAACTCCGCGCTTCGCAAGGTCGCTCGTGTCAGGCTGTCAAACAAGATCGAGGTGACGGCGTACATTCCCGGTGAAGGCCATAACCTCCAGGAACACTCCATCGTGCTGATTCGCGGTGGAAGGGTCAAGGATCTTCCTGGCGTGCGTTATCATATTGTTCGCGGCTCCCTCGATACCTCGGGCGTGGCCGATCGCAAACAGAGTCGCTCCAAGTATGGTGCGAAGGTTCCGAAGCCCGGCGCAGCTCCGGCAAAGAAGAAATAAAACTGAATCTTAACTCGGATTATAATGGCAAAGAAGGGTTCCGGATACGGAGTGCGCGGCGGCGATCATCGTTACGGTGACGAGACGGTTTCCCGTCTGATCAACGCGATCATGCTCGACGGCAAGAAGGTTGTGGCGACCAAGGTGGTGTACGATGCTTTCGATATCATCGGTAGTAAGGTCGAGGATGGCAACGCTCTCGAAGTGTTCCGCAAGGCGATGAGCAATGTCGCTCCGCTGGTCGAAGTTCGCAGCAAGAGGGTTGGTGGCGCCACCTATCAGATTCCGATGGAGGTGCCGGCTTCCAGGAGAACCGCTCTGGCGTTCCGCTGGATCAAGCAGTATGCCACCAGGCGAGGTGGTCGCTCGATGGCCGAGAAGCTCGCAGCCGAGCTGCTCGATGCTTCCAACGAGCAGGGTGCATCGGTGAAGAAGCGCGACGAGGTGCATCGCATGGCCGAGGCCAACAAGGCATTCGCACACTTCAGGTTCTGAGTCTGTTAAGCAGGAATTATTAAAATAGATTGATTTATGGCACGGCAGGTTGCGTTAGATAAAGTCAGGAATATCGGGATCATGGCCCATATCGATGCGGGCAAGACCACGACGACGGAGAGGATTCTCTATTACACCGGTCGCTTGCACAAGATGGGCGAGGTTCATGAGGGCGGCGCCACCATGGACTGGATGGAGCAGGAGAAAGAGCGTGGCATCACCATCACCTCCGCTGCTACCACCTGTTTCTGGACTCCGAAGTACGGCAACTACACCGGCCTCAATCACCGAATCAACATTATCGATACTCCCGGCCACGTTGACTTCACGGTCGAGGTGGAGCGTTCGCTTCGCGTGCTCGATGGCGCGGTCGCGCTCTTCTGTGCCGTTGGCGGTGTCGAACCCCAGTCTGAAACCGTTTGGCGTCAGGCCAATAAATATGGCGTGCCGAGAATCGCTTACGTCAACAAGATGGATCGCGTTGGCGCGGACTTCTTCGACACGGTCAAGGCGATCCGCGAGCGCCTTGGCGCAAACCCGGTGCCGATCCAGATTCCGATCGGTCAGGGCGAAATCTTCGCCGGCTTCGTCGATCTGATCCGCATGAAAGGGATCATCTACGACAAGGAAGATGGCAGCACCTACACCGAAGTTGAAATTCCGCACGATCTCGAAAACGAAGCCCGCACCTGGCGCATCAACATGCTCGAAGCGGTTTCGGAAGTTGACGATACCCTGCTCGAAAAGTACCTGAACGGCGAAGAGATCACCGAAGACGAGGTTCGCAGCGTCCTCCGTCAGGCAACGCTCGGCGTCACCATCATTCCGGTGCTTTGTGGTTCCTCCTTCAAGAACAAGGGCGTGCAGTTCATGCTCGACGCAGTGATCGACTACCTCGCTTCGCCGGTCGATGTCGGCGCAGTGCAGGGGCATCACCCGAGAACCGAAGAGGAGGTCGTCCGTCAGCCGAAAGATGAAGAGCCGTTTGCCGGTCTTGCGTTCAAGATCGCGACCGATCCTTTCGTCGGCAAACTGACCTTCTTCCGTGTTTATTCCGGCGTACTCAACGCGGGCAGCTATGTGCTCAACTCGGTCACTGGCAAGAAAGAGCGTGTTGGGCGCGTGCTGCAGATGCACTCCAACAAGCGCGAGGAGCGTGATTCGGTCTATGCTGGCGATATCGCCGCCGCAGTCGGTCTGAAAGATGTCAGAACCGGTGACACGCTCTGCGATGAAAACAATCCTATCGTGCTCGAAAAGATGGTGTTCCCCGAACCCGTCATCGAGATCGCGGTAGAACCGAAAACCAAGGCGGACTCCGACAAGCTGGGCATTTCACTTGCCAAGCTCGCCGAAGAGGATCCGACCTTCAGGGTGAAAACTGATGAGGAAACAGGCCAGACGCTCATCGCTGGCATGGGTGAGCTTCACCTCGAAATTCTGGTTGACCGCCTGAAACGCGAGTTCAAGGTGGAAGCCAACGTTGGCCAACCGCAGGTTGCCTATCGCGAGACCATTCGCGGCAAGGTTGAATACGAAGGCAAGTTCGTTCGCCAGTCCGGCGGTAAGGGCCAGTTCGGCCTGGTCGTGCTCAGGGTCGAGCCTCTCGAAGAGGGCAAAGGCTACGAGTTCGCTGACGAGATCAAAGGCGGCGTAATTCCTAAGGAGTATATCCCGGCAGTCAACGCCGGTATCCAGCAGGCGATGAAAGACGGCGTTGTCGCCGGCTTCCCGATGCAGGATATCAAGGTGGCGCTGATCGACGGTAAGTACCACGAGGTTGACTCTTCGGAAATGGCGTTCAAGATAGCAGGTTCCATCGGCTTCAAGGGCGCGGCCAAAAAGGCCAACCCTGTGTTGCTCGAACCGATCATGAAGGTCGAGGTCATCACGCCGGAAGAGTATCTCGGCGACGTGATGGGCGATCTCTCGGGACGCCGCGGTCACATCGAAGGCATGGGCCAGCGCGCAGGCGCGCAGTTCGTCAGCGCCAAGGTACCGCTCTCCGAGATGTTCGGCTACTCGACCGATCTTCGTTCGATGACCCAGGGCCGCGCGAACTACTCGATGGAGTTCGAGAGCTACCGCGAGGTGCCGCGCAGCATCGCCGAAGCATTGCAGGAGAAGAGGGTAGGCAAGGATTCCGAATAACAGTTTTTCATCACCGCATCATTTAAAAAGATAACCGACAGGGAGAAGAGTTATGGCTAAAGAGTCATACAAGAGGGATAAGCCCCACGTAAATATTGGTACAATCGGTCACGTTGACCACGGTAAAACCACTCTTACCGCAGCAATCACCAGCGTTCTGGCCAAGCAGGGCATGGCCGCTTTCCGTGAGTTTGGCGACATCGACAAGGCACCGGAAGAGAGAGAGCGCGGTATCACCATCTCGACTGCACACGTCGAGTATCAGACGGCGAACCGTCACTACGCGCACATCGACTGCCCCGGTCACGCTGACTACATCAAGAACATGATCACCGGTGCTGCCCAGATGGACGGCGCTATCCTCGTCGTCGCCGGTACCGACGGCCCGATGCCTCAGACCCGCGAGCACATCCTGCTTGCCCGTCAGGTGAACGTGCCCGCTCTGGTCGTCTTCCTGAATAAGGTTGACATTGCTGATCCGGAACTTCTCGAACTGGTCGAAATGGAACTCCGCGAGCTCCTCACCGAGTACGGTTTCCCTGGCGACGATATCCCGATCATCAAAGGTTCCGCCCTGGCCGCTCTCAATGGCGAGCCCGAAGGCGAAAAGCAGATTATGGAGCTCATGGATGCCGTTGACAACTACATTCCGCAGCCTGTCCGCGACGTTGACAAGCCGTTCCTGATGCCGGTCGAAGACGTGTTCTCCATCTCTGGCCGTGGCACCGTGGGTACCGGTCGTATCGAGCGTGGCCGCGTCAAGGTTGGCGAAGAGATCGAGATCGTCGGTATCAAGCCGACCCGCAAATCGGTCGTTACCGGTATCGAAATGTTCCAGAAAATCCTCGACGAGGGTGTGGCAGGCGACAACGCCGGTCTGCTCCTCCGCGGTGTTGACAAGACCGAACTCGAGCGCGGTATGGTTATCGCCAAGCCGGGTTCGATTACTCCTCACACCAAGTTCAAGGCTGAGGTTTACATCCTGAAAAAGGAGGAGGGTGGCCGTCACACTCCGTTCTTCAACGGCTATCGTCCGCAGTTCTACTTCAGAACCACCGACGTTACCGGTTCTGTGACCCTTCCCGAAGGCGTCGAAATGGTTATGCCTGGTGACAACCTCTCCGTCGATGTCGAGCTGATCGCTCCTATCGCCATGGAAGAGAGCCTCAGGTTCGCTATCCGCGAAGGCGGCCGTACGGTTGGTGCCGGTTCGGTAACCAAGATCGTCGAGTGATCGATTGATTGTTATCCCGGGGCGAGGCATCGCACTCGCCCCATTTTTATTGAAACCATCGAAACAGGGATAGACCAGTGGCTGTTCAGCAAAAGATCAGGATAAAGCTCAAGTCTTACGACCATAGCCTCGTTGATAAGTGGGCTTTGAAGATTATCGATGTGGTCAAGCAGACGGATGCCATCATTTTTGGCCCCATTCCGCTGCCCACGAAAACTCATGTATATACGGTCAACCGTTCACCTCACGTGGACAAGAAATCCCGTGAGCAGTTCGCATTCTCATCGCACAAGAGGTTGATCGAGATCATCAACCCGACGGCCAGAACGATTGATATGCTCATGAAGCTGGAGCTTCCGAGCGGCGTTGATGTGGAAATCAAGTCATAAAGTGTTTTAAAGTAAATAGAAAAGGTAATCGGATATGGGTGCGATTCTCGGGAAAAAAATCGGCATGACCCGTTTATACAATGATAAACGCGAAGCTGTTCCCTGCACGGTGATTCAGGCCGGGCCGTGTTACGTTGCTCAGGTAAAGAGCGCGGAAAAAGATGGCTACGATGCCTATCAGCTCGGTTTCGGCGAGCGTGATGAAAAAAAGGTTTCCAAGCCTCTGGCCGGACACTATAAAAAAGCTGGCAGGAATCCCGGATACATCCTGTCTGAAGTCAGCAAAAGTCTTCTCCCTGAAGAACTTGCCGCTGGCGCTACCGTGCCTGTCGATGTCTTCAAGGAAGGTGACAAGATCGATGTGCTCGGCGTTACCAAGGGTAAAGGTTTTGCCGGCGTTGTCAAACGCCACAACTTCGGCGGCGGTTCGAGGACGCACGGTCAGTCCGACAGGCTTCGCGCTCCGGGTTCGGTCGGCGGATCTTCCGATCCTTCGAGAACCTTCAAGGGCACCAGAATGGCCGGAAGAATGGGTGGAGAGAACAAGACCGCCCGGAATCTGGTGATCGTCAAGGTGATGCCCGAGTCCAATCTCATCGTCGTCAAAGGCGCGGTACCCGGACCGAAGAACTCCTATGTCAAGATTGTTTCAAAAACCAAGTAAACGGTGAGTGCAGAGAACAATGGAATTAAAAGTGCTCAATATAAAAGGCGCAGAAACCGGTGAAGTGGTTACGCTGAACGATGAGATTTTCGCCGTTGAAGTTTCTGAACATGCCATGTACCTGGATGTGAAGGCAATTCTTGCCAATCGTCGTCAGGGTACCCATAAAGCGAAGACCCGCGCAGAAGTTCGCGGCGGCGGCAGAAAGCCGTATCGCCAGAAAGGCACCGGCAATGCCCGCCAGGGCTCGACCCGTTCGGGTCTGATGGTTGGCGGCGGCACCATTTTCGGCCCAGTGCCACGCACCTACGAGCAGAAGGTCAACCGCAAGGTCAAGCAGCTCGCCCGCCGTTCGGCGCTGAGCGCCAAGGCCGCAGCCGGTCAGATCGTTGTGGTCGAAGATTTCAGCCTCGAAGCGATCAAGACCCGCCCCGTTGCCGATATGCTCAAGAACCTCGGTCTCGCCGAAAAGAAAACGCTCCTGCTGATGCCGTTCCACGATGCCGTGGTCAGCACTTCGGGCAGGAACATCGAGAAGTTGAACGTCATGGTTGCCGAGCAGGCTTCGACCTACGATATTCTCAACAGCCAGGCCGTGCTTTTCCAGAAGGCCGCCCTGCAGAAAATAGAAGAAACATTAGGGTAATTACCGTTTGCCAGTAAAAAGGAGAAGATTGCAATGAAAAACCCGTTGTTGCGGCCGTGGCTGACCGAAAAGAGCACAAAACTCACCGAGCAGAAAGGCCAGTATGTGTTCCAGGTCAAGATGGACGCCGACAAGTTCGACATCAAGAAAGCGGTCGAAGAGAAGTTCGGCGTTGACGTGGTCTCGATCCGCACCATCAACTGCCTCGGCAAGTCAAAGCGGCAGTACACCCGCAAGGGGCTCATCGCCGGAAAGAAGAACGACTGGAAAAAAGCGGTCGTGACCCTTGGCGACGGCCAGACGATCGACTACTATGCCAAGCCGGCGGAAAAGAGCGAGAAATAAGATTATCAACTGGATAGATAAATAGTACGATGGCAATCAGGAAATTAGCGCCGGTCACTCCGGGCACAAGGTTCGCCTCATATGCAGGTTTCGATGAGATCACCAAGAGTGCGCCCGAGAAGAGCCTTCTTGTGCCGATCAAGAGAACCGGAGGACGCAACAGTAACGGTCGCGTGACCTCCCGTCACATGGGCGGCGGTCACAAGAGGTTCTACCGTATCATCGATTTCAAGCGCAACAAGGACAACGTGCCTGCAAAGGTTGCCGCTATCGAATATGATCCCAACCGTTCGGCCAGGATTGCACTTCTTCATTATGTTGATGGAGAAAAACGTTATATTCTCGCCCCGAAAGGTTTGAAAGTCGGCGACCGCATCGAAAGCGGCGAAAAGGTGGACATAAGGGTTGGCAACACCATGCCCCTGAAAAACATTCCGATCGGTTCCGATGTGCACAACATCGAGCTGAGAGCCGGAAAGGGCGGTCAGATGGCAAGGTCAGCCGGTTCATATGCTGTGCTTGCCGCTCGTGAAGGATTCTACGCTACCCTGAAGATGCCGTCGGGCGAAATCAGGAAAGTCCGCGTCGAGTGCCGTGCAACCATCGGTGTCATCGGCAACGCGGAGCACGAGAACATCAGCCTCGGCAAAGCCGGACGCAGCCGCTGGCTCGGCATCCGTCCCCAGACTCGCGGTATGGCCATGAACCCGGTCGATCACCCGATGGGCGGTGGTGAAGGTAAATCGAAGTCCGGCGGTGGACGCAAGCATCCGAAGTCGCCGTGGGGTCAGCTTGCAAAAGGTCAGAAGACCCGGAACAAGAAAAAAGCCTCGACGAAGCTTATCGTTCGCGGCAGAAAAGCCAAGTAACAAAGCGGAAACAAACAACAAGCAGAGAGAATTATGCCAAGATCACTGAAAAAGGGCCCGTTCATCGAATTCAAGCTGGAAAAGCGGATCCTTGATATGAACAGCAAAGGTGAGAAGAAGGTGGTGAAAACCTGGTCGAGAAGCTCGATGATCTCTCCTGACTTTGTCGGTCACACCGTAGCGGTTCATAACGGCAAGACCCATGTGCCGGTTTACGTCAGCGAAAACATGGTCGGCCACAAACTTGGCGAATTCGCTCCGACCAGGTTGTTCCGCGGCCATGCGGGCGGCAAGGCTGAAAAGGGCGGTTCGGCACCCAGGAAAAAATAAACTGAATAACGCGGAAAGGTAAGAGATATCATGCAAGCTAAAGCAATTTTACGGCATACACCGACGTCGCCCAGAAAAATGCGGCTCGTGGCCGGCCTTGTTCGTGGCAAGCAGGTCGATCAGGCGAAAGCCATCCTGCACAACTCCACCAAAAGTGCCTCCCGTAACGTGATGGTTACGCTCAAATCGGCTGTTGCGAACTGGTCGCAGCTCAATCCCGACGAAAGGCTCAATGACAACGAGCTGTTCGTGAAAGCGGTCTTCGTCGATGAAGGCCCTTCGCTCAAGAGGCTCCTTCCGGCTCCGATGGGCCGCGCCTACAGGATTCGCAAGCGTTCGAATCACCTGACCATCGTCGTGGACAAGCTCGAAAACAAGGTAACCAAATAAACAAGGAGATAACATTGGGTCAGAAAGTTAATCCAACCGGATTCAGGCTGGGAATCATCAAGGACTGGACTTCCCGCTGGTACGATGACGGACCGGTTATCGCCGAAAAGATCAAGCAGGATCAGGTTATCCGCAACTACGTCCAGGCAAGGCTGAAGAAAGAGAAGGCCGGTATTGCCAAAATTGTTATCGAGCGCACGACCAAGCATATCAAGATCAATATCTACTCCGCTCGTCCTGGAGCTGTCGTTGGCCGCAAGGGTGAAGAGATCAACAATCTCTCGCAGGAGCTGACCCGCATCACCGGCAAAGAGGTCAAGATCGACGTTGTCGAGGTGATCAAGCCGGAAATCGAAGCGCAGCTCATCGGCGAGAACATCGCCTATCAGCTCGAAAACCGCGTCTCTTTCCGCCGTGCCATGAAGATGGCGATCCAGCAGGCCATGAGGGCTGGAGCCGAGGGCGTCAGGATCCGCTGCGCAGGCCGTCTCGGCGGTGCTGAAATCGCCCGCGCCGAGCAGTATAAAGAGGGCAAGATTCCGCTTCACACGCTCCGCGCCAATGTGGACTACGCGAGCGTGACCGCTCACACCATCGCCGGTGCTATCGGCATCAAGGTCTGGGTGTACAAGGGCGAAGTGCTCGTCCAGAGACTCGATGCCATCGAAGAGGATGAGATGAAGAAAATGCAGGAGCGCCGTGGCGACTCTCGCGGCAGAGGTGGACGTGGCGATGGCCGCGGTTCGAAACGCCGCCGCCGTCCGGCAAAGAAAGCCTGATCGTACACAAGTACTATATAATCCGAAAAGAATGGAGTTGCTGGTATGTTAATGCCAAAGAGGGTTCAATACAGAAAGACGCAGCGTGGCCGTATGAAGGGGAACGCCGGGCGTGGGACGGCGGTTACGTTTGGCTCATTCGGCCTGAAGGCTCTTGAGCCGGCATGGATCACCAGCCGACAGATCGAAGCCGCTCGCGTCGCCATGAACCGCTACATGAAGAGGGACGGAAAAATCTGGATCAGGATTTTCCCTGACAAGCCGGTTTCGAAGAAGCCCGCCGAAACCCGAATGGGTTCCGGTAAAGGTTCGCCGGAGTTCTGGGTTGCCGTCGTCAAACCGGGCCGCGTGATGTTCGAGGCCGATGGCGTGCCGCGAGAAGTCGCCGCAGAGGCCTTCAGGCTTGCCGCCAAGAAGCTGCCGATCAAGACCAAGTTCATCGTCAGACCAGACTACGAAGGATAACGAGCAATCTAACCGCCAGGGAAGCATATAATGAAAAACTATGAAATAGCGGCCATGGAGAAGAAAGAGCTCCTCGCAAAGATCGAAGAGCTTGAAAACAGGCTGGCCGACATCAACTTTTACCAGGCAATCGAACCGCCGCAGAACCCGATGGTGTTCCGTAACTCGAAGCGGGATATCGCCCGGATGAAAACCAGACTCACCCAGATCGACAGGCAGGAAAAGAGCAACGCCTGACAGGGGTGCGTCAGTAAACAATAAAAGGTTTCAACAGAAAGAATAAACAAATGGACAACGCAGCAATGTCAAGTGGAGCTGAAACGAGAGGCAGAAAAAAGAGCTGGTTGGGCAAGGTTGTAAGCGACAGCATGGATAAAGGTATTGTCGTTGCCGTCGAGCGCAGGGTTCAGCATCCGGTCTACAAGAAGTACTTCAAGAAGACCACCCGCCTGATGGCTCACGACGAGAAGAATGAGGCAGGCGTCGGCGATCTGGTGAGAATCACCGAGTGCAGGCCGCTCAGCAAAAACAAGAGCTGCCGTCTCGTTGAAATCGTCGAAAAGGCCAAGTAACGGATTTACTATCATTTAACAGGGGTTAAAGCAGGATGATCCAGAAAGAGACTAATCTGGTTGTCGCCGATAATAGCGGAGCGAAAAAAGTACGGTGTATTCATGTTTTCGGCGGTACAGGCAGGCGTTATGCCGCGCTTGGTGACCAGATCATGGTATCGGTCAAGGCTGCGGTTCCTGGCGGCGTCGTCAAGAAGAAAGATGTCTGCAAGGCAGTCGTCGTCCGCTGCGTCAAGGAGCAGAAACGAAAGGATGGCTCCTATATCAGGTTCGACGAGAATGCCGTCGTGCTGCTCAACGCACAGGGCGAGCCGAGAGGCACCCGTATTTTCGGGCCGGTCGCACGCGAGCTTCGCGACAAAAGATATATGAAAATCGTATCTTTGGCTCCTGAAGTTCTCTGAGAGCCGATCAGCGGGAGTAACTCAGCTGGTAGAGTCACAGCCTTCCAAGCTGTTGGTCGCGGGTTCGAGTCCCGTCTCCCGCTCACGTTTATGAATTACTATCATACAGGTCAATCATGAAAACTGGTATTAAAAAGGTCAAGCTCCACGTCAGGAAGAACGATGAGGTCACCGTCATCGCCGGCAACGACAAGGGAAAATCGGGTAAAGTCCTGAAAGTGTTCCCCCAGAAGGGCCGCGTGATCGTCGAAGGCGTCAACATCAGAAAGCGCCACATGCGCCCGACCCAGGGCACGCCTCAGGGAACGATCATCGAGCGTGAGTTCCCGATTCATGCCTCCAACGTGAAAAAGAGCTGACAGAGATTTCGTTAAAAAAGGCAGGATGACCCAGACCATCCTGTGTAAAAGCAAAGAAAAAGATGTCCAAAAAAGAGAGTGTAGAGCAGGAAGTTGCAATGCCTGCCCGCCTTGAGGTCTACTACCGCGAGACCGTCGTTCCGAAACTGATGGAGCGATTCAAGTACAAGAGCATCATGATGGTGCCCCGCCTCGAAAAGATTTCGGTGAACATCGGTGTCGGCGAAGCCGCCCAGGAGCCGAAGCTGCTCGAAACCGCCATGCAGGAACTTGGTCAGATCACCGGACAGAAGCCGCAGGTTCGCAAAGCGAAGAAAGCTATCTCGAACTTCAAGCTCCGCGAGGGGCAGTCCATTGGCTGCCGCGTCACCCTTCGCCGCAAGATCATGTTCGAATTCCTCGACCGCTTCATCTCTGTCGCCGTGCCGAGGATCCGAGACTTCCGTGGCCTGAGCGATACGAGCTTCGATGGCCGTGGAAACTATAATGCAGGTATCCGCGAACAGATTATCTTCCCTGAGATCGACATCGACAAGGTGCCGAGGATCAACGGTATGGATATCAGCTTCGTCACCTCCGCCAAAACGGATGAAGAGGCTTACGAGCTGCTTACCCTGCTCGGCATGCCGTTCAAGAAAAAGAACCAATAATATCATAGCCCTGTACCAAGATGGCAAGGAAAAGCATCATTGCGCGAAACGAAAAGAGGAAGAAGCTCGTCGAAAAGTATGCGGCTAAACGCGAGGAGCTGAAAGCGGCAGGCGATTACCAGGCTCTGAGCAAGCTTCCAAGAGACAGTTCAGCCACGAGGGTTCGTACCCGTTGCGTCCTGACTGGACGTGGCCGCGGCAACTACGAAAAGTTCGGGCTTTGCCGCCACATGTTCCGCAAGCTGGCCCTCGAAGGAAAGCTTCCCGGCGTCAGAAAGGCGAGCTGGTAAGCGAGCCTCTGCGGAGATCAAGAGAAAGATGTCTGTTCATTTACGAATGTAACCAACTGTTAGAGCCATGCCCGTAACGGATTCCATAGCCGATTTCATCACCCGGATCAGAAATGCCGGTAGTGCAAAAAACAAGACGACCGATATTCCTTATACCAGAGTCAGGGAAAATCTCTCGAAGCTTCTTCTCGACAAGGGATACATCAAGAACTACACGGTAATCACCTCCGAGCAGTTCCCCTTCATCCGCGTCGAGCTGAAATACATGCAGGATGGCCAGCACGCCATCAAGGAGATTTCAAGGGTCAGCAAACCCGGCCGCAGGGTGTATGAAGGCAAGGATATCAAGAGATACCTCGGCGGGCTTGGTCTGTTCATCCTTTCGACCTCGAAAGGCATCCTGACCGACAAGGAAGCACGCGAGCAGAACGTCGGTGGCTAGGTGCTGTTCCGTATTTATTAATTTCATAAGCCAAAGAGCAACAGTTTACCATGTCAAGAATAGGAAAAATGCCGATCAGGCTCGCTGATCAGGCTAAGGTCGAGGTCAAGGACAATATGATCAACGTAACCGGCCCGAAGGGAGCTCTTTGTCAGGCTCTGGTCGATGAGGTTATCGTTTCGGTTGAAGATGGCGCCGTGACCGTCCAGAGAAAGGACGACACCAAGCGCTCTCGCGCCATGCACGGCTTGTACCGGATGCTGGTCAGCAACATGGTCGAAGGCGTCACCAAAGGGTTCACCCGCAAGCTCGAAATGTCCGGCGTTGGCTATCGCGCCGAGCTCAAGGGCGACCTGCTTGCGCTTACCCTCGGATACTCGCACATGATCTACTTCCAGGCTCCCGCCGAGATCAAGATCGAGGTGCCGGATCCGACCACTGTTCTTGTCAGCGGTATCGACAAGGCTCTGGTAGGCCAGATCGCCGCCAAGATTCGCTCCTTCAGGAAGCCGGAACCGTATCGCGGCAAGGGTATCAAGTACGAAGGCGAAGTCATCCGCCGCAAGGAAGGCAAGGCTGCTGGCAAGTAAGCCACGCCGCCGGATGAGCGAAACAAGTCAGGTAAAAAACATTTATACGGTTAGAGATAATGAGCCAAGTAGATAAAGTTGCCCGCAGGCAGAAAATCAAGGCACGCAGCAGGGCTGTCGTGCATGGCACCCAGGAAAGGCCAAGACTGTGCGTGTTCAGGAGTCTTTCACAGATCTATGCGCAGCTGATCGATGACGAGAGCGGCAAGACCCTCATGACAGCTTCGACCATGTCGAAAGAGAATGCCGGACTCACCGGTACCAAGTCTGAAGTGAGTGCGATGATTGGCAAGCAGATTGCCGAGAAGGCTCTTGCTCAGGGTATTTCCAGCGTCGTCTTCGACAGGAACGGATTCCGGTACCACGGTCGCATCAAGGCACTCGCCGATGGCGCCCGTGAAGCAGGCCTGATCTTTTAAAACTTTTCAAAGAGAACGTACATGTCGAAAAAATCTGCCAGGAGTATAAAGCCCGGTGAGTTGAATCTGAAAGAGAAGCTGGTGCACATCAACAGGACCGCCAAGGTGGTCAAGGGCGGCAAGCGCTTCGGTTTCAACGCTATTGTGGTTGTCGGTGACAAGGAAGGTCATGTTGGATACGGGCTCGGAAAAGCGAACGAAGTTCAGGACGCTATCGCCAAAGGCGTTGAGGACGGCAAGAAGAATGTCATCAAGGTGCCGATCGTGAAGGGAACCATTCCGCACCCGATCGTTGCCAAATACGGTTCGGCCAAGGTGCTGATGAAGCCGGCTACCCCCGGTACCGGTCTGATCGCCGGCGGCGCGGTCAGGGCTGTGCTCGAAATGGCAGGCATTCACGACATCCTGACCAAGTCTCTCGGTTCTTCAAATCCGCACAACGTGGTGAAGGCGGCCATCAAGGGTCTTCAGAGCATCTCTGACGCCAACGATGTTGCAGAGCGCCGTTCGAAGAGCCTGAAAGAGGTATTTGAAAGCTAAACAGGAAACAAGGCGACCATGAGCGAGAAAACGATAAAGGTTACCCAGGTGCGCAGCGTTATCGGCGGCACCAAGAAGCAGAAAGACACGATCAAGGCTCTCGGTCTGGGAAGGCCGAACCACAAGGTCGAAATCAAGGACAACGCCTGCACCAGAGGTCAGATTCGCGTCGTCCAGCACCTTGTCAAGGTTGAAGAGCTTTAACAGAATCAATAAAGACAGTCGGGAATCACAGCAATGGATTTAAGTTCACTTCGCCCTGCCAAAGGCGCAGTAAAGGCAAGAAAAAGGGTCGGCCGCGGCCCCGGTTCAGGTAATGGTACGACAGCGGGCAAGGGCAACAAAGGTCAGCAGGCTAGGAGCGGCTACCAGCGTCCGGTCATCGAGGGCGGTCAGATGCCGATCTACCGCAGACTTCCGAAGTTCGGTTTCACGCCTCCCAACCAGAAGGCTGTGGCCTGCGTCAACGTCGCCCAGATTCAGATGTGGATCGAGAAGGGCCTCATCGGTGAAGAGATCAGCGTGCTCGATCTCAAGCACCTGTGCAACGCCAGCAATCAGGAGTATTTCAAGGTGCTCGGCAACGGTGAGCTTTCTTCCGCTGTGACCATCACGGCCCACTTCTTCAGCAAGAGCGCCGAAGAGAAGATTACCAAAGCCGGCGGAAAGATCGTCAAAGCATATCGCACTCTTGAAGAGGCTGCCAAGGTCAACGGCCTGCCTTTCGACGAGGCGCTTCTGACTCCGAAAGCCAAAGTGGTAAAGGTCAAGAAAGCAAAAAAATCGGTCAAGTCTTGAACCAGGGAATGAGCTGCCATGAAGCTTACTGAGAGCATCAGGAATATCAACAAGATCCCGGAGTTAAGGCAGCGTATCGTGTATACCCTCCTGTTGCTTTTCGTCTATAGGCTGGGATCGCATATCACCATTCCCGGGGTTGACGCCGCCGCAGTAGCGAGCGCAACCACATCTCACACTAACGACCTGTTCGGTCTGTTCGATCTGTTCGTCGGAGGCGCGTTCGCTCGCGCCTCTATCTTTTCTCTCGGCATCATGCCCTACATCTCGGCTTCGATCATCATCCAGCTGCTCGGAGCGGTGACGCCCTATGTGCAGAAGCTCCAGAAAGAGGGCGAGGAGGGACGCCAGAAGATCAACCAGTACACGCGCTACGGCACCATACTCATATCGTTGCTGCAAGCGTGGGGCGTGAGCGTCAATCTTGCCAGTCCATCTTCGTTCGGCAAGGTTGTCGTGCCAGAGCCAGGCTTTTTCTTCACCATCACCGCCGTCATCATCCTGACCGCCAGCACGGTGTTTGTCATGTGGCTCGGCGAACTGATCACGGAGCGGGGCATTGGCAACGGCATATCGCTCATCATCATGATCGGTATCCTTGCAAGGTTCCCGGCATCGCTGATGGCTGAAATCCAGTCAGTTTCGCTCGGCAGCAAAAACTGGATCGTCGAGATCGTCATCATGGCGCTCATGGCGGGCATCGTGGCGCTCGTCGTGCTTTTGACTGTCGCCACGAGAAGGATTCCCGTGCAGCACGCCACGCGCGTCGTAGGCCGCAAGGTTTACGGCGGCGGCACGCAGTACAGTCCGATGAAGCTCAACACGGCGGGTGTCATGCCGATCATCTTCGCCCAGTCGATCATGTTTCTGCCCAGCACCTTCCTGTCGTTCTTCCCCGAAAGCGAGGCGATGCAGAAGGTTGCGGCGGCATTCGCCTACGATTCATGGTGGTATGCGCTCATCTTCGGACTGATGATCGTGTTTTTCACCTATTTCTATACTGCCATTGCCTTCAATCCGAAAGAGGTAGCCGACACCATGCGCCGTCAGGGCGGGTTCATCCCGGGCGTCCGTCCCGGCAAGAGCACCGAGGAGTTCATCGACAACATTCTCACAAGGATCACGCTTCCGGGTGCGATCACGCTGGCGCTGATTGCGATTTTGCCGACATTCCTCACCAAGTTTGCTAACGTCACGCCAGGTTTCGCCCAGTTTTTTGGCGGTACCAGTTTGCTCATCGTCGTCAGCGTTGGACTCGATACGCTACAGCAGGTCGAGAGCCATCTGATGATGCGTCACTATGACGGATTCATGAAGACGGCCAAGGCGAAAGGTCGCCGATAAGAGAGCCCGGATCATGATCACCATCAAAAGCGAGCGGGAAATAGAGCTGATGCGGGAGGCCGGAGGACTGGTCGCCCGCGTGCTCGATATGCTTGAGCAGGAAATTGCGCCAGGCATCTCCACGAAACGGCTCGACGAACTGGCTGAGCAGTTCATCAGGGATCATCAAGCAGTACCGAGTTTTCTGAATTACGTGCCGAAAGGCGAGCCTGGCGTAACGCCTTATCCGGCGACGCTCTGCGTCTCGATCGACGAGGAGGTCGTGCATGGCGTCCCGAACGCCAGGCGCATCATTCACGAAGGTGAAATCGTCTCGGTCGATTGCGGCGTCTACAAGAGCGGTTATCACGGTGATGCGGCCAGGACCTACATCATCGGCGAAATCGATCCGGCGGTACGGCAACTGGTTGACGTGACTCGCGAGTGTCTCGATCTCGGCATCGCGCAGGCTGTCGAGGGAAACCGGCTGCATGACATATCGGCCGCCATCGAAAAGCACGCGCGTTCGTTTGGCTACAGCGTCATCGAGAACATGGTCGGCCACGGTATCGGCAGCGAATTGCATGAGGAACCGGCGGTGCCGAATTACGGCAGACCCCATACCGGCGTGAAGCTTCGCGCCGGTATGACGCTCGCCATAGAGCCGATGATTGCCATCGGTCGTTCGCGCCGGGCGGTCAGCAAGCGAGGCGCTTGGGTAGCGGTCACGGAAGACAGGCGCCATGCGGCGCATTTCGAGCATACCATCGCCATACGAAAAGGCGAGGCTGAAATCCTGACCAGGTGACGCCGGAAGGACAAGCACAAGCAGTATAACATAACGATCAGACAGCGGAGAGCTACATTGGCCAAGGAAGAATCAATCGAAGTGGAAGGCGAAATTCTTGAAGCGCTTCCCAACGCACAGTTCAGGGTCAAACTGGAGAACAGCCTGGAAGTGCTTGCCCATGTATCGGGCAAGATCAGGATGCACTATATCAGAATCCTTCCCGGTGACAAGGTCAAGGTTCAGATTTCTCCGTATGACCTGACAAAGGGCAGGATTACCTACCGGTACAAGTAAAAAACAGAATTATTCGTCCATTATCCGGTTGATTTTTAGGGTTGTATTTATTACATTACATGCCTTTTCATATTTTGGACAGACCGGACAACCATAGCATGTGGGGTTTACCATGAAAATATATTCGTCTATCAAAAAACGTTGCGAGCACTGCAGGATTATCAAGCGCAAAGGAAAACGATTTGTGATCTGCAAGGTGAATCCAAGCCACAAGCAGCGCCAGGGGTGATCTTCAGGAACAATCAACAGACTTGAGAAAAACATATGAGGTTAGCTGGGGTTAATTTGCCATTGAACAAGCATGCGGTCATCGGCTTGACCTATGTTTATGGCATCGGGAAAACATCCGCCAAGAACATACTCGCCAAAGCCGGAATCGCTCCTGAAAAGAAAATCTCCGAGCTGAGCGACGCCGAGGCGCACGCGATCAGGGAAATCATTGGTAACGAGTACACGGTCGAGGGCGAGGCTCGCGCCGAGCAGCAGCTCTCAATCAAGCGTCTGATGGATATCGGGTGCTATCGTGGTCTTCGCCACAGGCGGTCACTTCCGGTCCGCGGTCAGCGCACCAGCACAAACGCCCGTACCAGAAAAGGCAAGCGCAAGACCGTCGCCGGCAAGAAGAAGGCTGGCAAGAAGTAAGGTCTGGAGCAATCAAGCAACAAGAGAGATAAAACACCGACAGACTCATGGCAACAGCGAGCAGGAAAAAAAAGAAAGTCAAGGTTACCCCCGAAGGTACCGTCCATATCAAGGCTTCGTTCAACAACGTCATGGTGACCATTACCGATACGCTCGGTAACACCGTCTCATGGTCGAGCGCCGGCAAGAATGGCTTCAAGGGTTCCAAGAAAAATACCCCGTACGCATCGCAGGTCACTTCCGAGGCAGCAGCCAAGGAGGCATTCGATCTTGGTATGCGTCACGTCGATGTGTTCATCAAAGGCCCTGGCGCGGGTCGTGATGCGGCCATCAGGGCGCTTCAGGGCGCCGGTCTCGAAGTCAAGACTATCCGCGATATTACACCCCTGCCGCACAACGGTTGCAGGCCGCCCAAGCGCAGAAGGGTCTGACGGTTATTATCAAGAATTATCAATGAAGCAATTGCTATGGCACGATTCAGAGGGTCAATTACCAAAGTATCACGAAGGCTGGGGATAGCGCTTTCTCCCAAGGCGGAAAAATATCTCGAAAGACGTCCGTACGCTCCTGGCGAACACGGCCAGTCCCGCAAGGGCAAGGTGTCGGAATATGCGCTGCAGTTGAGGGAAAAGCAGAAGATGAAATATCTTTACGGCATCCTCGAAAAGCAGTTCAGAAATTACTACAAGAAAGCGGTTGCCCAGCGTGGCGTTACCGGTGACAACCTGGTGAAGCTGCTCGAACGGCGCTTCGACAACGTCGTCTATCGCTGCGGATTCTCTCCGTCACGCGCAGGTGCACGTCAGCTCGTTTCTCACGGTCATATGCTCGTCAACGGCAAGAAGGTCAACATCCCTTCTTACCTCGTCTCTCCAGGCGACCAGATCGAGTTCAAGCAGAAGAGCCGCAATCTCGACGCCGTGGCCGATTCGCTGAACAAAGCGTCCGAATCGAGGATTCCCGCATGGATCCAGGTGGACAAAGCCAACAGAAAGGCGGTTTTTCTTGCAGTACCAGAGCGTGAAGATGTACAGGAGCCCTATAACGAGCAGCTTGTCGTTGAGTTGTACTCCAAGTGATTTTTTTGAATCCTTAAGGTAGCAAGACTATGATATACCAGATGCAGATGCCTGCAAAGATCGATGTGGATGAAGCAACCCACACCGGCAGTTTCGGGCGTTTCATCGCCCAGCCGCTGGAGAGGGGATACGGAGTTACGCTGGGCAATGCCATGAGAAGGGTTCTGCTGGCCTCTCTTCCCGGTGCCGCGATCACCGGGATCAAGATAGATGGTGTTTTTCACGAATTTTCAACGATCGAGGGCGTTCGGGAGGATGTTCCCGAGATCGTCTTGAACCTGAAGAAGGTTCGTTTCCGGTCGAACTGCAAGCGCAGCTGCAAGACGACGCTTACCCTTGCCGGTCCGAAAGAGTTCCTCGCCGGCGATATCGTCGCTCATGACGGCGAGTTCGAGGTGCTCAACAAGGATATGCATATTGCCACGATCAACTCCGAGGCCACCGTTACCATCGACATCTATGTCGGACGCGGACGCGGTTACGTACCAGCCGAGGAGAATCGCAGCGAAGGATTGCCGATCGGTTTCATCGCTATCGATTCGATCTTTACCCCGATCAGGAACGTCAAACTGACTGTCGAGAACACCCGCGTGGGACAGAGAACCGACTACGAGAAGATGATTCTCGATGTCGAAACCGACGGATCGATCACGCCCGATGACGCCATCAGCCTCGCGGGCAAGATCATCAACGACCATATCGTCTTTTTCGCCAACTTCTCTCCGACCGAAGAGGAGTTCTCGGAAGAGGAGTACAAGCAGCTCGACGACGAGTTCGAAAGCATGCGCAAGCTCTTGTATACCAAGATAGAAGATCTCGATCTTTCGGTTCGTTCGCACAACTGCCTGAGACTCGCTGAAATCGATACGCTCGGTGATCTGGTCTCCAGAAAAGAGGATGAGCTGCTCAACTACAAGAACTTCGGCAAGAAGTCGCTGACGGAACTCAAGGAACAGCTCGAAAAGTTCAACCTGAAGTTCGGAATGGATATTACCCGTTACCAGATGAAGGGTTGAGAAAGGCTATTTGTTTTATTGAAAATCAATGAGAGCGGAAAAAAGCAATGCGTAAAGTCAAGCCAGCAAGGAAACTCGGGAGAACGGCCGCCCATAGAAAAGCAACCCTGTCGAACCTTTCGACTCAGCTGCTGATCCACAAGCGAATCGAGACGACCGAGGCGAAAGCCAAGGAAACCCGCAAGGTTGTCGAAAAAATCATCACCAAGGCGCGCAAGGGAACCCATCATGCCCAGCGCGAGATTTTCAGCGCCCTTCGCGACAAGGAGGCTGTCAGGGAGCTTTTCGAGGAGATCGTGGGAAAGATCGGTTCGCGTAACGGCGGATACACCCGTATCATCAAACTCGTTCCCCGCTATGGCGATGCCGCGAAGATGGCCGTCATCGAGCTGGTGGACTATGCCGAAGCTCCTTCAGCCGCGCCGGTAGCTGCAAAGCAGGATCGCTCGAAGCGCGTCAAAGGCTCCAAGAAAGCCGAAGCGGAAGCGCAGGAGAAAGAGGGCGGTGAAGCTGCCGAATAAGGCTCTTTTCTCCCGGTTCGGATAAAAAACACGGTAGTCATCGTTCGCTCGATCTTCACGATCACCAGCGGGCGATGACTATCTGCTTTTCTGAGAACATCGGATCGATCTCCCCGATCGGCAACTGATCCACGGATGCCGGGAATCCAAGATGTTTTTCCCGCGACAGCACGGCCTGGGCAATCTCCTCGTTGAGGTTCCCCCCCTTGAGGCAGATGAGCACGCCTTCCCGTTTGAGCAGTCTGGCGCTGTAGGCGCACAACTCTTCGAGCGGCGCGACCTGGCGGCTGAGTACCGTATCGAAGAGCACCCCTTTCAGCTCCTCCACCCTCGAATGCAGCGCAATGACGTTTTCGAGGCCCAGCTCTTTAATCATCGTCTTGCAGGCTGCTATTTTTTTGCCGGTCGAGTCAACCAGAAGAAACGAGGTTTCAGGAAAGAGAATGGCCAGCGGAATGCCCGGCAAGCCGCCGCCGGTGCCGAGGTCAAGCACTTTTTCGCCGGGCCTGAAGTCGTGGATGCGGCTGATGAGCAGCGAGTGAAACACATGCTTGACGATGACCGGCGCATGTTCCTTGCGGCTGACGAGGTTCACCTTGAGGTTCCACTCATCGAGAAGCGCGGCGTAACGCTCAAGAAGTATCAGTGCTTTTTTTGTTGCGGGGATGCCGTGCTGGCGGCAAAGTCCCTCGATCAGGTGCAGGTCATTCGGCATGACAAATCATTCGGCTGCGATGGTGAAGAGATGCGTACAACAGGAAAAAACGACATTTTAACGCCAATGGCAAATGTTCCGCGCTCTTCAGAAAAGCCCGCAGGCTCTGGCGGAAATGTTGTACATTGTTAACATGCCAATCGTAGCTCAATCGTAGTATGCCCAGAAAGAACAAGATGTTATGAAGCAGATTGCCGATAATCATGTCTATGCCGTGGTCATGGCGGGAGGCAGCGGAAGCAAGCTCTGGCCACTTTCGAGAAAAAAATCCCCAAAGCAGTTCCTCCATTTCTTCGATGGCGGCACGATGATCCGCAAAACGGTCGAGCGAATCGCCGGGGCCGTCCGGATGGAGAACATCTTCATCATCACCGGCAAGCAACACTGGCTTCTGGTCAACGACTCGCTTCCCGATTTTGATCCCGGCAATATCATCATCGAGCCGACTATCCGGGATACGGCCACCTGCATCGCGCTGGCGACCACCTTCATCCGCAAGCGCGATCCCGACGCCGTGACCATCGTGCTCCCTGCCGACCATCTCGTGCTCGACGAGGAGCAGTTCCTCAAGACCATCACCAAGGGCGTTGGACTCGCGCGGGATCAGCGGGGGCTGATCACCGTCGGCATCCATCCCGACCGCCCCGAGACGCGATATGGCTATATCCAGGTTGAGCCGTCGGTGATGATCGGCGAAGAGAACGACAATCCTGAGGACGACCACATTTCCTTGTTCCGCGTGAAAACCTTCGCCGAGAAGCCCGATCTCGCCACTGCCGAGCATTTTCTCGAAAGCCAGGACTTCTGGTGGAACAGCGGCGTGTTCATCTGGCACGTCGATGACATCAACCGCGAGTACCGCCGCTCGCTGCCCGACCTTTACGAGGACATGCAGAACGTTCACGCCTTCATCGGCACCGAGCGGCAGGATTCGGTCATCGAGGATGTATACAGCTGGGTTCACCCGGTTTCGATTGCCTACGGCATCATGGAGAAGGCCGAGAAGG
This sequence comes from uncultured Chlorobiaceae bacterium, assembly GCA_964476855.1. Classification (GTDB taxonomy): domain Bacteria; phylum Bacteroidota; class Chlorobiia; order Chlorobiales; family Chlorobiaceae; genus Chlorobaculum. The sequence continues at coordinate 32,296 of CAYZCF010000004.1, forward strand.
TTTACATGCTTGCAGGGAACTTCGGCTGGACCGACCTCGGCTGCTGGGACGAGGTGATCAAGATCGGCCTCGGCCTCGAAGGGCGCGACACGGATGGCCAGGAGGTGATCATGATCGATTCGAAAGAGGTCTTTGTCCGCAAACCCCACGGCAAGGCGGTGGTGACGGTCGGTGTTGAGGACATCATCGTGGTCGATACGCCCGACGCGTTGCTCATCTGCAAGGCGGGCGAGTCGCAGAAGGTGGTCAAGGCGGTGGAGATGATGAAGCGCGAGCCAGGGCTGGAGGGGTTTTTATAGGAGAGCATTGGACGAAGTGGACTTTGTGGACGTCATGGACAGGAAAGAAAAGAGATGAAAAGGCCGGAGCATCACACTCCGGCTTTTTTCCTGGGAGCGCCGAGCTCCAGCTCGGCATCTTATGAGTTCAACCTTTTTTCTTTGACCAGGTTGCGCCCTCTTTGGTGTCCTTGACCTCAATACCGCGCTGGAGGAGCAGGTCGCGGATTTTGTCGCTGGTGGCGAAATCCTTGCTGGCTCGCGCCTCCCTGCGGAGTTCGAGCAGCACCTGCATCACCTCGTCGAGCGTCCGAGCGCTCTCACCGCTCTCGCCCGAAAGCAGCTCGTCGCGGCTTTTCAGGATGCCGAGCACCTCTCCGGCGCAGGCGTCGAGGAGCGCAAGCGCGTTCGTTTTCGAGTCGGCGTCGAGCGCCTCCTTGTCGAGCGCTCCGTTCAGCGCCTTGACGAACTCGAAGATCACCGAGATCGCCACCGGCGTGTTGAAATCGTCGTTCAGTGCGTCGGTGATTCTGGCGTCAAACGCCGACACATCGAGCTGCCCCTTGCCCTCCGAGGATTCCAGCAATCGCTTGTACGCCTCCTGCAACTTCTCGAATCCCGACTGCGAAGCCTTTATCGCCGCTTCGGAGAAGTCGAGCGGGGAGCGGTAGTGCGATTGCAGAATGAAGAAGCGGATCACCAGCGGGTCGAACGCGCCGAACAACTCCTTGAGGTTCACGAAGTTCTTGAGCGACTTGCCCATCTTGACGCCATCGACCGTCACCATGTTGTTGTGCATCCAGAAGCGCACGTACGGCATGCCGGTGGCTGCTTCTGACTGGGCGATCTCGCACTCGTGGTGCGGGAACTGGTTCTCCATGCCGCCGCCGTGGATGTCGATCGTGTCGCCGAGATACTTCATCGCCATCGCGGAGCATTCGAGATGCCAGCCCGGATAGCCCTCGCCCCACGGCGATTGCCACTTCATGATGTGGCTTGGCTCGGCCTTTTTCCAGAGTGCGAAGTCCGAAGGGTTGCGCTTGTCGGAGCGCTCCGCGACGCGCCCGCCCGACTGCAACGCCGCCTGGTCGGTGCGTCCCGAAAGCTTTCCGTAACCCGCGAACGAATTGACATCGAAATAAACGTTGCCGCCGGACTCGTAGGCGTGGCCGGTTTCGACGAGCCGCTCGACCAGCGCGATCTGCTCCGGAATGTGGCCGGTGGCCGTCGGCGCGATGTTCGGGCGCTCGACGCCGAGCTTGTCCATGTCCTCGTAGAAGCTCCGCGTGTAGTACTGCGCGATCTCCATAGGCTCAGTCTTCTCCAGCCGCGCCTGCTTCTGGATCTTGTCTTCACCCTCGTCGGCGTCGTCGGTCAGGTGGCCAACGTCCGTAATATTTTGCACATACTTGACCTTCAGCCCCAGGTGGCGCATCCAGCGCACCACCACGTCGAACGACACGTAGCTCTTGGCGTGACCGAGGTGCGCGTGCCCATAGACGGTCGGCCCGCAGACGTAGATGGTGGCAATGCCGGGATGAAGCGGTTCGAACGGTTCTTTCGTGCGGCTCAGGGAGTTGTAGATAGCGAGAGAAGAGGACATCCGGATAGCGAAATAGGTTGGCGAATCCCGGCCCGATGACCGGGAAATGTCGTAAAAGTTAAACATTTGGCATGTTATGACAAGGCTTTTCAGCGGCTGCCCGTTCCTGATTTTTCAGGGCGGAGTCGATGGCCGGATGTTGTCAGGAAAAGCGCCTGCCCTGGCAATGAGTCGGGCGGTTTGTTCCGTGAGAATTTCGGGAGCACAGGAACGGCGCATCATCGTTCATTGCGCCCTGAACTTGCCGTTTATTTTCACGATCACCGGATAGCCCTTGATCTGCTCCGGCACGAGCGCCAGACCGCCGAAAAGCTGCTTCCAGCGCTCGAGTATTGGCTGTCGATACCGGAATTTTTGACCAGAATCAGCACCGGCAGGTACGTAGCATAACGCCAGGGATCTTCCACATTATTCCCGAAGATCACCTGGCTCCGTTCAGGATTCTCGCCTCATGGTTTATTCCCCTTCGCCGACCGGTTCCGGAGTATAGGTGGAAAGCCGTTTCTGGCTGTGGTCATACGACATCGGCTTTTCATTACGCAGCAGGTCGATGATATGTTGCGCCTCGCCATAGGGAATATCCGAAACCGAATCAGCTCCCCCGCCCTCGTAATAAAAAATAATGCTGGATGTGCCTCCGATGTTATGAAACACCGCATACTGTGCGACAACTTTTCGTGCCATGAGTAACCTCCCAAGTGTTGGTTTGAAAAGAAAAAAACAGGGTAACCCTCTCATTAAATTAAAGGTAGAGGTTCATTGAGACAAAACCATAGCAAACAGGTCACTAATGGCCGGGGAAAGAAAAACCGGCAATACGCGGTCAAGCCGGCTTTTCCTGGTAATGAAAAGCGTGGGGCTCACTCGTTTTTCAGGAGAGCACTCCGGTGCCGGTAAAAGAAGCTGTGATAACGGTGGCAGCTCGTTGGCCGGGACTGCTCGATAACCGGGGATGACGAGGAGTGAATGTGGATTTTGGTGAATGAATTGTGATACGGCCTTACGGAGGTCCGCTAAACACGGAGATCATTTTTCAAATGGGTGCACAAGAGGGTATCCAGAGCAGCGTCAAAAGGATACAGGCTTTTTCCAACCCATACACAGACCCTCCGATGAAAAAACAACTGATCTCATTGCTGCTGGCGACCACCGTTCTTCCCGGTAAAGCAATCCTCGAAGCCAAGCCCGTAACCGAAGCTGGATGTTCCGAAGCGCGGCAAATTCGCGACCAGTCTCTGAGAAAGGCATTCGCGAAGTATGCGCAGGAGTATGACAACCTGAAGCCAGTCAAAGGGCAGTGCCCGTCGGACTACAAGCTGGTGCAGCTCGCACTGTTGCTCGATACCAGCAACAGCATGGATGGCCTGATCAGTCAGGCAAAGAGCCAGCTCTGGCGCATTGTCAACGAGGTGTCGAGAATGCGTAAAAGGGGTGAGCCGATCCGGTTGCAGGTTGCGTTGTACGAGTATGGCAACAACGGCCTCTCTGCCAGATCTGGATATATTCGTCAGGTTGTCCCGTTCACCGAGGATCTCGATCTGCTCTCCGAAGCGCTCTTTTCGCTGACAACCAACGGTGGCTCGGAGTATTGCGGCCACGTGATCGGCAGCAGTCTGAACCAGTTGAAATGGAATAGCTCCCGTAATGGGCTGAAGCTGATTTACATTGCCGGCAATGAGCCTTTCGACCAGGGTGAAGTAAGCTATCAGGCGGCATGCCGCTGGGCTGCCGAGCGTGATGTCGCGGTCAATACCATCTATTGCGGCGACTATTATGCCGGTGTCCAGGGGCTCTGGAAAAGAGGCGCTACAATCGGCGGGGGCAGTTATTTTGCCATCGACAGCGACGAGCGCACGCCAGGCATTGTGACGCCCTATGATGATGACCTCATGAGGCTCAATGGCAGGCTCAACGACACCTATGTGCCCTATGGCGAAAAGGGTAAAGAGCGACTGGCCAGACAGTCAATGCAGGATCGGAACGCCGAAGCAATGTCGGCACCGGTTGCGGCTGAACGGGCTGCCACGAAAGGTTCGTCCTTGTACAAGGCTTCCGGCTGGGATCTTGTCGATGCCATCGACAACAAGAGCGTCACGGTCGAGGGGATCAAAAAGGACGGCCTTCCCGATGAGCTGAAAGGCAAATCCGATAAAGAGATCGGCAGCTATGTGCAGCAGAAAAAAGAGGAGCGCGAAAACCTGAAAGCGCAGATCTCGGCTCTCAGCAAAAAGCGGGATGCCTATGTGCAGGCGAAAGAGCGGGAAACCACCGATTCAAAGAGCCTCGGAACGGTGATTCTCGAAAACCTGCGCACGCAGGCGGCGAAGAAGAATTTCAGCTACAAATAACGTTTTTCGGGCACCGCTGCGCTGGCTTTGACGAAGGGCTGAATGCCTTTCGCGCCGGGCAGTGGTGGTCATGTTAAGTCCTTCATTGCCTTTTCTTTATCCCTTATCCATTGATCGGTTCTCGAAAAGTGAAACCCGGAATGCGACGCTCTTCATCATAGCCTTGTTCCAGTGGCGCGAGGTTACGTTCAACTCTTTGCATGCAGGTCAGTACGGCGGGTTTATTTGCCATAGGCGTATTTTTTGCTTAACATGTTCTGCATTGACTAACATGTAATACGAGAGGGCTATGGAAAAGGAAAAAGCGGATCAGATGATTGGCATTCGTATTCCGAAAAGCGTTGCTCAACGGCTTGATACGCTTGCCAAAAGAACCGGTCGAACGAAAACCTGGTATGTTCGCGAAGCCATCATGGAGCACCTCGACGATCTTGAAGATATTTATCTGGCAGAAGAGGTTCTCGAACGCGTAAGGCGGGGTGACGAGGCTGTGTCCGGCATCGATGAAGTGGAGCGTCGTCTTGGTCTGGAAGATTGAGTTTGCCGCGTCAGCGGAAAAAGAGCTGTCCAAGCTGGATAAATCTGCGGCAAAACGGATTCTCAAATTTCTGAGAGAGAGCGTTGCCACTGATCCCCGCTCATCGGGCAAGGCGTTACGTGGCGATCATGCCGGACTCTGGCGCTACCGGGTAGGTGACTATCGGGTGATTTGCGAAATCCGGGATGAGACCGTTTCAGTTCTTGTCGTTCGGATTGGTCACCGGAGAGAGGTTTACCGGTGAGGGTTGATTCAACCGGTGACGGATATTTAGTCGAATAAATTTATTTTTTTTTGCCCCAGAATGTGGGATTTCTCCATTAACCCTGTCGAAGCTTGTGTCTAAGTACTCGAACCTCATGGTTTGACTGTTAATGATTAAAAAATTCTTGTATTTGGTTTATCCTGTACAGGATGTCCCAAGAAATTCAGGTTGAGGAACTTGATATGATTCAACGAGATGAATTGCTTCTAAGTTACAAGAATGGTGATTTTCTGGAAACGGTATATGCCTGTTCATCGAATGAACATTCTGATCGTAGCGAAGTTTTTGCTGATTTGGTAGTTTTGCACAATGAAGGGCTTATTGATGTTGTTGGTGCTTTTCATTTTTTGAAAAACGACTCCTCAAATGGGCCTGATTTTTTTCTGACTCGACATATCTTTGAAAAGGCTTTGCCAGACCTTGAAGCTCCTGTTTCAGCTGTCATGCAATGCGTGCTTCACCTTTATCTAGATGCTGGTCAGGACTTGGCTGCGGGTACAATTATTAACCGCTTTATCGATTTTTGCACCAGAAAAGCCTCTCGTCCGCATGACGCGCTTGAGGATATTAAAGCAAGCCCCGGTAATTTAGCTCATCTTCTTCCCGCCACGCTTATTGCAGGCTCTCAAATAGATGCTTCGTTTTATCTGGGCGAAACGATTCGTCTCTGCAATGACGAGAATATTGAGTTGAAAAGAGGAGGCCTGTTTTCGATCGGTAAAATAAATTTACCTGAAGATAGTAAGGACTTGGGTATAGCTCTTTCTGCATTGGAATATGCTGCGGTACAGGAAACGGACGATCAAATTCTCTCAAGCGTCATCAAATCGGCATTTCCGCTTTTGCAAAGGGATAAGTCTCAGGAGCCACGTGCCATCATGATCATCATTTCTGCATTGGCAAAAGGAGACGACTATGCGCTCCATGCTGCATCAGAAATATTTGGTTTTCATACGGGCGAGCTTCCAACTGAACTTCTGGACGCGCTCTTTGTTGATTTGCTTCGCGTTAAGCCAACGCATAAAGGCACTTTGGATAACGTTGATTACGGTATTTCCCATTTGCTCAAGAACGGTAATTCCGAGAAGGCAATTCAGTTTCTGGAAGCCTTGCTGCTTAGGCATTCTGGTGAGCTAACGATGGAGGTCTTTGATAGTGCTGTCAGTGAAATTCTGAGTAACAAGGTGCTCAGCAGCAAAATTCTTACCCGGTGGTTTCTAAAGGGAGATCAGGTTTTATGTGAGGCTGTGCATGCGATAGTTGGTACTTATCACGGCAATGGTCTTTTGCTGGAGATTGATGTTACAGAGCTAAATCCCTCAGATTCTGGGCATATCCTTTTTATTGCTCGAAAAGTCATTGGGTACCTTTTCATACAGCCAATTAGTGTTGCTTCTGTGCTTATTTCACTTCTTCGTAATGCCACAGATGATAAGGTTTTGCAAGAGCTTGGCGCTTTGCTCTTTGACCCTTTGCTTCTCAATTATACTGGCAAAGTAAGAGACTATATTATAAAGCAATCTGAAAGCGAATCAGGTAAAGTCAAAGAAATAATTGACAGTGCACTCAAGAAAATTGATGCGTATCTGGAAGAATTACGTTCAGTTGGATCACTTCCAGCACTGCATCCCAGCGAAGCACAACGAGAGGCGTATAATCGACATTTTTCGCAACTTATAGCAGAATCATGGAAAGCAGCAGAAGCAAAGTCGGTTGTTCTGAATTTGTTTCCGAAAAGCGTGTTGCTCTATGGAAAAAAGTTGATCAGTTATGTGTACGGCTCTGATGGGCAGTCTCATCGGCAGGAAATACCTTTGCAGTGTCTTGATTCCGAAATGGAATATGCACGAATACAGATCTTCGATCCGGTTGGGATGGATTACATGTTGCGTGTTTTTAGAAATGAACAGCTCAAAACATGAAACTCATTCTTAAAGAATATCTTTCGTCTCTACGCGAGCGGGGCGAGCTCGATGCAATTTTCCCCGACCTTTTGAGCCAGCTTGGTTTGAGCGTTTATTCCCGTCCAGGTAGGGGGACACGCCAAGATGGCGTTGATGTTGGTGCAGTTGGTAGTATAGACGGCGGGCCAGAAAAAGTGTATCTTTTCTCTATCAAACCAGGTGATTTGACCAGAAAAGATTGGGACGGCGATTCAGTTCAGTCACTCCGTCCTTCTTTGAATGAGATTATTGATGCTTACATTCCCAATCGGCTTCCCGTTGAACATCGCGGGAAAGACGTAGTGATCTGTATCGGTATTGGTGGTGATGTTCAAGAACAAGTTCGCCCACAACTAACAGGTTTCATTACACAAAACACAACGACCAAGATCACGTTTGAAGAGTGGAATGGCGATAAACTTGCGTTTTTAATACAGAGGAGTTTTCTTCGTGAAGATTTGTTGCCAAAAAGAGCGCAATCTCGTCTCAGAAAATCACTAGCTCTTCTTGACAACCCGGAAACTTCATATCGGCATTTTGCTGAACTTATCAGGTCTCTATCTGCTGGTGCTGAAGAAATTAAAGACTCGGAGCGGATTACGGCGATTCGCCAGATGAGTATTTGCTTGTGGATTTTGTTTTCATGGGCGCGTGAGGCTGAAAACATGGAGTCGGCTTACTTATCCAGCGAACTGACTTTACTTCATGGTTGGGATATTATTAAGCGCTATGCAGGGAAGACGGGAAAGGCGGCTCAAGCGGTTGAAACTGCATTCCTCTCAATATTTTCTGCTTACCAACAGATTTCCAGTGAGTTTCTCGTGAAAAACGTTTTTTCTCATGTCGGTAAGTTGCATGGTCTTTCGAGCGCCGTTCAATCTTCTTGTGAATTTGACGTCAATTTGAAGCTTTTCGATTTGCTTGGTCGATTGGCCTCTGATGGAATTTGGACTCACTGGCTTGCTTGTCGTTGTTCTGATGAGGATGCAGAAGCGAAAAAACAATCGGTTGAGAATACGTTGAAATTGATGGGATTAGTTAAGGATCTGATCAGGAATAACCCAGCGTTGTTGCTTCCAGCAAAAGACGATCAGGCAATTGATATCTTTATTGCAGTATCATTGCTTGCGTTCAATCATGAGAACTACGCAGATATCAGAGAGTGGCTTACAGAGGTCTTAGGCCGTGCGATCAGTCTTATCTGACTCTTGTGCTTGAGCTGGAACGATTGACATGG
>CAYZCF010000005.1:0-19558 GCA_964476855.1 uncultured Chlorobiaceae bacterium
GCGTGCTCGTGACCTCCAAGGGCGAACCGGCGCTCGCGGTGCTGCAAAGCAAGATTCCCGAAGAGGTGCAACCGCTGACCGTGGCGATGCTTACCGGTGACCGTGAAAGCCTGCGGCAATTCGAGAACTCGATCAACGCGATTCAGGCGCGTGTCTCGCAGCTCAATCCGGAGCTCACGCGCCCGGAGATCGAGCGTTGCACGAGCCGCATCGACCGGGCGCACGCCGAACTCGTGAGCATCGACAGCCGCATCGACGACATCGCCGGAACGCAACTTGCCGAGGTGCAGGTCGATGGCCAGCCGATGCGCGCCCAGCAGCTCGCCGAACTGGTCATCGGCGGCCAGGCAGAACATGGCTGGTTCGACGACGAAATCTCGCTTGCGCCGGAATTCGCGCCGCCGCTCACGGATGAGGAGGCCGGGCGGCTTCGCGAGGCGCGGCGCAAGCTCGGCAGCGATCTCGCGTATGCCGAGGCCCGTGTGCCGTCGGCGGACGACCTGCCGCAACCGGATGATATTTCGCAGTTGCACACCGTGCTGGTGCGGATGCACGAAATCGGGCGGCTGGTCGATGAGGGCGCGTTGCCAGCCCTGAAGTCGGCGACGCCCGAAGTGCTCGACGAGGCGCGGCAGCTTCTGGGCGCTATCGATGCGGTGCATTCGATCCTGAAAGAGATCGACGAACTCGGCGAGAGCTGGGCGCACCAAGTGCGGCAGCGATGCAGGCAACAAACATTCCAGGCCGAACGCCAGGCGCTCGAAGCGCTGTTCGACGAGATCGCGGCCCTGACGGAGGCTCGCGCGGCATTTCTGCAACGCCCGGTCGAGATTCCGCCGGAAGCGCTCGGCTCGCCGAAGGTGAGCGAGGCGGTAGAGCGCGGGGCGGATACCGGAAAGCCGTTCGGGTTTATCGCTTTTGGCAATCACGAGGTCAAGGCGGTGGTGTCGAAAGTCAGGGTGGCGGGCTTGCCGCCGTCGAGCGCCGAAGCGTGGCAACATGTCAAAAGCTTCATGGAGCTGCATTTGCGCGTCGTCTCGTTCCTGACGCGCTGGAACCAGTTCGCGCCAGCGCTCTCCGCTCCGGTGCTGGAGGGCGGCGTCGGCGACCTGCGCCGCATCGAGATTGTCGCCTCGACGGCCCGCAAAGCGCACCAGCTCGCCACGCAGCATGATGTCACGCTCGTGCGCCGCGCGGAGGCTGTGTTCGCGCAGCCCCCGGTGAAGCTGCTGCACGGAACATCGGAAGAGATCGCCAGGGTCAGGGAGCATCTGACGGTTCATCTGAGCCGCGCGGATCTGGCGAAGGCGGCGACGCAGTTGTCAACCCTGAAGGCCAGGCTGACGGGCGCCTCCGGTCCCGTTTCGGAAAAGCTCGCTGCTCTCGTCGATGGCGAACTCGGAAACGACGCGCTTGCTGCGGAACGAGTCGCCGCAGAATACGCGACGCTGCTCGGCGAGCTTCGGCGCATCAGGGCGCTGAGTCCGGAGCTTGCATTCGTGCACGAAGCCGCAGGCAGATTCGCCCAGGCGGGAGCGCCGAAGTTCGCTGCCCGCGTGCGTTCGGTGCCGGTGGCGCAAACCGGCGAAGAGACGGCGCTTCCGGTCAACTGGCGCATGGTCTGGAGCTGGGCGCGGGTCAAATGCCACCTCGAACGGATCGAGTCGCGCGATGAACTGGTGAAGCTGTCGGCTCGCCGCCGCGACCTGGAAGAGGGGCTGTCGAAGCTGTACCAGGAGATTGTCGCTCTGGCGGCGTGGATGGAGACAAAGCGCAACGCATCGCCGCGCGTGCTTCAGGCGTTGCAGGGCTACGCGACCGCGATCAGGCGCATTGGCCGCGGCACAGGCCCAAATGCGACGCGCCATCGCCGGGATGCGCGGCACCACATGACCAGCGCCGCTGGCGCGATTCCGTGCTGGATCATGAGCCACGCCAAGGTGTCGGAGTCGATGCCCGCCGATATCGGAGCCTTCGACCTCGTCATCGTGGACGAGGCGAGCCAGTCTGACATCTGGGCGCTGCCCGCGATTCTGCGCGGCAAGACGATTCTGGTGGTTGGCGACGACAAGCAGGTCTCGCCCGACGCCGGGTTCGTCTCCGCCGAGCGGGTGCAGGAGCTGCGTGACCGCTTCCTCGCGGAGCAGCCATTCCGGGAGGCGATGACGCCCGGCAGCTCGCTCTACGACCTTGCGGCCCGCGTTTTCGCGGCGCGGCAGGTGATGCTGCGCGAGCATTTCCGGTGCGTGCCGCCGATCATTGCCTACTCCAACCGGACGTTTTACAAGGGCGCGATCCAGCCGCTGCGGATTCCGAAAGGGAGCGAACGGATCGAACCGCCGCTGGTGGATGTCCATGTCGAAAACGGGGTGCGAGGCCGCGACGGCTGCAACCGTGAAGAGGCGAGCTTCATCGCTGACGAAATCGCGGCACTGCTTGCAAGCGAGCGCTTCGAGGGCCGCACCATCGGCGTGGTGTCGCTGCTCGGCATGGAGCAGGCCAAATATATCGATACGCTGGTGCGGAACAGGTGCAATACCGCCGAGCTGTTGCGGCGCAAGTTCGAGTGTGGCGATGCGCGAACGTTTCAGGGCAGCGAGCGCGACATCATGTTCCTCTCGATGGTGGTCGATCCCGCAAACTGCAAGGCGCTCTCGGGCAACATGTTCGAGCAGCGCTTCAACGTCGCCGCCAGCCGCGCGCGCGACCGGATGTACCTCGTGCGCTCCGTCACGGCGTCGCATCTCTCCGACAAGGATTTGCGGGTTTCGCTGCTTCAGCACTTCGACAAGCCGCTCGTCGCCGACAAGGAAGTGCTCATCGACCGGTGCGAATCGGGCTTCGAGCGGGAGGTGTACACCGCGCTGGTGGAGCGCGGCTATCGCGTGATTCCGCAGGTGAAGACGGGGGCATACCGCATCGACATGGTTGTCGAAGGCGCGGGCGACATGCGCCTCGCCATCGAGTGCGACGGCGACGAGTTCCACGGCCCCGACCGCTGGTCGCACGATCTCGCCCGCCAGCGGGTTCTGGAGCGCGCGGGCTGGACATTCTGGCGCTGCTTCGCCTCGACGTGGCGACTGCACCAAAACGAAGTGCTCGGCGAACTCACCGAACGCCTGTCAGCAATGGGTATCGAGCCGCTCGGCTCGATAACGAGAGCGCCGAAGCTCGTCGAAAAACGGTCGCTGATCGTCTCGGTGTATGAAGAATCGCCTCGCTGAAGAGCGTCGCCAAAAACTTGTTGCGCCTCCTGATCGCGGCGTCGTTTGACGCTCGAAACGTTTCCGGTTTATGGAGAAAACGCTGCTCGATTGCCGCCTAATCGTGGTGATCCCGAAACGCTCAATAACGTTATTTTTCTGGTTGTCAATATTTTTTTTGGGTGTTTTTTCGCTAAATTTTGGGGCGCGCATTTGGTGCCGAGAGGCGTGGCGCGCCGTTTTATCGTTATTTAACCATAAGTTACCTTCATGAAAAACTTTGCAAGCCGTACGGCAGGTGTCGCCCTTCTCTCCATGATGACCGTAATATCCGGCTGTTCAAAATCGGATAATCCGGTATCCGATGCGGTCTCTTCACTTTCGTCGGAATCGCTCCCGAAGCGTTATGAAATCAAATCGGGCATCGTGCATTATGAGCCGCAGAACCTCATGGGCATGGGAACGACGACCCAAACGCTCTATTTTGACGATTATGGCAGAAAAGAGGCTGTGGAAACGGTGACGGAATCGAACGTCATGGGGATCAGGACGCATGAGCACGCGATGCGTATCACTGATGGTTATACCAGTATTTCCTACGAAATAAAGAAAACCGTCAACGGCAAGGATGAAACCAGCAAGGTGGCGACGAAGAGCGACATCCGGGAGCTTCAGGAGATGGCGCAGATGATGGCCATGTCGCTGGATGTCAACGAGCTGAAGAAAAACATGGATTACCGCGAAGAGGGTACGGAATCGATTGCGGGAGTGACCGGCAAGAAGTACTCGGTAGCGATGAACAAGGAACAGCCTGATGCGCGTGTTTATGGCGTGATGTACAAGAATATCGTGCTGAAAAGCGAAATGGGCAGCATCTCTTTGAAAGCGGCGAGCATCGAGGAAAACGTCGCCGTTCCGGCGTCGAAATTCGCGATTCCGGCGGGCTACACCGTTCAGGAGGTCAACGTCGCCGAGGAGATGGAGAAAGCCGCCGCCATGGGTGAATCCAAAGAGTAACGTCACCATGCAAGTCCATAGCCGGTAACGCGATGGCCGGTTTTTGCATTACAGCGAAAGGAAAAAAGGCGGTGCTTGTGCCGCCTTTTTTTATGATTTTTTCCAGGGACGCTCGATCTTTTTCTGAGCCGCGATGAAGAGCATTCTGCATTTCAGGGCATGTCAATCACGCAAAGGGCTTCGGATCGGATTATTATGACGCATTCAGCCATTGTATTCTTGCTGCATCAGCCAATGAGCTGTACTTAAACCGCATGAACTCGAAGTGGCGCGAAACATTCTGAATTGTTTCGTACCGGAAGCTGAAATCATCGTCTTCGGCTCAAGGATTCACGGAACGGCAAAACCCTGGTCAGACCTCAACCTCGCCATCAAGGTCGAATCATTGCTCGACTGGAAACTGCTCGCCGAAATCAAGGAAACATTTCAGGAATCCGAATTGCCGTTCAGAGTAGATGTTCTGGATTGGAATGATATAACAGAATCATTCCGCAAAGCGATAGAAACAAACGGTTACGAATGCCTGAAATGAATCGATTTTATTTCCAAATCCAAGCCATCGACCAATACTAAAATAACGACCAAGCTCACCTGCCGCTCTGTAGCGAAGCGTAAGAGCGGTCAGGTGGAGCGCTTTGTTAGCTGCTCTTCTTTTTCGATTATGTGTTCTGGAGTTGGAGCTTCATATATCACAATTGTCTTATTCCGAATGATCGTTGATAAACAATCACTTGTTGCGCTCGAATTGTTCCACTTTGGAGAACTCGAATTCGTATGATTGGCATAATTTACATTTTGATTAATTATTAGGTTCATGTTTCCATCCCTCAAATAATCTGTTGTCCTGAATATGAACTTGTTGATCTTGTTGTATTTTACTTATCTCACCTTCTGTAGAAAAATAATACGATTTGCTAGTTGTTGATTCAACCAAGCACCTTTTAATAACATAAGCAATTTTGTCTTTACTACCTAATTCTCGTATTGGATCCCATCTTTCAGTTAGTTTTAGCTCAGACGAAATATCATCATATAGCGCTTTAATTTCAGAATAAAAATCATCATTTGGTTTTTCAATATTCAGCCCCAAATCACGTGCCTCACGGCGATGAATTGTATAGTCATGGCTACCAGATTCAGAACAAAGGAAAGATACAATATCGCTAATTTTATTGGCTTTTACTCCCGTCTTTGACAATAGCTTTTTAGATAACATTTGAATCTGCGTTTTTGATCTATATACCTCGCCTAATACTAAAGGATGTACTTTTTGAGATAATTGAATAATGAGATCCTTTATTGAATTTGAATCTGGGTCAGACATATTAGATTTTGCAAGTTCTAAAAATCCGTTTACCGCCTCCACGCTCACGGGGACTTTTGCATCTGGTGGGGCACCTTCAATTCGTGGATTTAAAGGTGTATTTATTGATGGATCTACTAGGCCAAGAGTAGCTTGTTTTGTCATCACAATAGTATTTGCACCAATTGAGATTAGTGTGCCAGCACTTTGAGATTTGTTCGGAATAATGACTTCAAAATTATCACAAAATTGACGTATCAAGTTTACAATCGACCATGCGGCAAGTGTGTTACCGCCCCGTGTATAAAGAATTAATGATATTCGATCAACAACTCCAATTTCATCCAAAATATTAACAAAATAATCGTATACTTCTTGGTGAATCTGTGTTTCTAAACCAGGGCGATCACCAGTGACATATAGGATTACTTTTGATTCTCTTCTTTGTTCAATCTTTTTTAGGATTTCAATTCTTTCTTTTATCATGCTTTCTCCTTACAGCTAACAATGTTTAGACTGATCTGCCTAATCCAGAAAAGGCAGAAAGCTTCTTTCTGTATAAGACAACCCCATAACCATACTCACAGACCAGCCAATTGATTATTTATGTTTAACTTAACCAAATTAACAATCATTGAATCCTGCCGGTTTATACAGATCAGTCTAACCCGGCAAAGTTCAGGTCTCACTCAAAGAACGCTTCACGCAAATTCAGCAGTAACCGCAGAATCAAAGCACCTGCCAGCATTTCTGTCGCTCGTGTAGCATCAGATCAGTTTTTCTCATTCGGAAGGCCGTCTCGGGAGGGGTACTGCATAAGCTCAACGGCGAGGCTTACGGCTTATATTTACGAAGATTACGAGAGTATCTCAAGCATAAACTGAATAAAAAGACGCCAAGCTGGAGCATGGCGCTCCCAGGTAGCTCCCAGGCTTAAGCCGACCGTCCCGTTTCGATCAGCTCCGTGGCGAGCTGGAGGGAGGCGGCGGTGATGTCGGCTCCGCTGAAGAGGCGGGCGACCTCTTCGATGCGCCGGGTTTCGTCGAGCGGGGTGACGCCGGTGAGGGTGCGGTCGGCTTCGATGCGCTTGACGACGGCGAGGTGCAGGTCGCCCATCGCGGCGATTTGCGGGAGGTGGGTGATGGCCATGATCTGGTGCATCCGCGAGAGGCGTTTGAGGCTGAAGCCGACCGACTGGGCGACCTTGCCGCTGATGCCGGTGTCGATTTCGTCGAACACGAGGATTGGCAACTCCGCCGAACGGGCCAGAGCGCTCTTCATGGCGAGCATGACGCGCGAGATTTCGCCGCCGGAGGCGACCTTCGCCAGCGGCTTTGGTGACTCGCCGAGGTTGGTGGAGATCATGAACTCGATGCGGTCGCAGCCGTTGTCGAATGCCCGGTAGCGCGTGCCGTCGATCTCGATGTCGCCGTCTGGCGCGGCTTCGCGGGTGAAGCGCACCTCGAAGGCGCTGTGCGGGATGCCGAGCGTCGAAAGGCCCTGCATGATCTCCTGTTCGAGCCGCCCGGCAGCTTCGCGGCGATGCTCCGAGAGCGAGGTCGCCGACGCCGAGAGCGCTGTTCGAGCCTTCCTGATGTCGGCTTCGATGGCGGCCAGTTCGCCCGCTACATTCTCTTCGAGTGACAGCTCTTCGGCAAGACGGTCGCGCAGGGCAATCAGTTCGTCGATGCTTTTTCCGTGTTTTTTGGCGAGCCTTTGCAGCAGCAACTGTCGCTCGCGCAGCTCTTCGAGGCGGTCGCGGTTGAACTCGATGCCGCCGGTGTAGCGCCCCACGTGGCGGTTCAGCTCCTCCACCGTGGCGGTCGCGCCGCGCAGCTCTTCGAGGTACGGTTCGAAGCGCTGGTCGATCGAGGTGAGCTTTTCGAGTAAATGTACTGCCGACGAGAGCGCCGTGTAGGCCGAACTTTCCGATTCATAGAGGTGCTCGCCCAGCTCCGTGCCGAGGCTGAAGAGCGTTTCAGCGTTTTCGAGCAGGTTTATCTCCTCGTCAATCGATCGCTCCTCGCCCTCCACAAGCGCCGTTGCTTCGAGTTCCTTGTACTGATAATCGATGAAATCCCGCTTCTCGCGGAGCGCATCGGCGCGTTCGGTGAGGCTTTGCAGCTCGCGGCGGAGCTTGCGGTACTCTTCGAGCGTGTTGCGGTACTGCGCGGTTTCGGCGTGCAGGAGGCCGAATCCGTCGAGCATTCCGGCGTGGGTTTCGGCGTGCAGGAGGAGCTGGTGGTCGTGCTGGCCGTGCAGATCGACGAGCTGCTGTCCCACTCGCTTGAGCAGCGAGACCGTGCAGGGGGTGTCATTGATGAAGCAGCGCGACTGGCCCGTCGCCGAAATGTCGCGCCGCAGAATCAGCTCCGGCGTACGCTCGATCTGTTCTTCGTCGAGCATTTCGCCGATGCTTTCGTAGTGTTCGCCGCCGAAGACCGCCTCGATCACCGCCTTGGACGCGCCTCCGCGAACCATCTCGGCGCTTGCCCGCTCGCCAAGCACCATGTTGAGCGCCCCCATCAGGATCGACTTGCCCGCGCCGGTCTCGCCGGTGATGATGGTCAGTCCAGGTGCGAAGCTGACCGAAAGTTCGTCGATGAGCGCGAAATCCCTGACATAAAGGCTTTTGAGCATGAGACGGACTGGGAAGAGTGGTTCGGGTAAATCCGGCGGCCAAACGCCTGTAAGATAACGCTAAAAGAGCGTGTTGAAAAACGTTCGCGCTCTTTACCTCGCCAGAGTCACCGTGCGCGTATCGCTAATCGCTAATCCCGATGGTGCGCGGCGTCAACGCGTTACGGCAGTTGCCCGCCGGAGTCGTCGCTGCCATTACTCGTGATGCTCCAGCCGGTAAAAGCAGGAGATGGAGATAAAAGCGTATCGCCTCTCGCTATCTGGCTATGGTTGATCGAAAGGTAAGTTCCAGACCCGGTGGCGAGTCTGGTAACTTAGAATTTTCAGTCGCTTGTGATGAATTTTGCGTGACCGGCAATCCTGAAGAGGAGATGGTAATGCAAGGGGTATTGTTGCCGGACAGGTATCGCGTCAATCAAAAAAAGGTAAAGCAAGTCCTCAGACTCAAGCTTTTTTCTCCTTTTTCGATGGCTCTTCCATCGTTTTGTTGAACTCGTCCTCTATCTCATTCTGGGCTTTTTTGAACTCCTTGATGCCTTTGCCGAGTCCTTTGGCCAGCTCGGGCAGCTTCTGTGCGCCGAACAGGAGGAGGATGATGAGAAGGATGAGTATGAGTTCCTGGCCGCCTAAACCGAACATGGGGTTTCTCCTTAATGGATAAAATGGCTACAACATATTCCTTACCAGTTATATACTCAAAGCTTTTTGTCAAATCAAGTTTTTTGTCCAAAAAAGCTATGCTTCGCCGAGAACCGTTTTGCCCGCTGTTGTGTTCATTCCCTCCGCGACCGTGACGCGCACTGAGGCCGGAAGCGCGATATCGACTCTCGATCCGAGCTTGATCATGCCGAAACGGCTGCCGCGCCGCGCCTCCTGTCCGGCTTCGAGCTTGCAGACGATCCTGCGGGCCACGAATCCCGACACTTGCGAGAACCAGACCGGCCCGGCGGCGGTGTCGAGCGTGATCTCCATTCGCTCGTTGTCCGTCATGCTGCGGTGGTCGAAGGCCATGAGAAATTTACCCTCGTGGTATTGACAGCCGCGCACCCTGCCATCGACCGGAATCCGGTTCACGTGAACGTTGAAGGGCGACATGAAGATGCTGACGAGGGTCGAACCAGGGCCGGTGACGGGATGATCGACCGTTTGTTTCAGCATGATTTTTCCGTCGGCGGGCGCGAGGATCAGGTCTTGTCCGTCAGGAATTTCCCGTTCGGGATCGCGATAGAAATAGAGCGTGAAGAGGAGAAACAGGAGCGAGGCGGCAGCAAGAAGTGCGCCTCCGGGCTGAGGTAAAAACAGGCCCACGATGAAGATGACGATGCAGAAAATGGCAGTTTTGAGGACGCTGCCGGTTCCGTATGGTGCGATGCGCATGAGCTGATGATCCAGATTTGAGGCTAATGATAGCCAAATTTGTCATATTTACCATCATGGCGTGATTGACAGGCCGCCCCGGACTGATTGCAAAAAAGGCGGGGAAGGCGATAGTGTGAACCTTCGCGTCGAACAATCGGACAAACGAGTCAGTGAACAGAACCGAGAAAAAATTTCTTGAAAATATCCGGCGGCAGGCGCTTGTCGCGAGCGGCGACGCGGTGCTCCTCGCGGTCTCCGGCGGCCCGGATTCGATGGCGCTGTTGCACCTGTTCGCGGCGGCGGCACCGGCGCAGCGCTGTCGCCTCGGCGTGGTGCACTGCAACTTCACGCTGCGGGGCGAAGAGAGCGATGGCGACGAAGCGTTCGTCCGCGATGCGTGCGCCGAGCTTGGCCTCGAATGCCACGTTCGGCGCTTCGACACAGCGGCGGTTTCGGCGGCATGGAAAAAGTCGACAGAGGAGACCGCCCGTTTGCTGCGCTACGAGTTCTTCGACGAGTTGTGCCGCGAATCAGCTTTTACGCGAATCGCGACCGGGCATCACAGTGGCGACAACGCCGAGACGGTGCTTTTCAATCTCTTTCGCGGCGCGGCGGCGTCTGGTCTGCACGGAATCCGCTCGAAGCATGGCAAGATCATCAGGCCGCTCTTGCCTTTCACGCGGCGGGAGATCGTGGCGTACCTCGAAGAGAAGGGGAGTGGCTGGAGAGTCGATTACACCAACGAAGGTGTTGAGCATGACCGTAATTTCATCCGCAATCGGGTGATTCCGGTGATCGAGGAGCGCTTCGCCCTCAAGTTCACGCCATCGATGCAACGCATTTCGGAGCAGGCGGGCGAGCTCGAAGCGTTCATCGAGCAGCACGTCTCGCGCCTGCTCAAAGCCAATCCGGGCCTCGATCTCGCGGCAGGCAAGCTGCACGTCGGCGCGATGCGGCAGCTCTCGATCTTCGAGCAAAAAGAGATTCTGAAGCGGGCCTTGAAGTTGCGGGGGTTGCCGGTTGACAGCCAGGCTCTGGGCCGGATTGCCGGGCTGCTCGACCGGCAGGCGGGCCGGAGCGTTCCGGCGGGCGCGGGCGTCGAGGTGGTGAAGCAGGATGGATTCCTGCGCTTCCGTCAAACCGGTGATCCGTCGAATCACCGGTAAGGCGCTCACTCCTTTTTGCCGCTCTTCTTGAAGATGGTCTGCGGAAGGTCAGCCGTGACGATGACCGATTCGAGGTTCTGACTCACCTTGAGATGCCTGAGCAGCTCTTTGGACGACTCCGATGTTCTCGAACCGGAGATGCTCGACAGCTCGATGGCCCCCCACAGGAAGGTCGAGGCGAAGAAGGCTGCCTGGCGATCCTTGTAGACCCACTCGGACTGCCCCTTGAGGCCGCTGTCGTCGAACTTCACCGACATGGTGATCTGCTGCAAGCGGTTCAGGTTGCCGACCGATTTCACTTCGCTGTTCTTCGAGGTGAGGCTTTGCAGCGCGCCCGCCGTCCACTGTGGCGAGGCGAGGGCGAACCAGACGTGCGATTTGTAGGGTGTTTTTCCGATCAGCGAGGCGGTGGTCGAATCGCGTTCGAACAGACGGCCGGAAGGTTTGAAGAACTTTTCGAGGTTGTCGCTGCTGCTGGCGATGGCGAGCCGGTTCGCGCTCATCGGACTGACCCAGAGCGTGCTGTCGAGCATGTACGCCTGTCGCCCGGCAACCTCGGCGGTCTGGAGGCTCGCGGATTTGAGGAACGGGGCGGAAGCCTTCCGGGCGACCGGCCCGCACGCCATGCCGATGTAGTTCTGCTGCTTCCGGCCAGAACGCTGGAAGCTGACGAGCAGCGTGTCGAGATCGCTGTTAAGATCGATGCCGCCAGTTTTCATCAGGCTGTCGGTGCGCTTGCCAAGGCTGAGGAGCGGGCTGTTCCTGATCGAATCCGGCACGGCCTCTTTCCAGAATTTGCTCTCGCGAATATCTTTCATGCCGACGTAGATCATGGCATCAGAGGTGCCCGGCATGTTCTGGATGATCGCCGTCAGCTCCGGCGAGAGCGCTTCGGGCGCGAGGCGCGGTTTCTTCCAGTTGATCCAGAGGTAGCCAGTCAGCACGACGACGAGCCCCAGAACAAAAAGCGTGACCATGACTTTCGGGCCTTTCTTTTTGGGGGCCTGCAACTCGGGCGTCGCTGGCATTGAGTCGTTGCCGCTCATAAGGGAGAAAAAGTTAGGAATTATCCTCGATGGCAAACCGGGCCAGCTCGTCGCACCGGTTGTTGTACGGATTGTCGCTGTGGCCCTTGACTTTGTGAAAGGTGACGTGGTGTAATGTAGTCAACTTCAGGATTTCCTGCCAGAGGTCGATGTTTTCCACCGGCTTCTTCTTGGTGGTTTGCCAGCCGTTCTTCACCCAGCGCTTCAGCCACCCCTCGTTCATGGCGTTGACCAGATAGGCCGAGTCGCTGTAGAGCTGCACGCGGCAAGGCTCTTTGAGCGCTTCGAGCCCCCTGATGGCCGCCATAAGCTCCATGCGGTTGTTGGTCGTGGCGGGGTCGTAGCCCGATATCTCCCTCCGGCTGCTGCCGTACATGAGCAGGGCGCCCCAGCCGCCCTTGCCCGGATTGCCGCTGCACGCGCCGTCGGTATAGATCGTGACTGTTTTTTCCATGGATAAAAAAAGGCTCAACCTGCGGAAGAGCCTTGTCAAACGGGATTTTTCGCCTCTGCGAAGATTACTTCAGGAGCTTGGCCAGTTCGGCAGTGCCGGTTTTGGACATGATCTTCATCGCCTTGGCGGTCAGGCGAACCTTGACCCAGCGTTTTTCTTCCTCGATCCAGATTCTCTTGGTATGCAGGTTCGGTTCGAAACGGGTGCGGGTGTGGTTATTGGCATGGGAAACGTTGTTGCCGTATTTCGGCCTTTTTCCGGTCAGCACGCAAACTTTGGACATGATAGGATCGATTGGCGTTAAAAAATTGAACCGGAAGATACTCAATAGTTCGTAAAAACGAAACTGTTTTCGTGTAGCTCCGAAGAATAGGACGTATAGAAATTATAAGACCTATACGTCCTATAGGGCAAAGAGATCAGGCTTGCTAAGGCCTTATGCCCACGGCGCAGACCATCATGGAGAGCACATAGAGCAGCGTGCCGAAGGCGTTGTACCAGACCGCTTTTTCGGCGGGGTGGTCGATGAGGATTTTCTGCATCGGGAGCTGCATGACCAGCAGCGTCACGGCGATGGCGGTCGGGATCATCGAGCCTTTGGCGACGAGAATCGCGATGGCCGCGATCTGGGCGGCGTCCATCACCACCGATGCGAGGATGGCGGCATTCTTTTCGCCGAGCTGCACCGGAATCGAGGCCACCTTGCGGATCTTGTCGCCGACGACCGACTTGAAGTCGTTGAGCGTCATGATGCCGTGCGCGCCGAGGGAGAAGATGATGGCCAGCGCGATCGACTCGGTCGAGGGCACGCCCTGCGTGATCGAGAAGCTGCCGGTCAGCCAGGCGACCCCTTCGTAGGCGAGGCCGACGATCAGGTTGCCGTACCAGCCGTTGCGCTTCGCCCGGATCGGCGGGCCGGAGTAGGCGTGCGACATCAGCACGCCCACAAAGGCGATAGCCACGACGTAAGGGTGGATCGAGAGCGCGACCAGAAAGCCGGTGAGAATCAGCCCGAAGGTGATGAGCCAGCTCGCCTGTTTCGAAATTTTGCCAGCCGGAATCGGGCGCTCCGGTTCGTTGATGGCATCGACCTCGCGGTCGAAATAGTCGTTCATCGTCTGCGACATGGCGCACATCAGCGGCCCGGCGAGGATGACGCCCCTGACGAGAATGGAGATGTTCTGCGAAACGCTTTCACCGGTCGAAACCACGCCGCAGGCGAAGGCCCACATCGGCGGAAACCAGGTGACAGGCTTCATGAGCGGAAGAATCGCCGAAGGCTCGATACGGAATCCGGGCCGGTTCACATTTTCGAGAGCCTGCTGGATGATTTTCTGTCTGGACTGGCTGATACCCGACTGATGCAGTTTTTCGTCGATGTTCAGTTGCAGTTCAGGATTGAGCGTATCGCTTCCGTTCATGATTTACAGATTCTTGCTTCGGCTGGAAACAGACAGCAAACAAAATACATGTTTTCCGGCAAATTGTAAGGGCATTTAGAAAACCGTCAGCTTGTTGCCGGATCGCATTTCGAGGCGAGCCGCTGGTTCGTTTCGATGATCAGCTTCATCTTGTCGAACGCTTCGCAGGTTTCGAGGCTCTCTTTGGACATGCTCATGCCTTCGTCGATGCAGGAGGCCATGCCCGAAACGTAGCAGGTGATGGCCGAGGCGAAGAGCGCGGCGTCGATTTTGGCCTGCGATGCCGAGCCATCGAGAATCTCCCGGATGGTCTGCGCGTTGGCATGGCTGTCGCCTCCGGCGAGGTCGCAAATATCCCATCTGCCGAGGCCGAAATCCTCCGGCTCGACGGTGTGGCGGATAAGTTCTCCCTGATGCAGCTCGATCATCGAGGTCGGCCCGCAGACGCTTGGTTCGTCGAAGCCCCCACCGTTGCCCGTGCTGCCGTGGACGAGCATGACGTGGTTGCATCCGGCCAGCGAGAGCACCTCGGCGTAAATCTCCATCACCGACGGATCGAACACGCCGATGAGCTGCCGCCGCACCCGCGCCGGATTGAGCACCGGGCCGAGCATGTTGAAGATCGTCCGGACGCCAAGCTCCTTGCGAATGCTGGCCACGGCCTTCATCGAAGGGTGGTAGAGCGGAGCGAAGAGGAAGGCGAAGCCGGTTTCGCGGAACAGCTCCTCGGTGGCGCAGGGGGGAAGATCGATCCGGTAGCCGAGTGCTTCGAGCACGTCGGCGCTGCCGCACTTGCTCGTGATCGAGCGGTTGCCGTGCTTGGCGATCGGCACGCCAGCGCCGCAGGCGATGAAGGCCGCGGCGGTCGAGATGTTGAAAGTGCCCGTGTGGTCGCCGCCCGTGCCGCAGGTATCGACAGCCTGCGGGTCGAGCCTGACCGGCGTGGCCATCGACACGATGCTTTCACATGCACCGATAGCCTCCGCGGGGGTGACCCCCTTTTTCTGCAACAGCGCCAGGATGGCTCCGGTGCCGGCATCGGTGAACCGGTTTTCCATGATCGCGTTCATGCACGTTTCCATCTCCTGCCGGGAAAGGTCGTTGCCCTCCAGCAGCTTCTGAAGAATCTCCTGTTGACGCATAGTGATGCAAAGCGGGGTCGAAATGAAAGGCGCCTGAAAAACCGGTTTTCCTGTTCCGACGAGTCTGGACAAGGATGGCCGATGCACGAAATCCCGGCCCGTAAGTCGGGATCATGGCACTTTTTAAAGACGCCCTGAAGAAAATATTACTGTACATTATACTAACTGTCAGCCCTTTTGCAAAAAGCCGGTGAGCGTCGCGGGGCGGCTGACGCGATTTTTTCACTCTGTTTTCCGATTCATGTCGCACGATCTACTTCATGCCTACCGCAGTACCCTGCGTACCAAAATATTCAGAAAGATGGCCGCCGCCGGGCTGGACTCGTTGCTCGTGACCGATCTGGCGACCATCCGCTGGCTTACCGGCTTCAGTGGTTCGAACGCCAGACTGCTCTTCGCCGGAGATGCGACCGCCGTGCTCTTCACCGATTTCCGCTATCAGGAGCAGGTTCGGCAGGAGACCAGCGGCATCGCCACGGCGATTCTGAAGGAGGCGCTGCCGGTCGAGCTGGCGTCGGGTTCGTTCCGACTTGGCGACAAGATGGCGTTGCAGGCCGACCACATCACCTGGCACGAGATGCAGCGGCTTTCGGAAAAGCTCAGCCATCTGGAGTTCGCGCCGGTCGCCGCATTTTTCGACGAGTTTCGCGAAATCAACCACATCGAGGAGCTCGACCGGATGCGCCGCGCCGTCGCTCTCAGCGAAATGGTGCTCGAAGCGGTGATCGGCATGATCGGCCCCGGCGTCACCGAAATCGATATCGCCGCTGAAATCACCTACCGCCACCGGAAGCTCGGCGCGGAGAAGGACTCGTTCGATCCCATCGTGGCCGGAGGCGCACGCGGCGCGATGCCGCACGCCAAACCGACCGCCGCCCGCTTCGAGCCGGGTACGCTTATCGTCATCGACATGGGGTGCGTCGTCGATGGCTACGCCTCCGACCAGACCCGCACGGTCGCCTTTGGCAGGATTTCCAGCGAGCAGCGCAACGTCTACCGCATCGTGCAGGAGGCGCAGCAGCTCGGCATCGACGCGGCGAAGGTGGGGATGGCCGCCCGCGACCTCGACGCCGAGGTGCGCAACTTCATCGCCTCCGCAGGCTACGGCGAAGCCTTCGGCCACGGTCTCGGACACGGCGTGGGCGTTGAGGTGCACGAATCTCCGCGAGTCGGCACCGCCTCGACCGGCATCCTCCGCGAAGGCACGCTCTTCACCGTCGAACCGGGCATCTACCTCCCGGGCCGCTTCGGCGTCCGCATCGAAGACATGGTAGCCCTCGGCCCAGACGGCGCGGAACCGTTGCAGCGATTCACGAAGGAGTTGATCGAGTTGTGAAGAGGAAAATGGACGTTGTGGACTGAGTGGACACAATGGACGAATCTGAAACAGGAGTCTCTTCTCTTACATTGTCCGTGTCGGTTCAATGCGTCCACATTGTCCACGCAGTCCACAAAGTCCACATCATCTTTTCCCGGCGATTTCGAGGCAGAGAACATAAAAAAAGGAGTTGAGCATGGAACAGAACGACAGCGGCTACTGCATGGTCATCACGACAGCACCCAACCGGGAAGAGGCGGAACAGTTGGCGCAAGGCATTCTCGAAAACCGCCTCGCCGCCTGCGTTCAGTTGTCCGACATCCGCAGCTTCTTTTTCTGGGACGGCCAGATACAGGATGACGACGAAGTGTCGCTCTTCATCAAAACCACGACGAAGCGCTACGCCGCCCTCGAAAGCTACATCCGCGAATATCACCCCTACGACGTACCGGAGATCATCAAGTTGCCAATCACCGGCGGATCGCCGGAGTATCTCGCCTGGCTGGATGCGACGACTGGCAGCAGCACGTAGCCTTACGGGCGCACAGTTGCCTGTCAGAGAATGGGACGTATGGGACTTACAGGACGTATGGGATGTACAGGAGGAAGATCATAAAAAGAGGTTTTAACTGCCTTGTCCTTGCAGTCCTTGATGTCCCTAAAGTCCTTTTCCCCTCTACCTTTTCTGCAATATCCCCCGCAACTCCGCCGTCAAGCCTGCCATCACAAGCAGTACGCTGGCGTTGCGGTTGATCGAGCGCATGGCTTCTTCGATGGCCGTTGAGGCTTGGTAGAGGTCGCGGTTGGGGAAGGCTTTGACGAAGCGGTTGGTGCTCTCCGCGATGTCGGGGTTGTTGAGTTCCGGGAAGGTGGGGTCGATGGCGCGGCGGGTGACGTCCTGGAAGAAAAGCAGGAGTGCGTCGAGGAAGATGAGCTGTTCGGTGCGCGACGAGCTTTTCGACAGCTCTTCGCACGCGCTGATCGCTTCGTGGAACTTCGCGGGTACAAGGATGTTGCGCAGGTAGTCGATGGCCTTGTTGCGGATGCCGACCACCGCCGGGGCGGCTCCGTCGCCGGTTTCGGCTTCGAGCAGTTCGAGCGCACTCGCCAGGTTGCCGCGCGAGAGGCTCACGATGAAGCGCCGTTCGGATTCGTCCAATTGCGGGGCGCGGCGGGCGATCCACGCTTCGATCTCCACCGGTTTCGGGCGGGCGAAGGTGAGCGTCTGGCAGCGCGAGCGGATGGTGGGCAGCACCGATTCCGGGCGCGACGAGACCAGCACGAACACCACGTGCGCCGGCGGTTCTTCGAGCAATTTCAGCAGCTTGTTGGCCGCCGTCGGGTGCAAGCGTTCCGCCTGCGAGATGATGAACACCTTCTTGCCGCCGTCGCGCGGGGCGAGCGAGGCCTTTTGCTGCAACATCACCACCTGCTCGGTCAGAATACCCATCGAGCGCTCCATGGCGGGCGTGAAGAAGGGGTTGCGCAGCTTCTCCTCGATCAGCGCCTCGTAGCGCTCCTTCACCTCGGCGAGTTTCTTGTTCTCCTTTTTCGACGGATCGGAGGGTTCGAGCAGCGCCGCTTCGACTGGGAAGAGGTACTCGATGTTGGGGTGCATCAAGCGGTCGGCCTGGCGGCAGCTTTCGCATTCGCCGCACGAGCCTTCGCCTGGCAAGTCACCGGAATTGCGGCAGTTGAGGATTTTGGCGAGTTCAAACGCTACGCTCTCCTTGCCCGAACCTTCAGGTCCGGCAAAGAGATAGGCATGAGCCAGACGGTCGGCTCCGAGCGCCGTTTTGAGCACCCGGAGCTGGGGTTCGTGGCCGACTATCGAATTCCAGCTCATGCCTTTCCGCTCAGATAAAGGTCAGCCAGTTGTATGGATCCTCTCCGCTGTGGACGATTTTGAGGTACTCGTGCTGCAAGGCTTCGGTGATCGGGCCGCGTTTTTCGTTGCCGATCGGAATCCTGTCAACGCTTCTGACCGGCGTGATCTCCGCCGCCGTGCCGGTGAGGAAAATCTCGTCAGCGATGTAGAGCGCTTCGCGCGGGATGAGCGTTTCGCGAACCTCGTAACCAAGCTCCCTGGCGATGTGCATCACCGCGTGACGGGTGAAGCCCGGCAGGATCGACTGTGCGGCCAGCGGGGTGTAAATGATGTTGTGCCTGACGACAAAGATGTTTTCGCCGCTGCCCTCGGCAACGTAGCCGTTCTGGTCGAGCGCCAGCCCTTCGGCGTAACCGTCCGACAGCGCCTCCATCTTGATGAGCTGCGAGTTCATGTAGTTGCCGCCAGCTTTGGCCCACGAGGGCAGGGTGTTCGGCGCGAGGCGGTGCCACGAGGAGACCTTGACATCCACGCCGTTTTCGAGCACGTCCTCGCCGAGGTAGGTGCCCCACTCCCAGGTCGCGATGGCGACTTCGATGGAGGCGCGGTGCGGATTGACGCCAAGCGCGCCCTGACCACGGAAAACCAGCGGACGGACGTAGCAGGCCTTGTGGTTGTTCGCCTTGATCGTGGTGATAATAGCGTCCTTGATCTCGGTTTCCGAATAGGGAATCTCTATGCGGTAGATTTTCGAAGACTCCCAGAGGCGGCGGACGTGTTCGTCGAGGAAGAGCAGCGCCGAGCCTTTGGCGGTATCGTAGCAGCGGATGCCCTCGAAAGTTGACGAACCATAGTGGGCGACGTGGGACATGACGTGGATTTTGGCGTCACTCCAGCCGACCAGTTCGCCGTTCATCCATATTTTAAGCGAGTTATACATGAACAGATGAAATTGAGTGAAAAAAACGGTAAAGAATTTTTCTTCTAAGATAGTCTGTTTTGGATTTTTTGAAAGCGGTGAGGAGCTAATTTGAGCGCGGGCGATAGAGTGGAACTGGCTTGATGGCCTGAGTGAACGCTGTTAGTCCGCAGCGCCCACTCAGGCCGTTTGCACTTAGTAAATCCTTTCGTACACGCCGTCAACCTCTCGCAGGATCGGCTCGTAGGCTACCGGAGTCCTGCCGAAGCAGGTGCCGATCGATTCGTACATGGCGACCTGGTCGAGATCGACGTAGCGCTGTTCGATCGCTTTCGACGCCTCGATGTACTCGATCTTGCGCCCTTTGACCTTGGATACGGTCACGCCGGTCTTGCCGTCGAGCAGGAGCAGCACGGCGGCGGCCCCGGCCTCGAAGCCGAAGTTGATGTCGTAGGCCGAGGAGTGCCCGGCGCGTACCAGGTGGCCCGGATGGACTTCGCGCACCTCCGGAATTTCGTAGATGCCCTCGACGAACATGCCGGTATCCTTCATGAACTGCGGCATCCGGGAGTCGGCCTTGAAGCGTTTCTTTATCTCCTGGCAGACGTACTTGCCCGCGCCAGCCAGCTTTTTGTGACCGAAAGCATCGATGCCCGCCGACTCATCGACGATGTCCGTGCCGTCGGCGTTTTTCATCCCCTCGGCGACCACGATAGTGTAGGTGCCGCTGTGCACGTCGCTC
>CAYZCF010000005.1:19568-35698 GCA_964476855.1 uncultured Chlorobiaceae bacterium
GACGATGTGTTCGTACACCACATCCCAGTCAACCGGAATTTCCGGAATCAGGATGCAGTCCGCCTCGGCAGCCACGCCGCTGCGGAAGGCGGTGTGACCGGCGTAACGCCCGAACACCTCCGTGACCAGCACGCGGTTGTGGGTGCGGCCCGTCGTTTTCAGATCCTCCACGAACTGGGCGATGCGGTTGATGGTCGAGTCGCCGCCGACCGAGTAGGTCTGGAGGTCGAGGTCCATCGTCTTCGGGCAGTGGATGCACTGGATGCCATTGTGGTTCAGGTCGATCATGACGCTGCCGGAGTCGTCGCCACCGCTGATGATGAGGGCGTCGAGGTCGAACTTTTTCATGCCGACCTTGATGCGGTTGTACTTGTCGGGGTTGCTGATCGCCTTGATCTTGACGCGCGAATGGCCTGCTTCCGAACCGGCGAAGCTTGCCTGGAACTGGTCGAGACGGGCTTCGTCGAACCTGACCAGGCGTTCCTGGTTCAGAAGGTTGTACAATCCTGCGTAGCCGTTGGGGATCACATAAAGTTCGAGACCCTTGTTCAGGGCCATGAGCGCGGCACCCTTGATGACGGCGTTCAGTCCGCCGCAGTCGCCGCCGCTGGTAAGAATTCCGATCTTTTTCACGCTGCTTTCTCCTCGTCGCTGAAGTTAGTTTTTAACAGCTTATTTTGATTAATTACACCATTGTCGCATGGTGTCCGATATGCAATCAAGATAGAGTATTTGGCTGATATTTCATTGCTGCAAGATGAAATACGGCGCGCTGAATTTTCCTGGAATCCGTTCGAATATGACTTTCCTCGACCATCTGCGTTTCGCCTGGGTGCACCTGCGGGAGCGGAAGCGCCAGACCTTTCTGACGGTGCTCGGCGTGGCGGTCGGCTCGGCGATGATGATCACCACCATCGCGGTGGCGCGGGGTTCGTCGATGAGCGTTTTCCTGCGACTCATCGATGTCGCGCCGCACATCACCATCGGCGCGGACAGGATCGTGCCGGAGGTGCCCGACAACCTCGTTGGCATCATGCAGGGTCGGATCGCCTTCGTGCGCAAGAACGTGACCACCGACCGCAAGGTGGTGATCAAGAATTATAGCCAGGTGATCGCGACCGTCAGCCAGATCCGGGAGGTGGTCGATATTTCGCCCTACGTCACCAGCAAGCTGCTCGCTCGCAACAAAAACCGCTTCACACCGTGCTTCGCTAAGGGGGTGGCGCCATCGCTCGAAGGGGAAATTGCCGGGCTGAAAAAGAACCTGCTCGATCCCGAAGCGCTCACCGAGCTGGGCTGGACGCCGAATGGCATCATCCTCGGCTCGATGCTGGCCGACAAGCTCAAGGCCGGGTATCGCGACACGATCATGCTGGTGGACAAGGCGGGGAACGAGTATCCGGTGATGGTGGTGGGGCGCTTCAGGAGCGGGTTCAACACCAAGGACGACAAGGAGGCCTACGTCAACCTTGCGCTGGCGCAGCGGATGGAGTCGCTTCCGGCGAACAGCGTCACCGGCATCGGCCTGCGGATCGCCGACATCGACCAGGCTGACGCTGTCGCGGCGAGGATCGAGAAGCTGACCGGCTACGACACCAAGAGCTGGAGCGAGGCCAACCGGAACGTGATCGACTTCTACAATCGCAACGGCACGATCACGCTGGTGCTGGTGAGCTTCGTCTTCGTGGTGGCGGGGCTTGGCGTGTCGTCGGTGATGACGACGGTGGTGCTGCAAAAGGTGAAGGACATCGCCATCCTGCGCTCGATGGGTGTGCAGCGCAAGAGCATCACGCGCATCTTCATGCTCGAAGGGCTGCTGATGGGCGCCTTCGGCGTACTGGCCGGAAGTCCGGTCGGCCACCTGATCTGCGACCTCATCAGTCGGATTCGCTTCGCGCCGAGCAGCGCGGGGGTCATCAGCAGCGACCGCCTGCTCATCGCCGAAACTCCCGACGCGCACCTCATCGTGATCGGGTTCGGCATTCTCATTGCGGTCGTTTCATCGGTGGGGCCAGCCCGGAGAGCTACGAGCTATCTGCCGGTGCGGGTGCTTCGCGGCGAGGTGGGGTAGAATGCAAAATGGTGGACTTGGTGGACGTTGTGGACCTTGTGGATGAAGAGGGCAAGCAGCGGAACTTCTTGCTTGCATTGGGGGCGTCCACTTTGTCAACCCCGGTCTAAAGACCGGGGCAACTGAAGAGAATGTAAGATGTTAAATTTCAGGAGGGTTAAAACCTTCCTGAATGCGGGGAGGCAATTCCGGGCTTTCAGGCCTTCTCGATCAGGCACACGGCGTGGGCGCAGGCGCCTTCCTGGCGGCCTACGTAGCCGAGTTTTTCGTTGGTGGTGGCTTTGACCGAGACGGCGTTCAGCTCTAGGTCGAGGCAGCGGGCGATGTTGCGGCGCATCTCGTCGATGTAGGGAGCGATTTTCGGCTTTTCGAGCAGCAGCATGGCGTCGATGTTCACCGGCTTGTACCCTTCGCGGGCGAGCAGCTTGCCGACGTGTTTCAACAAAATCATGCTGTCGATGTCTTTGAACTCCGCGCTGGTGTCGGGGAAGTGCTTGCCGATGTCGCCAAGGGCCGCCGCGCCAAGCAGGGCGTCGCTGATGGCGTGCAAGAGCACATCGGCATCGCTGTGGCCGAGGAGGCCAACGGGAGAGGGCACTTCAACCCCGCCGATGACGAGCCGTCTGTCTTTCGAAAACTGGTGAACGTCTATGCCGATTCCTATACGCATGATTCAGGTGAATTGAAGTGAGTGAAGCAATAAGGGGGGAAAGATAGAACAAAAGAACAAAATACAGAACCCTGCGTCGCAGTTTGGATATGTTCGGAAAAATATGGCGGTGAATTGAACGTTTTTATAACAAATTTGAATTATAACTCTCTCAACCAAAGTGTTTCGAGTGTTGCTGTAATGGTATTGTTATAAAGAGAATATCATGAATGAAGGACGCTTGCAGCGCTTTTTCTGGACCTGCGCCGGTAGCCCCGTCGAGATCATAGAAAAATATCCCACCGAACATGCCAAATATTTTGGTATTGGTGCGACGATCTTTTTTACAGCCGTGTTTGCGGCTTTTTCAGGAGGGTATGCCCTCTACTTCGTTTTTGCTGGAACCCCTTTTGCTTGGGTTGCGTCGGTACTGTTTGGCATACTTTGGGGGCTGGCCATTTTCAATCTTGATCGCTATATCGTTTCAAGCATCAAGAAAACCTCAAAAGGATTGACACAACTCTATCAGGCTTCTCCCAGGTTAGTTCTTGCCCTCCTCATTGCCATTGTCATTGCTCGCCCTCTTGAACTGAAAATATTCGGCAAAGAGATTCACGATAAGCTCAAGGATCGTTACCTGGCTGATCAGCAGGCGCAGATCATGAGACTGCAGGACTCTTTCAAGGCCAAGTATGCTCTTGAACTTTCCATGATCTCAAGGTACCGGACCGAGTATGATCAGCTCGACAAGGAAACGAACCGTTTGCGTGAAGAGCTCAAGGCCGAAGTGTTTGGCGACAAGACCTCCACGACTTCGGGCGTTGTCGGATATGGCAGTTATGCGAAAAACAAGGAGGCTGTTGTACAGGGCAAGCAGGCTCGTCTTGACTATCTCGCCAGGGAGCTGGCATCGCTCGAAGAGTTCGTGAACCGTCAGAAAGGGGTTGAAGGCATAAACAGCAATCTCATGCTGTCTGACGCACTGCTCGATCAGAAGGCATCGAAAGCCGGTTTTGCAGATCGAAACTGGGCTCTTGGCGCGCTTACCCACTCGACTGACGACATCAGCCGTTCATCGGCAAATGCGGTAACTTTCATTACGATGCTGTTTATTGCGTTCGAATGTGCACCGTTGATTGTCAAGCTGCTTTCCGATGCAGGTCCGTCAGACGTGGATATACGTGAAAGCGAGGCGAGGATAATCGCCCGTCTGGTCAATCCTTCGCTCCTTGAACGTACCCGTTCAGTGCGTCAATACTCCAGGCCGTTGTTCCAGTTTCCTGCGGGTAGCCGGAAGAGATTCTCCGGTTATCGGCGCAGGAGATAGGTATGACGGATTTCCTGAGTGTCACTAAACGATCAGACTTCCGATATAATCACTGAATGACGGCGCGTCCGGTAGCGAGAAGAACTCGTCGATCGCGATGGCGATTTTTTCGCTGATGTCGGGGTAGACGAAGTTCATCGTGCCGATCTGGATGGCGCTCGCTCCCACGAGCAGAAACTCCATCGCGTCGGCGAACGAGGCGATGCCGCCCATGCCGATCACCGGAATCTTCACGGCCCGCGACACCTCCCATACCTTGGCGAGCGCTATCGGCTTGATCGCCGGGCCTGAGAGTCCGCCGGTTACATTCTTCAGCAGCGGCTTGCGCATGCGGTAGTCCACCGCCATGCCGACCACGGTGTTGATGAGCGATACCGAGTCCGCCCCGGCCTGTTCGGCGGCGAGCGCGATGGTGCTGATCGAGGTGACGTTTGGCGTGAGCTTGACCATCAGATGCCTGTCGGTCAGCTTGCGCAGGGTCGAGACGATCTCGTGGGTCGCCTCCGGGCTTACACCCATGATCATGCACTCGCCCTTCACATTCGGGCACGAGAGGTTCAGCTCGTAGGCGGCGATTCCCTCGACCGTGTCGAGCCGTTCGACCACCTGGCAGTAGTCGTCAATCGACCGTCCGGCGATGTTGACGATCACCCGCGTGTCGAGCCTCTGCAAGAACGGAACCTTGTCCGACACGAATTTGTCCAGCCCGACGTTGGCCAGGCCGATAGCGTTGATCATGCCGCACGAGGTCTCGGCGATGCGCTGTGGCGGATTGCCGGTGCGGGGTTCCGGTGAAATTGCCTTGGTGACCAGTCCGCCGATTTTCGAAAGGTCGCAAAGCTGCGACAGCTCCTCGCCGTACGAAACCGTGCCGGAGGCGAGCATGACCGGCGAACGGAGGTCGAGCCCCCTGCCGAGGCTCACGGCGGCAGGGGAGTTGATGGTCGTTGTTGTCGTTGGTAAACTCATGATGCTGATCGGATTGACTCAGGGGCGCGGCTCCTTGAGATAGTAGCGCATGGTGTACTCCCTGACCATGCGATCGGTGTTGTACACCGGCGCGATGGTCGCGATGGCGTTGCGGATGTTCTTCAGCCACTTGACCGGAAGGTTGTGCTCGTTACGCTCGTAGAAGGTCGGGATGATCTGGTGTTCCAGCACCTCGTACAGCTTGTTCGCGTCGATACGGTACTGCTCGTCGTAGTTTTCGTACTCTTCGCCGTGGCCGATAGACCAGCCGTTGGTGCCGTTGTATGCCTCGCACCACCAGCCATCCATGATACTCAGGTTCAGGCCGCCGTGCAGCACGGTCTTCTGGCCGGAGGTGCCGCTTGCCTCCATTGGCCTGACCGGGTTGTTGAGCCACACATCGACGCCTGAAACGAGCCGCTTGGCCACGCCGATATTGTAGTTTTCGAGGAAGATCACCTTGCCGAGGAACTGCGGACGGCGCGAATGCTCCACGATCTGGCGGATGTACTCCTTGCCCGCGTCGTCGTGCGGATGGGCCTTGCCCGCGAAAACGATCTGCACCGGCATGTTCGGATGGTTGACGATGGCGTTGAGCCGGTCGAGGTCCTGGAAGATCAGCGGTGCGCGCTTGTAGGTGGCGAAGCGCCGGGCGAAGCCGATAGTCAGCACGTCGGGCGAAAGGGCGCTTTTGGCCGACCTCGATGAATCGCACGGCTTGAACGGCGTGGTGTACTGGTGCTGGTGATAGAGCTGGTTCGAGAGATAGCGCGAAATATAGTCCATGAGATTGCGCTTCAGCTGGTAGCGCAGCCCCCACAGTTCGCTGTCGGAAACTCTCGCCAGCACCTCTTCGGCGGACTCCCGCGACGCGAACAGCTCTTCGAGGTCTCCGGCATGGTTTTTCCAGAACCGCTCGGTGAAGCCGCTGCTCCAGCTCCTGGTGTGGATGCCGTTGGTGATATGGCCGATCGGCACCTCTTTCGGGTCGTTTGTCGAGTAGAGGTGCTTCCACATATCGCGCGAAACCTCGCCATGCAGCTTCGAAACGCCGTTGGCGCAACGGGAGAGCCTGAGGGCGAGCACGGTCATGGTGAACAGGCCCGAGGTGTCTGCAGGGTTTTCGGCTCCGAGCCTCATGACCTCCTCGAACTCCATGCCGGAGAGGCTCAGGTACTTCGAGAAGGTGTAGGCCATCATGTCCCGCGAAAAACGGTCGTGGCCTGCCGGAACCGGCGTGTGCGTGGTGAAGACGCACTGCTCCTTGACCTTTGCCTTCGCCTCTTCGAAAGAGCGCCCTTTGGCGATCTCGCCGACAAGCAGTTCAAGCGTCAGGAACGCCGAGTGGCCTTCGTTCATGTGATAGACGGCAGGCTGGATATTCAGCGCCTTCAAAAGCTTCACGCCACCGATGCCGAGAAGGATCTCCTGATTGATGCGCATGTTCTGGTCGCCGCCGTAAACCCTCGAACAGATATCGCGGTAATGCATTTCATTGGCCGGGATGTTGGTGTCGAGCAGGTAGAGCGTGGCGCGTCCGACCTTCAGGCTCCAGGCCTGGGCGAAGACGGTGCTCTGCGCGATGGTGACTTCGACGATCAGATCCTTGCCATCCGCCGTCGTAACCTTCTCGATGGGCAGGCTTTCGGGGTATTGCAGCGGATAATCCTCGATCTGCCAGCCGTCGTGGTTGAGGTACTGGCGGAAGTAGCCCTCTTTGTAGAACAGGGTGATGCCGATGAAATTGAGGCCGAGGTCGCTGGCCGATTTGATGTGGTCGCCCGAGAGGATGCCAAGACCGCCCGAGTAAATGCGGAGGCTTTCGTGAACACCGAATTCGGCACTGAAGTAGGCGACCGGGCTGGAAACGAGCTGAGGCGCGTGTTCAGCGGCCCAGGTGTTTTTCTCGGCCATGTACTCCTCGAAGCGTTTGCTCACCTCGTCGATCTTGACGCCGAGCTCGCATGAACATCGCGCATCGAGTTCGTCTGTCGAAATGTGCCTGAGCAGCTCGACCGGGTTGTGATTGACCCGTTCCCAAAGAAGTGGCGAGAGGTTTTTGAAGAGGGATTTGGCCTCGGTATCCCATGACCACCAGAGGTTCCGGGAGAGTTTTTTTACGGCTGAGATGTTTTTCGACATGTTGGATTTGTGGATTTTGCTTTGTTCCTCAGGTGGCGCAGGTTCAGAAAACGCAGTATCTTACGAAGTGCATCCCGGAAGAGGATGCGGAGATGAAAAGGGGGCATCGGGTGATTTACAGCGGCTCCGATCCGGCCAGATTCATTCGTTACTTTGCTGAATTTAAGTCTTTCAATCCGTAAATCAACAATGCAACAGTGTCCTTTGATAAGAAAGTAACCATCGCTCATCTTTCCGATCTGCACTTTGCAAACGAGAACGATCGTTTTCTGACATCAAGGCTTGATATCATGCTTGCCGAGTTTGTCCGTCTGAAATACGATCATCTCGTGCTGACCGGCGATCTGATCGACACGGCTTCACCGGCACTCTGGACGATCATCCGGGACGCTCTCGTGCAGCACGGGCTGTTCGACTGGGGGAAAACCACGGTGATACCGGGTAATCACGACCTGATCGACCTCGAAGAGGAGATGCGCTTCTACAACGCCCTCAATCCCGATGACCGGAGTCGTCAGCGGCGGGTTGACGACCGGCTGCGGCAGTTCAACGTCCTGTTCCGTCCGCTCATCAGCGGTGACGGTGAAGCCACGGCGGGCGTACCTTTCGTCAAGGTGATGCATTTTGGCGAAATCGCCCTCTCGTTCGTGGCAGTCAATACGGTCGCGCCGTGGTCGGGGCTGGACAATCCGGTCGGCGCCCGGGGCAGCGTTTCGCGCGAAACGCTCGGAGCTCTCCGGCAGCCGGAGGTCCGGCAGGCGCTCGACGATACCTTTATCATTGGCCTCTGCCATCACGCTTACAAGATTTACGGTACCGGCGCACTGGTCGATCAGGCGTTCGACTGGACGATGGAGTTCAAGAACCGTGACGAATATCTCGTGGCGATGAAAAACCTCGGCGCGAAGCTGGTGCTACACGGCCATTTCCACCGTTTCCAGCTCTATCAGGCTGGCGGCCTGCACTTCATCAACGGCGGCAGTTTCCGCTACTCTCCCGAACGCTACGGCGAGTTGACCATTGGCACCGAGGGGCGTTGGTCGCACCGCTTCGTCAATCTTGCGCTCAAAAAGTAGCCTGGCGGTTCTGTCGCTGAATCCGGAACAAAAGAACCCTGACTGATGCCAGGGTTCGCAAGTTTGTCGCGGAGACGCCAATGTCCGGGTGCAGATCAGTTCATGCCGCGCCGGGCGAGCTGGCGATCCATCATGATCAGCGCATGGCCCTTCTCTCCGGCCATTCTGATGGTTTCGAGAATTTCGCTGGCGGCAGCCTCCTCTTCGACCTGCTCCTCGATGAACCAGTGCAGGTGCACCTGGGCGGCGTAATCCTTCTGCTCGACGGTGGCTTCGTAAAGCTTGTTGATCAGCGCGGTGATTTTCCGTTCGTGTTTCAGCACCTCCTCGAACAGGTGCGCCGGTGACTTGAAGTCCGATTCCGGCTGGGCGATCGGGAGCAACTCCACCTTTCCGCCCCGTTCGTTGACGAATTTGTAGAGCTTCATCGCGTGGCCCTGCTCCTCCTTGTACTGGAGTTCGAGCCAGTGCGCGAAGCCGGGAAGATTCATCGAATGGGCGTATGCCGCCATCGAAAGGTAGAGGTAGGCCGAAGCCATCTCGTGGTTGATCTGTTCGTTGAACGCCTGCTGAAGTTTCTGACTGAGCATTGATTTCCTTTTTTTGAAGATGAGTGTTTGCACGATTGCCTGTCAGCGCATTTCAACCATGAAGAGTGGCTGATCGTTTCAGCATCCTGTTGCTCAGGAGAGCTTTTCCTCCCGGATGCCCTGCTCCTTCATGTATTCGCGGATGCGCTGGGCGTGGTTCTGGTCTTCGCTGGCGAGTTGCTTGAAGAGGTCAGCGGTCAGCGAGCCGGTTTCGCTCTCCATGAACTCCTGGAAGTGCGCCTCTCCGGCGGACATCTCGATATGGAGGGCGAGGCTCAGCGCCTTCTCCCTCGAAAAGGGCGAGGCCGCGAAGCGTTCGGCTTCGGCGACGATGCGGGCGTTGTTCGCCTTCAGGGCGTCGAGGTCTCTGGAAAGGAGGTTCTCCGGGAAAAACTGCAACGGCTGTGGCTGCTTTTTCTCCTGCTGGAGCAGGGCCGCGTGGCTGCGCTCCTCCATCGAGAGCTGCCACCAGAACTCCTCGTCCTCCTCGAAATGGTCGTTGAAGAGGGTGTAGAGCCTGGCGAGATTGAGTTCGATCTGTATCGATTCGTCGAGCAGAGCGGCGATGGTCGGTGAGGTGGACATGACTATTATGTCAATGATGAGTGAACGGAACAATACAGAGGCAAGATAATGAACGGTGGCGATAATGAGGAGCATTCCCGGAAGATCGGGTTATGCGGTGGCCTGTCGATGATCGTTTCGGGCGGGCAGACTGGCGTGGATCGCGGTGCGCTCGATGCGGCTATCGCCGCCGGTCTCGCGCACGGCGGCTGGTGCCCGAAAGGCCGGAGAGCGGAAGATGGCATGATTCCCGAAAAGTACATGCTTGCCGAAACGCCATTCTCTCGGTATGCCGTCAGAACCGCATGGAACGTCCGCGACTCTGGCGGAACCCTCGTGCTGACTTCAGGCCCGCTCGCGGGCGGCACGAAGCTCACGGCGGTTTGCGCCTGGCGTTACGGGCGACCTTGCATGATCGTTGATCTGGACGGAAGAGCGGATGCCGGGACGGTGGCTGGGTGGATAGGGGCAAATGGAATCGGCGTACTGAATGTTGCCGGGCCGAGGGAGAGCGACGCGCCGGGCATCGGTGAAAATGCCCGGCGCTTTGTCGCGGAAATTATTGATTGCGGTAGGTGGCGTACTCTTGCAGGCTTTTGACGCCGAACTGCTGGCAGCGGATGCAGTCCATCGCCCGCACAGACGCCTCAGCGGCTTCGATGGTGGTGACGAAGGGCACGCCGCTCTGTACCGATGCCGAGCCGATCGCCTCTTCGTCGTGCAGCGCTTTTTCGCCTCGCGGGGTGTTGATCACGAAATCGATCTTGCCGAGCTTGATGATGTCGAAGATGTTTGGGCGTCCCTCTTCACCCACCTTGAAGACCTTCTTGCACTCGATACCGTGCTGAGTCAGGAAGGCGTGAGTTCCGGCAGTCGCCACAAGGTCGAAGTCCATGCGGTAGAGTTCGCGGGCGATGTTGATGATGCGCTGGTTTTTGTCCTGCTCGTTCACGCTGATGAAGACCGTGCCGGAGAGCGGCAGGTGCATGTTGGCCGCCTGGTACGCCTTGGCGAACGCCTCCGGGAAGGACTCGGCAAGGCTCATCGCTTCGCCGGTGGATCGCATCTCCGGGCCGAGATAGACGCCAGACTTGACGAACTTCGAGAAGGGGAATACCGGCTCCTTGATGGCCATGTGCTTCAGGCCAAGCTCGTCGCAATCCTTCAGGTCGAACTCCTTGCGCAGGTCACTGAGCTTTTCGCCGAGCATGACGCGCGTGGCGATCTTGACCACCGGAATCGCGGTCGCCTTGCCCAC
The DNA here is from genome assembly GCA_964476855.1 of uncultured Chlorobiaceae bacterium. Lineage (GTDB taxonomy): Bacteria > Bacteroidota > Chlorobiia > Chlorobiales > Chlorobiaceae > Chlorobaculum. Next base: position 30,215 of record CAYZCF010000005.1, read on the forward strand.
GAAGGGCACCGTGCGGCTGGCGCGGGGGTTGACCTCGATCACGTACACCTTGCCATTCTGCACGGCGTACTGCACGTTCATCAGGCCGACCACGCCGATATGCCTTGCGAGCTTGCGGGTGTGCTCCTTCATGGTGGCGATGGCCGCCGGAGCGATGTTGTAGTAGGGCAGAATCGAGGTGGAGTCGCCGCTGTGGATGCCGGCGGCCTCGACGTGCTGCATGATGCCGCTGATGACGCAATCGGTGCTGTCGGCCAGCGCGTCGATGTCGAACTCGACGGCGGTATCGAGGAAGCGGTCGATGAGCAGCGGATATTTTTCGCTGATGAAGAGCGCCTGATCGACGTACTCCTTGAGCGAGTCGTCGTTGTAGATAATCTTCATGGCGCGTCCGCCGAGCACGTAGCTGGGGCGAACCAGCACCGGGTAGCCGATCTTGTTGGTGATCTCCTGTGCTTCGGCGAAGGTGGTTGCCGTGCCGTATTCGGGGTGCGGAATTTCGAGCTTTTCGAGCAAGGCGCCGAAGCGTTTGCGGTCTTCGGCAAGGTCGATGCCGTCCGAAGAGGTGCCGAGGATGTTCACGCCCGCCGCGTCGAGCTTGGTCGAGAGCTTGAGCGGGGTCTGGCCGCCGAAGCTGACGATGACGCCGAGCGGCTGCTCGTGCTCGATGATGCGGATGACATCCTCGAAGGTGAGCGGCTCGAAGTAGAGCTTGTCGGCAATATCATAATCGGTCGAAACCGTCTCGGGGTTGCAGTTGACCATGATGGTCTCGTACCCGGCCTCGCGCAGGGCGAAGACCGCCTGCACGCAGCAGTAGTCGAACTCGATGCCCTGGCCGATGCGGTTAGGACCGCCGCCGAGGATGATCACCTTCTGGCGATCCGAGCGGACGGATTCGTTCTCCTCGTCGTAGGTCGAATAGTGGTAAGGCGTTTTGGCGTCGAACTCGGCGGCGCAGGTATCGACCGTCTTGAAGACCGATACCACGCCGTAGTGGTTGCGAAGATCGCGCACCGCAGTTTCGCTGGTCTGGAATATGGTGGCAATCTGGAAATCGGAAAAGCCGTGCTCCTTGGCTTTCTTCATCTTCGGAGCGGGGAGCCTGAGAGCGAGAGCCTGAGCCTGAGCCTCGCCGGAGAGTTCAGGGAGTGGTGTGGTCATGCAGCGTCGTATTGGAAAATCATGTTTGGAAGACCGTCACAAAAGGTAACAATTCAGGGCCGTACTTTACAACCGTCGGAGTATAATAAAAAGGCTTTCGAACTCAAAGTTCCCCGGCGGGCGTTCTGGCTCCGGTTCAAAAAGTTTTTTGTACTATTCCTGTTATATTCTTCTCTTTTCGTGTAATTTCTGACCGGTAAGTAAACCAAGCTTCAGTATTGAGATGAGCGACAAACAGTTTGACTCCATAGCATCGGCTCTCGAAGACATCCGGAACGGCAAGATGATCATCGTCGTCGATGACGAAGATCGCGAGGACGAAGGCGATCTGATCGCCGCCGCCGAACATGCCACGCCCGAGATGGTGAACTTCATCACCAAAGAGGCGCGAGGTCTGCTTTGCGTGGCCATTCCCATGCAGCGCGCCCGCGAGTTGCAGCTCGAACCGATGGTGCAGCGCAACACCTCGCAGCACGAAACCAATTTCACTGTCTCCATCGACGCCATCGCCGAAGGAGTCACGACAGGCATTTCGGCCTACGATCGCTACATGACCCTCAAGATGATTGCTGATCCCTCGTGCACGGCGGACGACTTTTCGCGCCCCGGTCACATCTTCCCGCTTCGTGCGATGGATGGCGGCGTGTTGCGCAGGGTCGGCCACACCGAGGCCGCCGTCGATCTCTGCCGCCTGGCCGGTTGCCAGCCCGCCGGTCTGCTCTGCGAAATCCTGCACGATGACGGCAGCATGGCTCGCCTCCCGGAGCTGCTGAAGCTCAAGGAGAAGCTTGGCATGAAGCTCATCACCATCAAGGACCTGGTTGCCTACCGGATGCAGGAGAGCAAGCTGGTCCACCGCGCTGTTGAGTCGAGGCTTCCGACCGCGCATGGCGAGTTCAAGCTCATCGCCTACGAAACGCTTGTCGATCAGCAGAACCACATCGCCTTCGTCAAGGGGGACATCTCCGATGGCGAACCGGTGCTTGTTCGGGTGCACTCGCAGTGCGCCACGGGCGACACCTTCGGCTCCTTGCGCTGTGATTGCGGTCACCAGCTCGAAACCGCCCTTCGCATGATCGAAAAGGAGGGGCGCGGCGTGCTGGTCTATCTCATGCAGGAAGGGCGCGGCATTGGCCTCATCAACAAGCTCAAGGCGTACAACCTCCAGGACGAAGGGTTCGATACGGTCGAGGCCAACGAGAAGCTCGGCTTCAAGGCCGACCTGCGCGACTACGGCATCGGCGCGCAGATTCTCCAGGACCTCGGCGTCCGCAAGATGCGGCTCCTGACCAACAATCCGAAAAAGATCGTTGGCCTCGAAGGCTACGGCCTCGAAATCGTCGAGCGCCTGCCGCTGGAGATCGAGCCGAACGAGGTCAATCGCCACTACCTCGAAACCAAGCGCGACAAGCTCGGTCACATGATCGAAATGGCATCCGGCAACGAACGCATTCTCTTCGAGCGCCTTGCCGACGAGCAGTTGAAACAGCACAAGAAACCATAAACTCCACCGGAAGAAGGAACAACGATGGACAACGATATTCTGAAACGGCTCGACCCCGAGATTTTCGAGGCGATTGCCAATGAAACGAAACGCCAGACCGAGACGCTCGAACTGATCGCTTCGGAGAACTTCACCAGCAAGGCGGTCATGGAGGCCTGCGGCTCGGTGATGACCAACAAGTACGCTGAGGGCTACCCCGGCAAGCGCTACTACGGCGGCTGCGAGTTCGTCGATGTGGCCGAGAACCTCGCCCGCGACCGAGCCAAAAAGCTCTTCGGCTGCGACTACGTGAACGTGCAGCCGCACTCCGGCTCCAGCGCCAACATGGCGGTGCTCTTCGCCGTGCTCAAGCCGGGCGATGCCATCATGGGCCTCGACCTCTCCCACGGCGGCCATCTCACCCACGGCAGCAAGGTGAACTTCTCCGGCCAGTTTTTCGACGCCCACTCCTACGGCGTCGATAAAGAGACCGGCATCATCGACATGAACAAAGTCGAGGAGCTGGCCATGCAGGTCAAGCCGAAGCTCATCATCACCGGCGCGAGCGCCTACTCGCAGGGCTTCGACTTCAAGGCGTTCCGCGAGGTCGCCGACAAGGTCGGCGCGCTGCTCATGGCCGACATCGCCCACCCGGCGGGCCTGGTCGCCGCGGGACTCTCCGCCGATCCGATGCCGCACTGCCACTTCGTCACCACCACCACCCACAAGACCCTGCGCGGCCCGCGCGGTGGCATGATCATGATGGGTAAGGATTTCGAGAATCCGCTCGGCCTGACCATCAACACCAAGAACGGCCCGCGCGTCAAGATGATGTCCGAGGTGATGGACGCCGAGGTGATGCCCGGCATCCAGGGCGGCCCGCTCATGCACATCATCGCCGGCAAGGCAGTCGCCTTTGGCGAAGCGCTCCAGCCGGAGTTCAAGGCATACGCGCAGCAGATTAAAGACAACGCCGCCGCCATGGCCGCCAAATTCCTCGCTGCCGGATACCACATCGTCAGCGGCGGCACGAAGAATCACCTCATGCTGCTCGACCTGCGCAACAAGAACGTTACCGGCAAGGTAGCCGAGAACCTCTTGCACGAAGCGGGCATCACGGTCAACAAGAACATGGTGCCCTTCGACGACAAATCGCCCTTCGTCACCAGCGGCATCCGCGTCGGTACGCCTGCCATGACCACGCGCGGCATGAAGGTCGCCGAAGCCGAAAAGATCGTCGAATTCATCGACCGCGTCATCAGCGCTGCCAACGACGCCAACATCGCCGAGGTCTGCAAAGCCGTCCGCACGGAAGTCCGCGACCTGTGCCTCGGTTTCCCGCTCAACGACTACGGCTCGCTCGTCTGAGCGAGAAGTGACAACGCATTCCAAAGGCCGGCGCCCCGTAAAGGTGACCGGCCTTTTTCATTGTGATCCGCTTTGTGCAGGATTTGCTGTGCGGGCGCTGAAAAACTCTTAAATGAAGCCTTTTTCGGTTTCGAAGTGATTTGCGAGTGCGGCAATCTGGCGGTTGAGAAGGTCGCACACAATAATGGACAGCGTGAGGGCGGCATTGGCGGTGATTTCTGGCAGGGACGGGGCGGATGAGGATTGTACCGTTGACAGGCGTTTGTGCTCTTGCAGAATCCAGAGGGCAACTTCATCGACGGTAGAGCATTGACCGCCGGTCAGTGCTTTGCGCCGCCGGTCGTCATATGGCCACACGGGCATGTTATGTTGACGCAGAAACTTCTCGTAATCAAACTGGAGGGCTTCCATGTTCGCCCGCGCAACGCTGGTCAGTTCGAGTTCACTGGTTTTCGAAGTCGCTGAAGCCTTGCTTCCTTTCGCAATGCTCTGTACACCGGTTCGGGCGGCCTGAATCATTCGTTCATGTGAACGGTTGTGTTTTTCGACATAGCGGTTGCAGAATCGAACGGTTAGGTCATAGAGCAGTCGCGCGATCTGAAAGCTTTTCAGCTCTCTGTATTCGCCATGCCCGGGAATCAGAGGGTCGGAATTCATTATTTATTTGCTGCGAAGGGGTTAGGGGTAACGCAACAACTGAATGTAGTGAAAAAAAAGCAGCAACAGAGTGGATGTCGAGCATTTTTCTGTTCATCCATCCATAATGTCTACACCAGACTGTTTCAGTATGGTCTCTGCTCAGTTGTGGCTATATTGGGCAAATACAGGAGCACAAAAGAAGGAAAACCATGCTGTTAACGCTTGTTCTGATTGCCGTTATCGTTCTGGCCGCGATCATCGTCGTGGTGCGGCTTCGCCCTGTCGCAAGCTGGCTCTTCAGCGAGTGGCACGCGGCCAGGTGCCGGAATTACCCGAACCGTTTGCAGTGAGGGTGGGGATTGTCGTCGCGATGCACCGCGCGGATGCGGTGGGGCTCTTCGGTGAAGCCGTCCTTGGACTCGAAGCGTTTGGTGAGCGTGTGGATCTGACGGTCGAGCAGGCTGCACGCGACAATGGTCAGCGTGTGGGCTGCGTTTGCGGTGATTTCGGGGAGATTGGGAATGGACGCGATGGACGACATGGATTGGATGGACTCAATTGACGGAATGGACGTCGTGGAGGAGTTCTGATTGAATGACAGGTGTTTGTGTTCTTGCAAAACCTAGAGCGCCACTTCGTCAGCGGTAGAGCATTTGCGCCGGATCAGCGATTTGCGCCGCGGGTCGGCTGGTGGGCTTCCGCGATTTTCTGCACACCAGATCGTGTCGCCTGCACCATCTATCCAGAATCTCACGCCTGAACCTATGGCTGGCTAATATGTATTCATAAGTATCTTGGCGAACAGTTATCTTACAAAGAAGCGATAACAC
>CAYZCF010000006.1:0-9124 GCA_964476855.1 uncultured Chlorobiaceae bacterium
TCGGGCATATCGGGCGCGGGCAGAAGCGCGAAGCTCGAACTTTCGTTTTCCGAGATGAGCGGCAACATGCGAGCCTACAAGGTGGGCAAGCACCAGCACACGCCGGAGATCATGCAGACGCTCGGCACTTCGGCGACCGATCCGTCGTTCCGCTTCGTCATGACGCCGATGATCGCGCCCTATGTGCGCGGCATCTACTCGGTGCTGAACGTGCGCCTCGCCTCGCCGGTGGCGCTGGATGCGATCCGTGAGCAGTACGCCAGATTTTACGCCAAAGCTCCGTTCGTGAGACTGCGCGATGGCGTGACCGAGGTGAGCCATGTGGCCTACACCAACTTCTGCGACGTCACCCTTGCCTTCGAAAATGACGGCTCGCTGGTGATCATCACGGCCATCGACAACCTCGTCAAAGGCGCGGCGGGTCAGGCGGTGCAGAACATGAACCTGATGCTCGGCTTTGACGAAACAACCGCATTGCTGTAATTATCAATCCGTAATTGACGTATAAAGATTGGAACCATTTGAAAAATCGATAGCCGCCGTCAAGCGCCTCTCCGCCAGAACATGCTGGCCGCAAGGCGTGACGCCGGTCTTTGCCGATCCCGCGTCGGGCGGCGCATTCTGGCCCGAAGGCTTCACGCTCTCGGGTATCAACTCAGGCATCAAGCCCTCGCGCAAGGATCTGATGCTGATGCTCTGCGATGAACCGTCGAGCACCGCCTCGGTCTTCACGACGAACCTTTGCTGCGCGGCTCCGGTCGAGCTGTCGAAGGTCGCGCTGAAGGCATCCGGCGGACGGATGCGGGCCGTCATCTGCAACAGCGGCAACGCCAACGCCGCCACGGGCGCGTCGGGAATGCAGAACGCGCGGCTGATGGCTGAATCCACGGCGCAGGCATTCGGCCTCGATGCAGGCGAAGTGCTCGTCGCCTCCACCGGCGTCATCGGCCAGCGGCTCCCGGTCGAGAAAATCGCTGAGGCCATGCCGTCGCTCAAAGCCGCCTCCGGCGCGACGCAGTGGGCGGACGCCGCCGAGGCGATCATGACCACCGATACCTTCCCGAAGGCGTTCGGGGTCGATGTCGCGCTTTCGGGCGGCACGGCGAGAATCGCGGGCATCGCCAAAGGGTCGGGCATGATCTGCCCCAACATGGCGACGATGCTCGCCTTCCTCGGCACGGACGCCACCATCGAGCCGACGCTCCTGCAAGAGCTGCTCTCGGCGGCGAACGCGGTGAGCTTCAACGCCATCACGGTCGATGGCGACACCAGCACCAACGACATGGCAGCGATCATGGCGAGCGGCAAGGGACCGCAAGTGCTGCCGGATAGCGAGGATGCGCGGCTTTTCGGCGAGGCGCTCCGCTCGGTGATGACCATGCTCGCCCAGCTCATCATCGTCGATGGCGAGGGGGCGACCAAGTTCGTCGAGCTGCGCGTCACCGGTGCCAGGAGCGACGCCGAGGCTCGCATGGCGGCCATGACCGTGGCCAACTCGCCGCTCGTCAAAACGGCCATCAACGGCGAGGATGCCAACTGGGGCCGCATCATCGCGGCGGCGGGACGCTCCGGCGCGTCGTTCGCGCAGGAGGAGCTTGCCGTCAGTTTCGACGACGAGCCAATCCTGAAACCGGGCCTCGACGCAAACTTTTCGGAAGAGCGGGCCAAGGAGATCATGTCGAAGGAGGAGTTCACCATTACGCTCTCGCTCGGCAACGGGCCGGGCGCGGCGACCGTGTGGACGTGCGACCTGAGCCACGGCTACATCGAAATCAACGGCAGCTATCGCAGTTGATAGTTTGGATTTGGTGGTTGTCGGTGTTCCTTCTTCTTCGTCCACCTCGTCCACCTCGTCCACTGGGTCCACTTTTCAGGCAGGAGTTGCGCTGGCGGAGTTTTTGAGCGCCTCTTTTTTTTGAATTTCAGAGATTGTGACATGGAAAAAATGTGCAGTGAATTTCGTCCCGAGGGCAAAAGGCCCGAACCGGCTATCGGCTACATGCTCGTCGAGGCGCTGCCCTACATCAGGAAATTCGAGGGCAAGACCTTCGTCATCAAATACGGCGGCGCGGCCATGAAGGACGAGGTGCTGAAGAACATCTTCGCCGAGAACGTGACGCTGTTGCGCAAGGTGGGCATCAAGGTGGTGATCGTGCACGGCGGCGGCGACGCCATCACCAAAACCTCGGCGCGGCTCGGTCTGGAGACAACCTTCGTGCACGGCAAGCGAGTGACTGACCGCCAGACCATCGACGTGATCCAGATGACCCTCGCGGGCAAGGTGAACCAGGACATCGTGCAGCTCATCAACGAGGATGGCGGCAATGCCGTCGGCGTGAGCGGCCTCGATGCCGACATGATTCTGGCCAGGCCCTCTCCGAACGCGGCGACGCTCGGTCTGGTGGGTGAAGTAGCCGAGGTCAACACCCGCTACATCGACCTGCTCTGCGACGCCGGGCTGATTCCGGTGATCGCCCCCATCGGCTACGACATGGAGAGCAACATCTACAATATCAACGCCGACGACGCGGCGGCAGCCATCGCCGTGGCGCTCAAGGCCGAGAAGCTCATCTACGTCAGCGACGTGGAGGGGGTGCGCGTCGGCAACCGCATCCTCAAGACGATCTGCAAAGCCGACGCGGCGGAGTTCATCGAAAAAGGGATCATCACCGGCGGCATGATTCCAAAAGTCGTCTCGGCCTACAAGACGCTCGACGGCGGCGTCGGCAAGGTGCATCTCGTCGATGGCCAGATCACCCATTCGCTGCTGCTCGAAGTCTTCACGCATGAAGGCGTCGGCACGCAGTTTGTCAACGAAATCGAAAACGAACCAACCGCTGAAGGAGCAGCCTCATGAGCCAGGATAAAACAAACGGATCGAAAAAACGCGACTTTCTCGGATTCACCGGCCTCGATGCGGCCAAGATCATCGAGCTGTTCGACTACTCGCTCTACATCAAGCAGCAGCGCCAGGCGAACCGGAACAGCGACGAGTTCCGCCCGATCCGTCACAAGACCGTGGCCATGATCTTCAACAAACCCTCGCTCCGCACGCGCGTCTCCTTCGAACTCGGCGTCTATGAGCTTGGCGGCCACGCCATCAGCCTCGAAGGCAAGTCGATCGGCGTCGGCGAACGTGAGTCTGTCGAGGACATCGCCCGCCTGCTCTCGCGCTACAACGACGCGATTGTCGCCCGCCTGCACGAGCACGAGATCATCGAGACGCTTGCAGCTCATGCGGACATTCCGGTCATCAACGCGCTGACCGACCTGTCGCACCCGTGCCAGATTCTGGCCGACGCCTTCACGCTCTATGAAAAGGGGCTGTGGCGCGACGACATCAAGGTGGTCTTCGTCGGCGATGGCAACAACGTGGCGAACTCGTGGATCGAACTGGCCGGCATCCTGCCGTTCCACTTTGTGCTCGCCTGCCCGGAGGGATACCTGCCGGACGAGAAGCTGCTCAAGCAGGCGCGGAGCAACGCCAAAGGCACCATCGAGATTCTGCACGATCCGATGGAGGCCGCCCGGAACGCCGACGTGCTTTACACCGACGTCTGGACCAGCATGGGCCAGGAGGAGGAGATGGCCGAGCGGCTGAAGGCGTTCGCGCCGTTCCAGATCAACGCGAAGATGCTCGCCGAAGCCAAACCGTCGGCGGTGGTGATGCACTGTATGCCCGCGCATCGCGGCCAGGAGATCAGCGCCGAGGTGATGGACGGCCCGCAGTCGATCATCATCGACGAAGCCGAAAACCGCCTGCACGTGCAGAAGGCGCTCATGGTGAAGCTGATGAACCACGACGTCTACCGCAAGTTCCACCTGACGCACCGCCTGAACCGGGCCGCCAATCGCCTGAAAGCCTGAAGTTGGTCATGGAGTATCAAGTAATCACGGCAATTCGTCATCGCGAGTCCCGACAGCGGGACGTGGCGATCCATCTTTACGACCTTGGCCAATTCAGCATGGATTGCCGCGTCGCGATGCTCCTCGCAATGACAGCGGATTCAGGACTGTTTACCATTGACAAGACAGTACAATGAACAAGGCCGGCAGGCAGAAAAAGATCAGGGAGCTGATCGAAAACCACGAGGTCTCGGGCCAGCAGGAGCTGCTTGGACTGCTCGAAAAGGAGGGTATCGTGGCCGCGCAGGCGACCCTTTCGCGCGACTTTGCCGAGATGGGAGTCGTCCGGCACCGCACGGCGGAGGGCGGCTATCGGCTCGCCGTGCCCGAAGAGCCGCAGGTGGACATCATCAAGGGGCTGGTCGGCATGGAGGTGCTCTCGGTGGCGTCGAACGAAACCTCGATCATCGTCCGCACCCTGCCGGGCCGGGCGCATGGCGTCGGCTCGTTCCTCGACCGCCTCACCAACGACGACATTCTCGGCACCATCGCCGGAGACGACACGGTGCTGGTCATTCCGGCCACTATCAAGAAAATTTCGTCCATCAAGAGCTATATTCAGAGAACTCTCTCACAACCATGAAAACCTGTATCGAAGCATGAGCAAGGAAAAAATTGCGGTCGCCTACTCCGGCGGTCTCGACACGTCAGTCATGATCAAGTGGCTGAAGGACAAGTATGAAGGGGCTGAAATCGTGGCCGTCACGGGCAACCTCGGCCAGAAAATGGAGATCGACAACCTCGAACCCAAAGCCATCGCCACCGGCGCGAAGTCGTTCCACTTCGTCGATCTGCGCAAAACGTTCGTCGAAGAGTATATCTGGAGAGCGCTGAAAGCTGGCGCGCTCTACGAGGATGTGTACCCGCTCGCCACGGCGCTTGGCCGTCCGCTGCTCGCCAAGGCGCTGGTCGATGTGGCACTCGCCGAGGGCTGCACCATGCTCACCCACGGCTGCACCGGCAAGGGCAACGACCAAGTGCGCTTCGAAGTGACCTTTGCCGCTCTCGCCCCGCAGATGAGCGTGATCGCCCCGCTGCGCATCTGGGAGTTCACCTCGCGCGAACAGGAGATCGCCTACGCGATGGAGCACAACATCCCGGTCTCGGCCACCAAGAAGAACCCCTACTCGATTGACGAGAACATCTGGGGCATCAGCATCGAGTGCGGCGTGCTCGAAGACCCGATGGTCGCGCCCCCGGCGGACGCCTACCAGATCACCACGGCCCCCGAAAAGGCTCCCGACGAACCGACCGTCGTCGATATTGAGTTCGTGCAGGGCGTGCCCGTGGCGCTCGACGGCCAGATGATGGAGGGACTCGATCTCATCGTCAAGCTCAACGAACTCGGCGCGAAGAACGGCGTCGGCAGGCTCGACATGATTGAAAACCGCGTGGTCGGCATCAAGTCACGCGAGATTTATGAAGCTCCGGCGGCCACCATCCTGCACTTCGCTCACCGCGAGCTCGAAAGGCTCACGCTCGAAAAATCGGTGTTCCAGTACAAGAAGAACATCAGCCAGGACTACGCCAACATCATCTACAACGGCACCTGGTTCTCGCCGATGCGCAAAGCCCTCGACGCCTTCGTGGACGAAACGCAGAAGCCGGTCACCGGCATGGTCAGGCTCAAGCTCTACAAAGGCAACGTGACCCTGCTTGGCCGCACCTCGCCCAACTCGCTCTACAACGAAGCGCTGGCCACCTACACCGAAGCCGACACCTTCGACCACAAATCCGCCGAAGGTTTCATCAAAATCTACGGCTTGGGACTTAAGACCTTCCACGAGGTGAACAAGGGGTAATGGACAATTGATAATTGTCAGTTGAACATGGTTTTGTAGGGGCAGTCCCTTGCGGCTGCCCCTACACGGCGATTCTTTCGTAGGGGTAGGCTCCCGTGTTTACCCTTTCCCCGCACAACAAAAAAAGCAGGCACGGATTTCCGCCGCCTGCTTTTTTTATGCCCCTTGCAAAAGCACGTCGTCCACACACTTCACCAACAGCTTTCTTCGTACATACGCATAACGTGCTCCTCTACACAACCCGCTCGTTCGTCTCCAAAACTTCCGGCAGCACATACAACGTCACCGTTTTCGGCGCGTCGTTTCCGGCGACGCGCATGACATTTACAATCGCCCGTTGTCGTGGAGTTTGTTGAACTGATTCACTGCCGAATACGATAAGCTTCAAGAATCAGTTTCGCAATTTCTTCCGCAGAACGCCCTTTGGGCTTTATTCCGAAGTTTACCGCTGACCAACCTGGAACTTCTGTCTCATCAAGATGAATCGGGATGACTGCATCGTCCTGTCGGCGATTGAGAAGAATGCCTCGGATCGTTTCCCACTCCATCGAACACCACGGTTTTGAGTAGTGTTCGGAGAAAAACGGGACGACGAGTTTGGCCTGTTTGTAGCACTCTTGAAGCTTGATGTCGCCGCCGCTGCCGAGCAACCGGGCTTCGTACCACTCGTCGTAAAAGATACGCTCACGTCCGAGTTCATTCGCAAGATGCTCGACGATTTCGAGAACGAATGGCCGATGCTCACCGGGAAAAGAGACTGCGATGGCAAAGCCTTCGTCTTTGGTTTGCGGCAATAACTTTTGCCGAGCCTTCTCCAGCCACAGATTCAAATCCATTCCCTCAAGCAGTTCAATCACGCTGACGTCGTAGTATTCTGGAGGTTTGGGGCATTCGATGGTTAGTTTACCGCGATTTTTGCGGTCGATCAGCTCTTTCTGCTCGAACATGGCTGGTTCTTTCAGGCCTTTGCATGTTTTGCAGATGCAGGGCACGAGTTTGCTGACTTTGTTTTTTAGACCTCGGAAGCTGTCGTTCAGAGCGTCGAGGTCGCTGGCGATGACACTCAGGAGCGCTTTCTGTTCCGGGCCTCGGCTGCGGAGCGCGATTTCGTTACCTCGTGTGCCTGTTTCGACGAGCACCTGCGTTTTGCCGTGCTCGAAGAGCGCTCCGTGCGACCAGCAGAGATCGGGTTGTTTGACGAAGCGGTGCATACGCACCATCAGGCGGCTAACGAGGCCGCGGGGCAGGAATTCGTAGTGGTAGGTCAGCACCAGATCGCCGGTTTTCGCCCATTCACCGAGTTCCGGCGGTTTTGAGGGCGACAGGTGTTGCGGAACCAGCCAGCTCTCTTCGTGCATGTCGGGCAACCGGTAGGCCAGCTCAAAGCGCTCCATCAACGCGCGCAGCTCTACATCCTTGCTCGCATAGCCCTTGTCGGCCCACAGCCGGTCGCAATCGCTCACCGTGAACCGGCCTCGATTGGCTTTGACCTCTTCATCGTCAAGAATACGGAACACCGCATCCGTCACCCATTTGTTTTGCAGGAACACGGTTCGCCGAAGTTCCGGATATGACTGAAAGTGCAGGAAAACACCAAGGTCGTGAAAATACTGGCTCAGGAGCAGCGCTTTTTTGCGATCAAATTCGAGGTGCTTTGAATAAACGGCAAAGTACTTTTCGAGTGAGATGTATGGACAGGACTGAGCCAACGTTTCCAACTCCTCGCGAATGACGACCCATTTGGCAGGAACATCTTCACCGATATGTGGCAACTGCTGCGCGAAATGCTCTACCGCCTTGCGCAGGTTGTCTGCCGATCCCGAATGCTCCAGATTTCCTCGATAAAATTCTTTGACGTTGGTAAACCGACCTTTGATTCCCGGTTCATCTACCTTTTTACTCCGTCCCCCCTTCTCATTCTGGAAAATCAATAGCGGACTTCCCTCACTCAATGTTTCGACCACCTCAAGCCAGAACTTGAACCCTTCGTCATGAATAGACTTGGCGTCGGTGCGCGTGTCATCGACCAGTACATATAACGAACGCCTCGTCAGAAAAAACTGGTGCGTAGCATGGTAAATCTGCTGGCCACCGAAATCCCAGGCATTGAGCCGGAACGTGCGCTTGCGATCGATGGGAAACTCATGGCTGTAAATATCGATGCCACGAGTGGTTTCCTCTTCTTCTGGCAAATCCATCTCCGGCTGGAACATGCGGCGAAGCAGGCTGGTTTTTCCAGCTCCCCCCTCTCCTACGATCAGCATTTTTGCCTCGAACAGCCGATCCGAGCCTTGAGCTTCAATTTCACGGAAATAGTTAAGAACTGCATCAGGGCCTTGCTTAACGATTTCCGCTGGAGGATGCTTCAAAGGACAGTCTTGTACAACGATGCCGGAACTTTCCCACGGTGAATCAGACCATTTGACAGGCATTCCAGAAAATATTATTGATTTAAATGGCGACAGGTCTGTTACCGCAGTTTTTGCAAGGTTCAGTTTATGCAGAGAAAGTGATGCTAGCGGAGTAATGTCTTTTATTTTTTTGTTATAGCTCAGATCTAGTGAGCAAAGCTGATAAAGATGCTCAGCGATAGCCTTTACGCCAGCATCACCAATTTTATTGCGGCCAAGATGGAGCGAGGTAAGTTGACTGAGGTGTTCGGCGATTGCTTGTACACCAGCATAACTAATCCAATTGCCATTAAGATTGAGCCAAGTTAACTGATTAAGGTGCTCAGCAATGGATTGTGTACCAGCGTTACTAATTTGATTTTTCCATAAATCAAGAAAGGTAAGCTGGTCGAGATTCTTGGCAATGGTTTGAGCTCCAACGTCACTAACCCGATTGTTTCTTAGACCGAGTGATGTAAGGGAACTAAGATGCTCAGCGATAGCTTGAGCGCCAACGTTGCCAACCCAGTTGCCGCCAAGATCAAGTGAGATAAGCTTGTTTAAATGTTCAGCGATGTGCAAGGCACCAGCTTCACTGATCCGGTTGTCAGCTAGTTCAAGCGAAGTGAGTTGGCTGAGATGCTCGGCGATGGCCATAGCGCCAACATTGCCAACTTGGTTGTTCCAGAGATCAAGCAGAGTGAGTTGACTAATGTGCTCAGCAATAAACCAAGCGCCAGCATCGCCGATTTTATTGCCTCCAAGATTGAGTGAGGTGAGCCGACCGAGATTCTCAGCAATAACCTGAGTTCCGGCATTGCCAATTCCGTTGCCAGCAAGTTTGAGGTATGCGAGGTGATGGAGGTTCTTAGCAATAAACCAAGCGCCAGCATCGCCGATTTTATTACCTCCAAGATTAAGTGAGGTGAGCTGACCAAGATTCTCGGCAATCGTTTGAGCGCCAGCACCGCCAATTCTGTTGACGCTGAGGCAAAGCGATCTGAGATGGCAGAGGTGCTTTGCAAT
>CAYZCF010000006.1:9134-35174 GCA_964476855.1 uncultured Chlorobiaceae bacterium
CTGTACTCCCCGATCACCGATGTTGTTGCCGCTAAGATTGAGAGAGGTGAGTTGACCAAGGTTTTTAGCAATGGCTCGAATTTCTGGATCATGTATACCAATTGACCATCCTATGAGGGATTGCAGTTTGTCAAATTGCAATAATTCGTCAGGTAACCTAACCAACTCGTCCGTTAGTTGAAATATGTCATGACCTTGCATTTCTTGAGGCCAGTCTTCAGGAGAGCTTGGAAGCCATTTGTATTTTTCTGGCCCAATCAGCGCCAAGTGTGTTGTCCGTTCAACATCAAGCGATTCGAGTACCTTCGGTAATTCTTCCGGAGTAACCCGCTGTATTCTCAGTTTTTGTGTCATGGCATTTTTTGTTTTCCCTTCCCCTTCACTCCGAAGTCTGCCGATACCGGTTCACCTCTATCGCAAGGATCACCACAGCCTCCACCCGAAGAATCCCCTGCCCCGCGTTGCGCTTCGCTTCAGCGAACGCCTCACCGGCACCGAGCGATTGCCAGAGCATCGCGCCGATGAACTGCAAAAACTCGTCGGTGACAAGTTTCTCTTTGCTCGCATAGACCTCCGAAAGCTCCGCCGAGAGGCGCAGAAGCTCTCTGTTTGCAAGCAGTTGCGCCCCATCGGACGTCAAGCGAAGCGGCGGAACGTGGTTCATGGGCGGCATAGTTGCGGGTTTTGGAAATACCAGATGCAATATAGCCAATACGCTCTTTTTCTCGCATGGCTAAACAACAGATTGGTTTTGAAAGATACAGGCGCTTTGCTTTGTAAAGTTCTTTACGTGCACATTCCCTGAAAAAATCGTCAGTGATCTTGTCCACACAGTCCGTCGCGTCCACATTGTCTACCAAAGAAGGCAGGCGCGAGGCCTGCCCCTACAAAGAAATGCCAACACTGGCGTACGCCATGCGCCCCTACGATTGAGAGATCGTCGCCGATGGGCAGCCACAAGAGCCGCCCCTACAAAACACAACCCCGGCACGGCGCTCCCACCCTCTCCCCCATTCTCAATTGTCAATTATCCATTATCAATTATGTTCCTTATCTTCCCGAAACCATTTTCACGGGGCTTCTTCCCCGCCAATCTCATAGCGTTACGTTACCATGTCCGATCAGTCCAACCAGAAAGAACTCTTGTGGCAGAGCCGTTTTTCGGAACCGTTTGACCGGGAGGCGCTGAAGTTCTCCTCGTCGGTGCATGTGGACGGGCTGCTCTATAGCGAGGATATTCAAGGCTCTGTCGCCCATGCGACCATGCTTGGCGAGCAGGGAATCATTTCGGCGGCGGAGTCGGAGCAGATTGTCGCCGGGCTGAAGGCGGTCGAGAAGGAGATCGAGTCTGGCGCTCTGGTGCCGGTGTGGGAGGATGAGGATATTCATACGGTGATCGAGAACCGGCTGAAGGAGCTGATCGGCCCGGCGGCGGGCAAACTGCACTCCGGGCGCAGCCGCAACGACCAGGTGGCGACCGACACGCGCCTCTACCTGCGTCGCAACATCGACCGCATCGGCGAGCTGCTCAAGGCGATGCAGTTGACGCTGCTCGACAAGGCGGAGCAGTACAAGCACACCATCATGTTCGGCTATACGCACCTTCAGCGCGCCCAGCCGATCTCCGCGGGCCACTACTACATGGCGTGGCACTCGATGTTCGGGCGCGACCGCGAGCGGCTCGCCGACCTTCGCAAGCGGGCGAACGTCTCGCCTCTCGGCTCGGCGGCTTTCGCGGGCAGCACCCTGCCGCTCGATCCGGTGCGCTCGGCGGAGCTGCTGGAGTTCGACGGTGTCTTCACCAACAGCATCGATGCGGTGAGCGACCGGGATCTCGTGATCGAGTTCGTCTCGGCCTGCTCGATGATCATGATGCACCTGTCGCGCTTCTCGGAGGATGTGATTCTCTGGAGCTCGGCGGAGTTCAACTACCTCTCGATCAGCGACGCTTTCGCGACCGGTTCGTCAATCATGCCTCAGAAGAAGAACGCCGACATCGCCGAGCTGGTGCGCGGCAAGACGGGGCGCGTCTACGGCAACCTGATGAACCTGTTGACGATCATGAAGGGGTTGCCGCTCTCCTACAACCGCGACATGCAGGAGGACAAGCCGCCGCTCTTCGACACCGCCGAAACCACCGCATCGAGCCTCTCGGTCTTCCGCCGGATGATCGAGAAAACCTGGCTGAACGAGGAGCGCCTCGCCCGCCTGACCGCCGAGGACTTGAGCCTCGCCACCGAAATCGCCGAGTACCTCGTGAAAAAGCAGATTCCCTTCCGCGACGCCCACCGCATCACCGGCAAGATCGTGGCCTACGCCATCGCCGAGGGCAAAACCCTGCCAACGATCTCGCTCGACGAGTACCGCACCTTCTCCGAAGCGTTCGACGAAGGCATCTACGACGACCTCAAACCGGACGCCAGCGTCAACTCGAAGAAAACCGCCGGAAGCTGCTCGTTCAAGTCGGTCGAAGAGCAGATCGCGAGAGCAAAAGCAGCGCGTTAACGAACAATCTCTTGTAGGGGCAGCCCTCGCGGCTGCCCTTGCGAAGTTCCCGGTTTTCCGAAACCGGCCTGGCATAAAAACCGCCCCAGCCAGTTTCCAATCCTGTCCACCTCGTCCAGGCTGTCCACATAGTCCACTTCCCCCACAAAAAAAGGCGCCCCGTTCGAGCGCCTTTTTTCATTGCGTTGTAACTCCGCTTTACCTCACCGGAACCACTTGCCTTACCGCAGGTCTCGGTGCCGGAGCGACGGCGGGAATTGCGGGGCGCGCCTTGAGCGCCACGAGGTCATTGAGCACGCCGGATGCTTGCTGGAGAATGAAGTCGGTTTTCTTCTTTTTGCCAGTATCGACATTCGCGTCTCCCCAGCGCTCCTGAATCTCTTTCAGGGTCTTGTTATCCGCCTCGAAGCCCTTCTCCTGAAGCAGAACGCTCTTGCGCTGGCGGATGCGGTTCAGGGTCGCCAGATCGGCAAGATAGGACTGGTAAAGCTTGTCCTTTGCGGACTGGCTGGCGAACTGCTTTTTCAACGACGCGATCTCTTCGCGGCTGACCGTTCCGGAAGGAAGATAGGGAGTCCTGGAAACCGTCGTCCACGGCAGGCTGCTCTTGTAGGTATCCTCGCCAACCACCTCCGGATCGATCAGCGATGGCAGTACGATATCCGGCAGGACGCCGATATGCTGGGTGCTGCCGCCGGAGATGCGGTAGAATTTGGCGATGGTCAGTTTGAGCTGGCCGAGATCGCTCTGCTTCATGAACATGCTGAACGGCCTCTGGATATTGACGATGCTCTGCACGGTGCCCTTGCCGAAGGTTCTGTCGCCCACGACCAGGCCGCGGCCGTAATCCTGAATCGCCGCCGCGAAAATCTCCGAGGCCGATGCGCTGTAGCGGTTTACCAGCACCACGAGCGGGCCGCTGTAGAGCATCGGGTAATTCTCGTCCTTCAGCACCATCTTGCCACCAAGGGCGTTGCTGACCTGCACGACCGGCCCCATGCCGGTGAAGAGGCCGGTGACGTTGACCGCCTCTTCGAGCGAGCCGCCGCCGTTCTCCCTCAGATCGACGATGATCCCCTCCACATTCTCCCGCTTGAGCTCCTTGATGATTCTGGTCACATCCTTCGTGGTGCTCGCGTAGTTCTGCTTTTGCTGCCGCTCGCCTTCAAAGTCGAGATAGAAAGAAGGCAGAACGATGACTCCGATTTTATGGCCTTTTTCGTAGATGATCTTTTTCTGCGCGGCCTGTTCCTGCAAGTCAACCGTGGCTCTCACCAGACGGATGATCCTTGCCGGACCCTTGCCTGCCTGGCTGGCCGGCAACACCTTGAGCCTGACGACCGTGCCTTTCGGCCCTCTGATCTTCTTGACCACGTCATTGATGCGCCATCCGATCACATCGACAATTTCGCCATTGTTGCCCTGGCCGACACCAACGATCTTGTCACCCTTCTTCAGGCGATTGCTTTTAAATGCCGGACCGCCCGGAATGATTTCGTTCACCACGGTGTACTCGTTCTCCATCTGCAACTTCGCGCCGATGCCTTCGAGCGATCGGCTCATGTCGATCTGGAAGTTTTCGAACTCATCCGGCGAGAAATAATCAGTATGCGGATCAAACGAAGAGGTGATAGCTAACATATACGCCTGAAAAGCATCTTCCGGCTTTTGCTGGTTGAAGATTTTGATGCGGTTATCGAAACTTTTCAGGAGTTCGGTCTTGAAATTTTTTCCCTTTTCGCCCGAATACTTCAAACTCAGGTACTGATACTTCAGCTCCTTGCGCCACAGCTCGCGCAGGGCCGCCTGATCGGCAGGCCAGGGAGCGCTCTTGCTGCGTTCGAGTTCGAGAGTTTCCGGCGCGGAGAAATCGAATTTCGCCGTTTGAAGCATGCCTTTCATGTACGTCATCTTCTCCCTGGCCCGCTTCAGAAACTGATTGTAGATGGCGAACCCTCTCGCCGGATTGCCGGAAACGAAATCGTCGTCAAGATGAACGCCAACCTCCTGCCTGAGCTTTTCGACCTCGGGAGCCGTGAAGTAGCTGCGGTTGTTGTCGAGATTGTCGAGGTAACGGTTGAAAATCTGCTGGGCGAGCGAGTCGTTGACCGGTACCTTGCGGTAATGGTTCTGAAGCAGGTACTGGGCGATGTATCTGGCAGCCTCCTCCTGGTTCGGAGTGGGCTTCAGGAGCGTTGGGCTGGAAGCAGCCCTGGTGGCGACGGCCAGCGAGTGATCCCACGAAAACGCGAAAATCAGCAGAAAAAACAGAAATGGATAGAGAGCCTTGCGTATCTTTTTCATAAACTGCTTATGAAGCTTTGGTGAATTCAATCCAAACCAGGTTGGTCACAGTTCAACCGATTCCCGATTCGTTGTATTATATTACAAAAACTTAGTATCTGCATAACAGGTTTCTGCGCAAACATTAAATTCTTGCAGAAATCAACCCTTCGACACTGAAAACCATAAAATCAAAATTGAGAGCACTCTATGAAGAAAATCACCGGTTATAAGGAGCTGGGACTCGTCAACAGCCGTGAACTTTTCGCCAAAGCCGTCACCGGCGGATACGCCATTCCAGCGTATAACTTCAACAATCTCGAACAGTTGCAGGCGATCATCATGGCTTGCGTCGAGACCGCCTCGCCGGTCATCCTTCAGGTTTCCAAAGGCGCTCGCAGCTACGCCAACCAGACGCTGTTACGTCACCTCGCCGCTGGCGCGGTGGAATACGCCGCTGAACTCGGCAAAGAGATTCCGATCGTGCTGCACCTCGACCACGGCGACAGCTTCGAGCTGTGCAAGGATTGCATCGAAACCGGCTTCTCGTCGGTCATGATCGACGGTTCGCACCTGAGCTATGAGGACAATGTGGCACTAACCCGGAAGGTTGTTGAATTCGCGCACCAGCATGACGTGACCGTCGAGGGCGAGCTGGGCGTGCTGGCAGGCATCGAAGACGAGGTTCATGCCGCGACGCACACCTACACCGAGCCTGACCAGGTCGAGGATTTCGTCGGCAAGACCGGCGTGGACAGCCTCGCCATCGCCATTGGCACCTCGCACGGCGCCTTCAAGTTCAAACCGGGCGAAGAACACCTCATCCGCCTCGACATTCTCGCGGAGATCGAAAAGCGCATTCCCGGCTTCCCGATCGTGCTGCACGGTGCTTCGTCCGTTCCGCAGGAGCTGGTGGCGATGATCAACGCCCACGGCGGCAAGCTCAAGGACGCCGTCGGCATTGGCGAAGATCAGCTTCGCGAAGCCGCACGCTCGGCAGTCTGCAAGATCAACATCGACTCGGACGGCCGCCTCGCCATGACCGCCGCCATACGCAAAGTGCTCGACGAGAAGCCGGAGGAGTTCGACCCGCGCAAGTACCTCGGCCCCGCCCGCGACGCACTCAAGCAGCTCTACATGCACAAGATCGTCAACGTGCTCGGCTCCAACGGCAAGGCGTAAAGCGACCTTCCCACCTGCAAATTCAAAAGAGGCTGTCCCGGTTCACCCAGGCCAGCCTCTCTCTTTTTCCTCTTCCGTCCACATCAATTCACAATTCAGCATTCAACATTCATAATTCTCTTCCCCCCGCCAGAAACCGCAGCGCCAGATAGCTCATCATGCCCATGCCCGTTTCGAGCGAGTGCTCGTCGGGGTCGAAGGTTGGCGAGTGCAACAGGTTGCCCGGCGCGGAAGCGTCGAGGCCGGTGCCGAGTTGCCAGAAGCTGCCGGGGCACTCACGCAGGTAGTAGGCGAAATCCTCGGCAGTCATGAGCTTCTCGGACTGGTGTACGTTCTCGTCGCCGAGATACTCCTTGCCCGCCTCCCAGGCAATATCGGTCATGTCGGGATCGTTGTACAAAACGGGATAGCCGCTCCTGATCTCGACCTCGGCTTCGCAATAGAACGCCGCGGCAACCTGTTTGACCGTCCTGTCGAACTTCTCGTGCAGGAGCGCGCGAAGCTCTTCGTTCATGGTGCGCATCGTGCCCATCATCGTCACCTTGCCGGGAATGACGTTGGTGGCGTGGCCGCCGTTGATCGAGGCGATGGAGAGCACTGCCGATTCGTGCGGCGGGGCGACGCGGCTGACCAGATGCTGCAACGCCGTGATGATGTGCGCCGAGGCGAGAATCGGATCGCGCGTCTTGTGCGGCGCGGAGGCGTGGCCGCCCTGGCCGTGAATCGTGATGTAGAGTTCGTCGGCGGCGGCCATGAAGCTCCCCTTGCACATGGCGATGCTGCCGCTCTTGACGCTCGGAAAGCAGTGCTGCGCAAAAATCGCCGCAGGCCTGTACTTGTTCAGCAATCCCGCTTCGATCAGCGGTTTTGCTCCGCCGGGCGCTTTCTCTTCGGCTGGCTGGAAAATCAGCAGCACATCGCCCTTCAAGGCATCCTTCATGCCGTTCAGCACGGTGGCCGCGCCGAGCAGCATCGCCGTGTGCATGTCGTGCCCGCAGGCGTGCATGCAGCGCTCGACCGTCGAGCAGAAGTCGTGACTATTCTCCTCCTGAAGCGGCAGGGCGTCGATGTCGGCACGCAACGCCACCGTGCGCGGCTCGCCGGACGACGCGCCCTCGCCACGCAAAAGCGCGATGACGCCGGTCTCCATGAGCGGTGGCTCAGTTTCGATGCCAAGCCCGGCGAGATACTCTTTGATGAATGCTGTCGTCTTGAACTCCTGGTAAGAAAGCTCGGGATGCTGGTGCAGATGACGCCGCAGCGCCGCTACTTCCGGATAGATCCTGCTTGCAGCCTCCCGAACCCTGGCTGCGAGGGTACTGAAATCCTCATCCTTCATAAACCGTATTTTTCGTTATCGCCAGTCGTCATGCAACCGGCATTTACATATCCATGTAGTGGATGAATTCAAGCGCCTTTTCACGAAGCTCGTCGTAACCCGCGTCGGGAAAGATGGAGTGGTAGCGGATAATATATCCGTAATTCTCCATGTTCCGTACGAGGCGGAAAAAATCGTGGCTGGCGACCCTGAAAAAGATGATTCTTCCTCCGCCCGCCACGCCGCTTGGCCATGACGTGAAGCTGAGGATCGAGGCGTCGTTCTTTTCGATGGTCTCGATGATTTCAGAGAGCTTCGCGCCGGTTGGCGGCACCTCAATTTCGAGGGTCGCCCCCCCCTCTCCCGAATGAATGCGTTCGGCAAGGAATCCAAGGATTCGCTTGCTCGAAACCACCCCGGCGTAACGCCCCTCCGCGTCGGCAAGCGGCACGACGCCGCACTTCGATGCCGCCACGGAGATGAGGTTGTCGAAAAGCTGCTCGTCCGGGCGGTACACCCTGACCGTTTCGAGCAGCTCCTCGCCGAGTTTCTCCCTGGCTGTCGGCCACCCCTTCCGGCCCCCGAGAAGATCGGAAAGGAAGAGCATCCCGGCGAAACGCTCGCCATCGAGCACCGGTGCGCAGACGCATCCCGCCCCGGCGATTCTCCGCACCGCTTTGGCTGTCGAGCTGCCGAGAGTGAAGACCGGAAAGTCCGCCTCGACCAGATGTGAGAGGGTCACGGCCATTCAGCAGCAGTACTCGATTTTGTCGATGCGGCGCTGATGGCGTCCGCCTTCGAATTCGGCGGCGAACCAGCTTTCGAGAATCTTCGCGGCGCTCGCCTCGTCGTTGAAACGCGCGCCGAAAGCGAGCACGTTGGCGTCGTTGTGCTGACGCGCCAGCGCCGCGTATTCGGGGCCGCACACGTTGGCCGCGCGAATCCCCTTCACCTTGTTTGCAGCGATGGAGATACCGATCCCGGTGCCGCACATCAGGATTCCCTGGTCGAAGGCGCCTTTGGCGACCGCTTCGGCCACCTTGTGGCCATAATCGGGATAATCGACCGAATCCGTGGAGTATGGCCCCATATCCTCGAAATCGTAGCCGTGCCTTTCAAGCCACGAGAGCACGAATTTTTTCAGCTCAACCCCTGCGTGATCGCTTCCAACTGCAATCTTCATAATCCGTTAACCTTTGTTTTGATGTTTTTTTTCCTCCGGAGAGAGCGCCGCATGAACAGCCGCTGGCTGTCGGTCGCCGGGCGTCCGTTCCGCTTTTTAAGATACGTTCCATCCGGCTGCATCTCCCAGGCCTTGCGATTGTCGCCGAGGATCAGTTCGAGATCGGACTTCACCGATTCGACCAGGCGATGATCGATGACGGGAAAGATCGTCTCGACCCGCTTGTCGAGGTTGCGAGGCATGATATCCGCGCTGCCGAGGAAAAGCCGAGCATGACCGCCATTGTTGAACCAGTAGACACGGCTGTGTTCGAGAAAACGACCGATCACGCTGATGACGCGGATGTTCTCGCTGATACCCGGCACTCCCGGCCTGAGGCAACAGATGCCCCGGACGACCAGGTCGATTGTCACTCCGGCCATCGAGGCGCGATAGAGCGCCCGGATGATCTCCTCATCGACGAGGGCGTTGATCTTCATGACGATCCGTCCGCTTCCGTCACGCCTCTGGTGCTCGATTTCGCTGCGGATCATCTCCATCACCCACTTCCGGGTGTTCAGCGGCGACACGATCAGCGAGCGGTAGTGGCGATGCTTCGAGTAGCCGGTCAGGGAGTTGAACAGCTCGGTGACATCGTCGGCAAGCTCGGGACTGGTGGTCAGATAGCTGTAGTCGGTATAAATCCTCGCCGTCACGGTATTGTAGTTGCCGGTGCCGAGATGCAGATAGTGGCGAAGGCCATCCTGCTCGCGCCGCACGATCATGGTCAGCTTGGCGTGCGTCTTGAGGCCGGGCAGGCCGTAGACCACATGCGCACCGGCATCTTCGAGCGCTCGCGCCCAGATGATGTTGTTCTCCTCGTCGAACCGCGCCTTGAGTTCGACCAGCACCGCCACCTGCTTGCGCTGCTCGGCGGCGAACATCAGCGCCTTGACCACCGGCGAGTTGCTGCCGACGCGGTAGAGCGTCTGCTTGATGGAGAGCACGTCGGGATCGCGCGCCGCCTGCCAGATGAGTTCGACCACCGGATTGAACGAGTCGTACGGATGGTGCAGCAGCACATCGCCGGAACGCACTTCGGCGAACATGTTGGTAGCGTGCTTGCCGTCGAGCGGATTGTTCGGCACGAAGGGTTCGTCCTTCAGATCGGGCCGGTCGATGCCGAGCAGCTCCATCAAGGCGCTCATGCCGAGCACGCCGTCGATCTCGTAGACATTCCGCTCCCAGGTCTCCAGATTCTTGACCAGGAGGTTCCTGATGGAGGGTGGCATGTCCGGATTGATATCGAGCCGGATGACCTTGCCGTAGCGGCGCGAGCGCACGCCCTGCTCGATGCTTTCGAGCAAGTCACCAGCCTCGTCCTCCTCGATCTCGATGTCCGCGTCGCGGATGATCCTGAAGGGGTGGCACTGCAGGATACGCATCCTCGGAAAGAGCTGATCGAGGTTGTGCTCGACAAGCTCTTCGAGCCACAACAGGCGTATCCGTCCGTCTTCGAAGCCGAGGCCCTCGATCTGGTCGAGGCGAATGATTCTCGACAGGATGCCCGGCACCTTGACGCGCGCGAACCTGATCGAACCGCTCTCTTCGTCTTCGAGTTCGATGGCCAGGTTCAGCGAAAGGTTGGACATGAAGGGAAACGGGTGGCCCGTATCGAAGGCGAGCGGCGTCAGAACCGGAAAAATCTCCTTTCTGAAATAGTTCTGGAGAAGGTGCTGCTGCTGCTCCGAAAGCGACGAGACGCTGACGAATTCGATCCCTTTTCTTTTGAGCGCCGGAATGATTTCATCGAAGAAACAGGCGTTGCGCTGACGGAGCTGGCCGATGATGATCTCGCGGATCCGCTCGACCATCTCGACAGGCGTGAGGCCATCGACCGAGCGTTCGTTGATGCCCGCGGCGCACTGGTCGTCGAGACCCGCCACGCGGATCATGAAAAACTCGTCGAGGTTGGAGCTGAAGATCGAGATGAACTTGACGCGCTCCAGCAAAGGATGCGCGGCGGAATCGAGCGCCTCTTCGAGCACTCGCTGGTTGAAATCGAGCCAGCTCAGCTCACGGTTCACGTAGAGCGACGGATCGCGAAGATCCGGCTCGACCATCGCGCCTGCGGCCAATGTTCCGTTTTCCGCGTTCCTCATTTGCTGTTGTGCTGGCAATTGATGATTTCATTTTCTGTTACGACCATGTCAAGCCGCTCGTCCCAAGGATCGCACGGCACCGAGGGAAGCTCCTGGAAGCTGAATGCCAGGCCGATTTTCACCGGCCGGACGCCGCTTGCCGACAGACGGCTGAAGAAACGGTCGTACCACCCCTTTCCAAAGCCGATGCGTCCGCCGCTGCGGTCGAAGCCCGCGAGCGGCACGAAAACCACCTCGAACCGCTCCTCCTCCGACAGCACGAGCGGCTCGGGGGTGGCCGGCGCCGATGGCGAAACCTGAAAGTGCTGGCCGGAATGATAAACCGCAGCCCGCATGACTCCCTCTTCAATATAAGGCATATATACCGCTTTCCCGTCGAGCGCGAGCGTTTCAAGCAGCTCCAGCGTCCGCGCCTCGCGGTCATGCTCCATCGAAACGTAGCAGTGAACCCGCGCGGCCTCGCGCAACTGCGGCAGTGATGCGGCGTGCGCCTGAATTTTTTCGCTATCCGAAAGCCACCGCTCCCTCGTCATCGCCCGGCGCATGACGAGCAGTCTCTTCCGCGACTCCGCTTTGCTCTCGATCACAGATTCCATGCAGGGACAATCCTCTCGCTCTTGCCTGCCATGCCGTCCGAAAAGGAGCGCGCGACAGACGGTTCAGTTACGCCATAAACTGGCAAGATAATAAATCTGAACGCGATAACGCAGAACGCAGCCATTTCCTGCCGGTGCTCCGTCCATACGCAAAAACATCTGTATCATAGTATGCTGTCGCGGTACTGCCACGTTCGTCCAACCTCATTCATCTATGTGAAATGAGAAAGGATTGTATTACATTGAGGTAAAATCGCACTGCGACTGTTCCACAAGGTTCATGACGCGGTCCATCCCGGATATTCGATTATCTTTTCAACACATAAATATTGACCATTATGGCAAACGAATCTGGAAACATCGGCGTATTTGGCGATCTCTTCACCGCAGTTGGCGACCTGGCCCAGCAGGCTGTGGACATGGCAGGCAGCGCCCTCAAAACCGCTACCGACACCGTTCAGCCCGTTACTAACGCATGCGTGCAGCTCTGCACCACCAGCATCAGTTCGGCAACGCAGGTCGTCGAAGGCGTGACCAAGACCATCACCACCGCGCTCACTCCGAAGCAGTAAGCTGCCCATGCGGTTATCCGGCGACGGAACCGTATGCGAGACAACGTGAAAATCGAAGCCCTTTACGCAGTACGTTGTAAAGGGCTTCCGTGTTTCGAGAAGAGCCTGAAGCGCCGAGGCTTTCAAAGCTGGCATGACCGACCAGGTTCGACCGATTTCAGCGCAGCGACGAGCTGGCTCAACTCCCTGTTATAGAGATCGTCGTCATGCTCCCAGCCGTAAAATGACGGAATGAAATTTTTCCTCAGCTCCCTGCCAAGATTCCGTCCGCTCTCCTGATCGGTCAAATCCCACTCGTCGAGCTTGCTCTCCCTGACCAGGCTGACCGGAAAGAGCAATCGCTGCCCCTCCCGTGACTCTCGCTGCACCGCTTTGATCACCGTGTTTTTCATCCACTCCCCCTTCATGCTCGCTTCGGAAACGATCACCAGCATCTTTTCGCAGCACTGATTGGCCCGGTCGATATGCTGCTCGAGATAGCGATTGCGTTTGAGCGTATCCGGGCAAAGCCAGCACCTGATCCCCTGCGATTGCAAATCGGCGTACAGACGTTCGACAAATTTCTTGTCACGGGTGCTGTGGCTGATGATGCACGACAGGTAACCGAACTGATTGCCGGAGATGGCGCGGACATGAACGATCATCTCCTCCGGCACGCCACAGCCACGCATGAAAGCGTCGGAAAGTTGCCCCCGCGAGCGGTACAGGGTGCTGATGCTGATTTCCGATGGCCCACGGTGGTTGATGGCTTCGAGTCCCTTGACCTTCCGGAGATCGAGATTCATGAAGCTGGTATGAAAGGTCTCCGCCCCGGCGAGGTTGGCCATGTTCAGCTCCGCGCCCCTGAAGTTGGCCAGGCAGAGATTCGCGTCGCCGAGACTGGCGTCGCAGAGGTTCGCGCCCGTGAAGTCAACGCCGCAGAGATTGGCCCCCGTCAGATTCGCGCCGCTCAGATTCGCCATGCTGAAATCCGCGCCGCTCAGATTCGCCCCCTTGAGATTGGTCCAGCGAAGTCGGGCCTCGCCAAAATTGGCCTCACTGAGATCGGCCTCGCTCAGATCGGCCTCGCTCAGGTCGGCTTCACTCAGGTCGGCCTCGTGCAGATTGGCGTGATGCAGGTTCGCGTCACGGAGATCGGCCTCGTGCAGATCGGCTTCGTGGAGATCGGCATCGTGCAGGTCGGCGCCGATAAGATCGGCCTCGTCGAGTTTTGTGTCGTGCAGATCGGCATCACCGACATTGGCCATGCTCAACGCCACGCCGGAGAGATCAGCCCAGCTCAGGTGCGCCTCGCGCATGTCGCACTCATTGAGGTTGGCGCAGTTCAGGCGTGACTGGATGAGAATCGCGCCCTCGAGGATCGCCCCGCTGATGTCGGCCCGTACCAGATTTGCGCCGCTGATGTCGGCGTTCGACAGATCGGTCTCCCGCAAATCTGCGCCCGCGAAGTTCGCACCGTTCAGCTTCGCGTCGCGGAAGCTCACCTTACCGAGGTTCGCGCCGCTGAAGTTGGCCGCCTTGAAGCTCGCGCCGCTCAGATCGGCACCCGAAAGATCGAGCTCCCTGAAGTCCCGCTTGTTGAACTCCACGGCTTCATCGGGATGCTCTTTGCGGTAGCGATTCCACTCCGGAACCGATCTGAGCAGCAGTTCGAGAGCCTCGGCGGTTTTCGCCTGAGGAGTGACGGCTCCGGCTTGCCGGTCAGGTTTTGGCTCTTTTTTATTCATGGAAGTCGGAATAAAATTTTAACTATGATGCAGAATTCAGTCAGAAGCAGAGAGCGAACGACTGGTCGGGAGTCAAAAATTCACGCCATGCGGCGTATCCGCGACAAAACAACATCTTGTTATCGATCGGGCATGACATCGATGATCACCTCATGCTCAATATATCAACAATCCCTCGACTTGCCCGTATCGCTTGCAATCTCGGGGCATTCATGAGATCTGTTTGCACCTCTGCGACTGAACATCATTGTTTATCTAAACACGTCAACTGCATGAAAACGTTTTCTGAACAGTCGAAACCGACCGCGCCGCGTTCGATTTACTGCGTCGGCAAAAACTACCCGGATCACGCCAGAGAGATGGCTTCGTGGGAGCCGGAGAAGCCCGCGCCTCCGCCTGAAGAGGAGCCGATCATCTTCATGAAGCCCGGCACGGCCCTTTCGATGGATGGCAATACTTCGATTCCGCAGTTTGAAGGGCGACCGGTCAGCGCGAGCCTCCATTACGAAGGCGAACTGGTGCTGCTGGTCGGCGCGGATGCCGACTGCGTGGAGCTTGCCGATGCTCCGGCGTTCATCGCCGGGTACGCCGCGGGACTCGACATGACGTTGCGCGATGTGCAGCTCGAAGCGAAAAAAGCGGGAAATCCGTGGCTGAAGTGCAAGGGGTTCCGCCGGAGCGCGCTCGTTTCTGAGTTCATCGCTCCGGAGTCGGCAGGCGCGTGGGAGGAGCTCGCCATTTCGCTCCGGCTGAACGACGAGATGAAGCAGCACTCGATGGTCTCGAAAATGACTTTTTCACCGGCATATCTCGTGCACTATTTGTCGTATATTTACGGGCTGCGAGCCGGAGATATGATCTTTACCGGCACTCCGGCGGGTGTCGGCAGCGTGCAGCCGGGCGACCGGCTCGACGTTTCGCTCGAAACCGGAGGCGGCGAATCGCAGCCTTTGACATTGGTATCGCTCCAGGCGACTGTTTCCTGAACCATTCACTCCCCGACCATGAGCACTCTTTTTCTGAACGCAAGACTCCTGAATCCCGCTGAAAATCTCGATACCATCGGCTCGATGAAGATCGGCGACGACGGCCTCATCGAAGCGGTCGCGACTGGCAATGAGCAGATACCGGCGCAACCGGGCGACCGCGTCATCGATCTCGCGGGCAAGGTGCTCGCGCCCGGCCTTTTCGACATGCACTGCCACTTCCGCGAGCCGGGCCAGGAGTACAAGGAGACGCTCGAAACCGGTTCCGCCGCTGCCGTAGCTGGCGGGTTCACCGGTGTGGCGCTCATGCCGAACACCTGCCCAGTCATCGACAGCCCGCTCGGCGTGGCCTATATCCGCCACCACAGCGCCGGATTGCCAATCGACCTCGAAGTGATCGGCGCCATGACCGCCGAAAGCAAGGGCGAAGCGCTCGCGCCCTACGGCAAATATGCGTCGTACGGCGTGAAGGCGGTGTCGGACGACGGCACGGCCATCCAGAGTTCGCAGATCATGCGGCTCGCCATCGAGTACGCGGCCAACTTCGACCTGCTCCTGATCCAGCACGCCGAAGACAAGCATCTTACCGCTGGCGGCGTCATGAACGACGGCGCGGTGTCGGCCATGCTCGGCCTGAAAGGCATTCCCGAAGTGGCTGAGCCGATCATGATCGCCCGTGACCTGCAACTCGTCGCCTGGCTGAAAAAGCACAAGCTGAACGGCGCGATAGCCGAGCCGCGCTACCACGTGGCGCACATCAGCACCGCCGCGTCGGTCGAGCTGGTGCGCAAGGCCAAAGCCGCCGGGCTGAAGGTCTCCTGCGAAGTGACGCCACACCACTTCACTTTGAGCGAGCACGACCTGGCGGATGCGGTCGAAAAGGGCAACTTCATCATGAAACCGCCGCTCGCCTCGGAGGAGAACCGCGCGGCGCTCGTCGAGGGGCTGCGGGACGGCACCATCGACGCCATCGCCACCGACCACGCGCCTCACGCCCGGCACGAAAAGGAGTGCCCGCCCGACCAGGCGGCCTTCGGCATCATTGGCCTCGAAACCTCGCTCGGCCTGACGATTACCGAACTGGTCGAAAAAGGGGTCGTCACCCTGTCGCGAGCCATCGAGCTGCTTTCGAACAACCCGCGCCGCATCATGGGCCTCGAAACGCTCCTCTTCCAGCCAGGCCAAAAAGCCAACCTCGCGATCATCGATCCCGCCCTCGAGTGGACGGTCAGCGAGGCCGATTTCGGCTCGAAATCACGGAACACCCCGTTCATGGGCCGCACGCTCAAAGGCAAAGCGCTCGGCATCATCCATAACGGCCAGCTCACGATGCGGTGACAGGCGATATC
Organism: uncultured Chlorobiaceae bacterium; assembly: GCA_964476855.1. Lineage (GTDB taxonomy): Bacteria > Bacteroidota > Chlorobiia > Chlorobiales > Chlorobiaceae > Chlorobaculum. Next base: position 24,977 of record CAYZCF010000006.1, read on the forward strand.
GGTTTCGATCGGGATTCGAGGTTTTATGGCATCACCTGAAACCGCAACTATCTTTTATCTTTTTTGTTAACGCTATTTTTCTTACTTTCGGTATCTTTTTAGCTGAATTTGTTGTACAGCGTCAACCCAAAGCATTTCATATACACGACCTATGGCCAAGAAACAAACGTTCGGTGACAAGCAGAAAAAGGGCACAGTTGATTTCAAGATGGCGAAGCTGGTCTATTCGGTGAAGTCCGAAAAAACCAATGCCTGGAAATTCGTCGAGAAGAGCGTCCGCATTCCCAACGGCGAGAACGAGCTCGACGTCCTGAAAAAAGCGATGGCTGGCCAGGGCAAGTAATCCCGGCACAGCTTTCCTGCTTTTTTGTCTGACCTCACCTCATGAGCGATCACCTGACTCATTCCCGGGATGAAAACGCCCGGGAGTGGTTTGAAGAGTGGTTCGACCATCCCCTCTATCTCAAGGTTTATCATCACCGCGACGCCGAAGAGGCCGACCGCTGTGTGCGGACGATTCTCGCACTGACCGGCATCGATCCGGATCGACAGCCTGCGCCCTCAGTGCTCGACGTCGCCTGCGGCGCTGGCCGCCATGCGCACGCCTTCGCCCGCGCGGGACTCGGCGTGACCGCCAACGACCTCTCCCCCTTCCTGCTCGACCAGGCCAAAGAACAGGCCGCAGCGGAGGGAATCGAGATGGAGTTCAGCCGTCAGGACATGCGGACGATCCGCTTCGAGCGCCGCTTCGACCTTGTCGCCCAGCTCTTTTCAAGCTTCGGCTACTTCGAGAGCGCTGATGATGATCGCCAGGTCATCGCCAGCGTCGCCGCATTGCTCCAGCCCGGCGGCTGGTACGTGCTCGACCTCATCAATCCCGCGCAACTGAAGCACAACTTCAAGCCGCGCACCGAACGCAACGCCGGAACGCTCTCGATCATCGAAGAGCGCACGCTCTCGGAAAGTCATGTGACCAAACGGATTACCTTGCGCGAGGAGAGTGGAAAAGAGCACTCATTCTCGGAATCGGTGCGGCTCTACAGCCTCGACGACGCCGTCGCGCTGCTCGAATCGGGCGGATTTACCGTTGAACGAGTGGTCGGCGACTACGACGGCGGCCCATTCGACACCGCCACCTCACCGAGGATGATGCTTTTTGCCCGCAAGTCGGCAGAGGCGTGAAGGCCATGAAGGCATTTACCCGACTGTTCTTTTGTAATCACTTCAGCAACAGCTTGCCGAGCGTGTCGATGCCCGCTTTTCGCCCGACGGCGAGCAGGCGCTGGAAGAGTTGGGCGGTGAGGTAGGCGTCACCGGGTGCGGTATGGCGGTCGTAAAGACAGATGCCGTATCGCTCGCAGAGGTTGTCGAGCCGATACTCTCCGCTCTTGTGCGCGAGATTGTAGTACGGCCCTTTTTCGAGCCGCTTGGCGAAACTCGCCGTATCGAGCGCTTCGTTGAACAGCTTGATGCCGTATCGCCGCGAGAGCACCCGGCCAACCATGGCGATATCGAAATCGGCGTGGTGCGCCACAATCACCCCGTTGCCGAGATAATCGAGAAATCGGCACACCGCCTCGTCCTCCTCCAGCCCCTGATTGAGATCCCGCTTCAGGATACCATGCACACTGACCGCCTCCTTGCCGCCAATCGCCTCCTGACGAAGCAGCACTTCGAACGAGTCAGCAACATCGATCTTCGAGCCTTTCATGGCCACGGCGCCAATCGAAAGTATTCTGTCCCTGACAAGATCGAAACCGCTGGTTTCGGTATCGAAAATGACGAAACGCACCTCCTCAAGCGGTGTATTGCGCTGTAACGGGTGGTCGAACAGGCTGACATACCGGCAAATGCTCTCAGGCAGCAGGCCTTTGCGGCAACGCATCGACACCTGGATTTTGCGGGCAAACTCAAGCACGAATGTAGTCGAGCTGGTAGCGGAGGTTCAGCATGCTTTGAACCTTGCCAATGGTTGTAAAAAGATCTCTCAGCTCCTGACGCTGCATCTTGTTAAGGTGTTCCGGGTCAATGTATCGCCCAGAAGAATTTTCGGCAAGGCCGTGCTCGGTACGCAGGCGCATAAGAAACTCGTAGCCTTGAGCGGCCTCTTCGGCAAGCTCCTGAAATGATGGCAGCAACTGACCGATACGCCGGAAACGTTCGACCGTGCCAAGGAAATCGGTCACTCCGAATTCACATGCCAGCACCCTGGCCGCATCCGAAAGCGGCATCATGGCGCGCGCCTTGATATCGAACTCATGCGCGTGCTCACGGCTCTTCTCGACCAGGAAATTCCGGAAAAAGCCCAGTGGTGGCGGATTCTGCAAGGCGTTCTTGGCGAAGAATTGCAAAAATCCTCGGCCACGCGCTATTTCTGTATTGATTTCGCGCTTCATTTCAAGAGCAAGGGCCGTACTCCCATAGACCGGTCTGAAGTCGAAAAAGATGGTCGAGTTCATCAAAGCCTTCGGCTCGGGTGTACCAATCCATTTGCGGAAGTAATTCATCCATCCGCTCAGCGGCTGGCACCATGCCGGGTTGCTCGCCATGATCTCCGCCGGGCAGGGTTCAAAGCCGCAGGCGACCAGAATGGCGCTGACACGTTTGCCTAATTCGAGAAATACTCGCTGCACGGTCTCACGCGAAGCCTCATTTTCAGGATCGCGGAAAAGAATGGCGTTATCCTGGTCGGTTCTGAGCAATTGCTCCTTGCGCCCCTCGCTGCCGAGCGAGAGCCAGCAGAACTCGATCTCGGGCAGGTCGATCCCCTCTCGTTTCATGTCGGCAACCGAAAACTCGATCGCCTTGACGATCAGCGCGTCGTTCAGTTCGGTGAAAATGTTCGAAATAAAATGGATGGCCACATCCTGAGCAATGTACATCCTCAGCAGCTTTTCGGCCTTTTCCCGCTCCTGCGAGAGCTGCTCGACGCTCTCGGACTGCATGATCGCCTTCATGATCACGGCGGGGTTGATCCCTTCGGAGGTGACAATATCGTGCTCGGAGATGATACCGATGACCGGCGTGTCAGTCGTGCCGTCTTCGGTGATGCAGAAGTGGCGGAGCTTTGTCCTGACCATGAGCATCATCATGTCGGCCACCGTTTTTCCGGCGGTGATGGTGTAGACCGGGCTGGTCATGATGTCGCTCACCGGACGCTCGTTGACCTGCCCAGCGACGGCCACCACCTTTTTGCGCAGATCGGTATCGGTGATGATGCCAAGCGGGTGGCGGTTTTCCGCGGCGACGACGATCGAGCCGATGTTGTTGACGGACATGATCCGCGCCGCCTCCCTGATCGGAATATCGGGCGCACAGGTAATGACGTTGCGTACCTGATCGACCACCAGCGCCTCGTTGGCGAGCAGGCTTCCGCTGCCGGGTTCCATCAGGCTCCTGCGCATATCGATGGCCTCGGAGAGGGAGTGCTCGATGTGCTGCACGCTCCGGGCGATCGCGCCAGTGAAAAAGGCCGCGACCGAAGGCTCCGACTGCACCAGCTCTTTGATCGTTTCGACCGGAATGGCGAGCAACAGGCTCTCCTCGACAACCTGCGCCGAAAGCAGGTAGGCGCTGGTGCCGAAAATCGCCCGCACCCCGAACAGATCGCCTTCGTCGCACAGATCGACGAGCACCTCTTCGCCATCGATCGAATCGAACAGGCGCACCGCACCTTTCATAACCATGTAGGAAAACCGACCGAGCTCGTCCCCTTTTTTGAACAGTATCTCCCCCTCCTCGTGATACTCCACGGCCAGGGATGCGGCGATTTTCCTGTTTTTATCGAGGCTGAGGCGGTCGAAGGGCGGATATTTGCCCAGGTCGGCGGCGACCCTTTCGACGATGGTGTTGGATGGAGTGGTGGTTTGCATGAGCAATCTTCCTCTCGATGAGTGCGATGTTGAAGGCTTTTTGCCGACCCGGAACCGCGCCGGAAACAACAGCGCCGCGCAACCGGATGGCTCGCGTCAGTTCAGCATGCCGCGCTCTCGATACCATTCGAACGTCCGGCGGATGCTCTTTTCGAACGGCTCGTAGCGCATACCCAGTTCCCGCTGGGCTTTCGATGAATCGAAATAGAGAAATTTCGACGCCACCGTGAACATGGTCATGTTGAACAGCTTCGAAATCCTGTGCCGCTCTTTGCTGAATCTGCTGAATCCGAGCACGAAACTGATCAGATGCGCCCCCCAAATCGGCAGCGGAAAAGAGCGCTGATGCACGCCGGTGACCTGCATGATCGTCTGGGCAAGCTCTTTGAACGAAACATTGTCGCCACCGACGATATAGCGCTCGCCCGTGCGCCCTTTCTTCATGGCGGCGATGAGGCAATCGACCACGATCTCCACATCCACCACGCAGATTCCGCCGGTAGGATAGAACGGCATCTTGCGCTTGTAGACATCCTTGATGATGCGCCCGGCGTTGAAGTTGATGTCCCCCGCGCCGAACACGAACGCCGGAACCACGATCACGATATCCAGCCCCTTTTTGACCTCCGCCGCCACGATCTTCTCGGCGGCGTGCTTGGTGCGGGCATACTCCAGATCGATCATGTCGAAGTTCCAGCGGCTCTCCTCGTCGAACTTGCGGTTCGGGCCGCTGATGCCAACCGCCGTAATCGAACTCACATGCACCACCCGGCGCACCTTCGCCCGGTGGCAAGCGTCGAGTACATTCTGCGTGCCATCGACATTGATTCTCTGGAGCAGAGGATTCTTGCGGTCGCCCATGTAGGTGATGCCGGCGCAGTGATAGACCTCGTCAGCGCCCTCGATCGCGCTGAAAAGCGACGAGGGATCGGTCACGTCGCCGTAAGCCAGAGTGATTTTGTCGAGGCACTCTTCGAGAGAGGCCAGGTCAGAACTGGCTCTCACAAGCGCATGAACATCTTCACCCTGAGCGGCCAGCCTGTGAACAAGACGGGATCCGATAAAGCCGGTACCTCCGGTGACGACTATTTTTTTTCTCACGAAAGCAGAATGGTATTGAAAAACTGATGGTTAGACGGATAGCGCCAGGCATTCGATCTCCCGGACATGATCCGTTTTCTGATGGCGTTTTACTCCTGAACCTCGATCTTGCCGGCGAGAATGTCCTTGCGGATCGACTCGATACGTTCGTGCTCGGATTGATCGATCAGCTTGTCGTTGTCGCTGTTCCGGACGTAGTCGGTATAGCGGCCTTCGAGGCCAAAAACCCGCTGTTTGCCGCCCTGGAACTGCCCTTTCATGGCATCATCGACGGTGGTGAAGACCGCCTTGTCAACCGCCTTGGTCATACTGGTCAGCACGAAGCCCGGTGCGAGATAGGACTGATCCATGTCGGTGCAGATCACGAGCTTCTTCGACTCGCGAGCGGCTTCGATCACGCCGAGGCCGCTCGCGCCAGCCGCCTGGTAGATGATGTCCGCCCCGCGGCTGTACTGGCCGAGCGCAAGCTCCTTGCCCTTGGCGGGATCGTTGAAGGCGCTGCCGGTCATGCCGATAAAGTTGGTGATGACCTCGATCTCCGGCGTCACATGCTTTGCGCCCGCGATGTAGCCGCTCTCGAACTTCCTGATGATGTTGGAATCCATGCCGCCGATGAAGCCAATCTTGCCGGTTTTCGATTCGAGCGCCGCGATGGCTCCGGCAAGGAACGATCCCTTTTTCTCCTCAAAGGTGATACCGGAGAGGTTCGAAGGAATCTCGGCGCCCGGCTGCGGATTGTAGTCGATGCAGGCGAACTTCTTGTCGGGGAACTCGCGGGCGATGGCCGTGATGTCATCGGTGAAGAGCAGGCCGACGCCGATGACGAGCTTGACGTCAGGATCGGCAGCCATCTGCCTCAACGCCGCCTCGCGGTCGGCCCCCTCGCCTGACGGCTCGATGTAGTCGAACTGGATGCCGAGCTTCTCTTTTGCCTGTTCCAGACCGCTGTAGGCCGAATCGTTGAACGACTTGTCGCCCCGTCCACCAACGTCGAACACCAGGCCGACCTTGTACGCATTGGCGTTTTTCCCCGTTTCCGCTTTTTTACCGGAACATCCCGTGATAAGCAGCACAAACATCGCAAGAATGGACGAAAGCCTGAAAACGGATGATGAAGATTTCCGGTAAGTCATGTCTGTAGCGGAGGTTGATTCGTCGAAATTTTGTCATTAAATATAACAAAAAAACACCCGTTTAACGAAACCGTCAACGAACGCACATGCATGATGTGAAGTCTTGAATCATCATTGTGCAATGCCATGATTTCTCTGCATTTAATCACCTCAAATCTACCTGCAAGAAGGCAAGCGTGAGGCATACCGAAATGAAAAAGGCTGTCCCGGCATTTCACCGGAACAGCCTCCTGTTCAGCAATCCAACGCCAGTGCTTGCCAGTCGCCAATCACAGAGCGCGCTTATGGCCTCAACTGGTTCTCCCGCTGGGCGAAGAGGCTTCTGATGGCTGGCAGCATCGAAAGCGCGGCGGACTCGTTGCCCTGCTTGACCGCCTCGGAAAGCTCGTCGATAGCTCGCGTGATGCTCTGGTTGACCATCATGTCCTGGCCGGAACCGGCGGTCAGGAACCGGGTCTCGCCGCCAAGCCGCAGCACTTTGGTTTTCAATTCAGGCTTCATGCAGCGGCGGCCTGCGGCCTCGATGCGGTCAGCCCATTCCGACGGTCCAGCGCTGATATCAGCCTTTTTTCTTCTGCCCCTCGAAACCTCGTCCATGCCATTCGAAACAAAGAGAACGGCCAGGCCGGTCACAGTGATCACGTTCGAAACGATCGCGCCGGTGCTCATGCCCTGAAGCTCCAGCACAAGGCCAGCGATGGCGGCAAGAAACGCGAACAGCGCAATCCCGGCGCTGATCATGGTCGATACGTTCCAGCCGAGACGGAATCCTCTAACGACGGCATAGGAGCCTGCCGCGAGCGACAGGGTAAAGAGCGCCACCGGCGCGAACTGCAATTCACCATCGATGAGCCTTCCGAAAAACAACGCAAAAAAGAGAGCCAGAACCGTCAGCACGATGCCCAACGGCAGCAATACCCAAAGCCAGGATTGTTTCATTCCTCAGTAGTTTTATCAGTCACGAAATGTTCTGCCTGACGGCGCAAAACGCATCCCGGACCTTTTCGCCACGGCCCGGAAGCGCCGACAGATTGCCAAGATAAGAAAATCCCGCGCAAAGGCGCGAAATTCTCCTCCTCAACCGCCACGCACACCCCGCGCGCGGACTTCCGCCTCGGGTTCCGATCTCCCGCTTCATGAAGATAACTGGCGGCCTTTCGGGTTAAACGTGCTACATTCACTGTCCAAAATTCGATAACCTTATTGCTTGCCATGCCTTTTTCCGCTCTCGGACTCATCGATCATCTCCGCAAAGCTCTCGCCGAAGAGGGCTACAACTCGCCAACCCCGATACAGGCCGAAGCCATTCCGGTCATTCTCGACGGCAACGACCTTCTCGCCTGCGCCCAGACCGGCACCGGCAAAACCGCCGCGTTCGCGCTGCCCGTGCTGCAACGGCTGCACCAGAGCCGGATGCACGGCGAAAAGCGCAAAATCCGCTGCCTCGTGCTCACCCCCACCAGGGAGCTGGCGATCCAGATCGGCGAAAGCTTCACCGCCTATGGCCGCCATACCGGCATCTTGAACACGGTGATTTTCGGCGGCGTCAACCAGAACCCGCAAACCGAACGGCTCGTGAAGGGCGTCGATATTCTGGTCGCCACGCCGGGCCGCCTGCTCGACCTGATCGGCCAGGGGCACCTGCACCTGCGCGACATCGAGTATTTCGTGCTCGACGAAGCCGACCGTATGCTCGACATGGGCTTCATTCACGACATCAAGCGGGTGCTGGCCGTGCTGCCGAAAAAGCGACAATCGCTCTTCTTCTCGGCGACCATGCCACCCGAAATCATCAAGCTCTCCGCCGCGATTCTGCATAACCCGAAAGAGGTCATGGTGACGCCGGTTTCATCGACCGTCGAGATCATCAACCAGCAGATTCTGTTCGTTGACCGCGAAAACAAGAACGCCCTCCTCGTGCACCTGCTCCGGGAGCGGAACATCGAAAGTGCGCTGGTCTTCACGCGAACGAAGCACGGCGCGGACAAGGTTGCCCGGTTCCTCGCCCGCCACGACATCACCGCCGAGGCGATTCACGGCAACAAATCGCAGAACGCCCGGCAGCGAGCGCTCGGCAACTTCAAGACGAGGCAAACGAGAGTGCTGGTCGCCACCGACATCGCCGCGCGAGGCATCGACATCGACGAACTCGAATATGTGATCAACATCGACCTGCCCAACATCCCGGAAACCTACGTGCATCGCATTGGCCGAACCGGCCGGGCCGGAAACCGCGGCGCCGCCTACTCCTTCTGCAACGCCGAGGAGAAAGCGTACCTGCGCGACATCGAAAAACTGATTGCCAGGAAAATCCCGGTCATCGAAGAGCACCCGTTCCCGATGATGAACTTCGAGGTGGAAGAGCCGAAGCCGGCAAGCCAACCGGCCAAAAAGGCTGCTCATCGAAAAAAGTCTTCCGGCAGCCATCCTGGAAACTCGCACTGGAAACGGAAATGAAAGCCTGAAAAGAGAGCCCTTGAAAGCCGAGGTTTTTATTTGTTCAGCCGAAAATCGACGAAAAAGGCTATCGACATTGTCTCAGGCATCCAGTCGTTCGGCGATATTTCCGGGGCTCAAAGCCGAAAGGCTATCAGCCCTGGAGAGCCAGATAATGCGCCGCAGATGTTATCGTTTGGAAATGATTGATTGAGGTGATCAGGAAAAATGGGAAAGAGCTCCGTTTTTCCCTTAACCTCTCCTCACAAAACAGAGAGTTCGCCCCTTTGATTGATTAATTGGTAACTGAAAGCAACTTTACCCTCCAGACAAGACGAAGATTTTATTTCCAGCGCCTCCATTTTTCAAAAACTTTCCGTAACATCCCGTTAGGAGTCCCCGAGTAGTATCCCATAGTAGTGCCAATTACTGAACCTCGAATCTACTGATCTCCAGTTCAATGTTTACAGTGCAAGATTATCCTCTGTTTTTGAGAGTAGAACTTAATGGTAATGTCAATCGAAAAACCCTGTTTGATGCTCAGGATGCACTCATGCGTCACCCTGAATATCCTTATAAGAATTCTCTATGGATTTTAAAAGAGGGCTTTATCTGTGGCTTCTCGAACATCGATCTCTTTGAAACAGCAGAAAGGATAAAAACTTTTTTGCCTCTTGAGGCCACCAAGCAAAAAAGTGCCTTTTTCGCCTCAAGCGGTTTCCAGTATGCACTTATCAAGCTTTTTTGTAAAGAAGCTGAGCAAAAGAAACTTCCGTTCAAGATGATGCCGTTCATGAGCCTTCAAAATGCAGAAGCCTGGTTGATGGGCAATAGTGCTGAATAGCTGCGACCCAAACTTTCCGCCGCTTTTTTCAGCATGTCCCGAACAGTCCGCCAATCCGGATATCTCGCACGAATGATGACCAAAAGTATTCGCCATCTGATGCTCATTCCGCTCCTCATGGTCGGCAGAATTGGCGTTTCATCGATGCCGCCACTCGCTGCTCAAGAGGTTCTCGCAGATGAAGTTCCCATGCCTGGACCGGACGATTATCCCGAACCGGGAAATCCTGATGACGCCCCACCGCCCGGCAACCCAGACGAGGCTCCGGCCCCCAATCCGGATGACGCTCCACAACCCGGCAATCCCGACGACGCACCGCAGCCCGGCAACCCGGACGATGCGCCAGCCCCAAATCCCGATGACGCGCCGCAGCCGATGTAACCTTGAAATGAGTGATTTACATGTAGGGTAAACCAAAGCTCGACGTTCCCGAATCGCCTGGAGCGTTTTCCCGTGCTTTGGATTCAGGACGCGAGCTGCTTGCCGACCACTGCCCCGTCACTTCCCGCCATACCTGATCGAGTGCGCCCGGTGCAGTTCGAAGTTCTTGACATACCGGTTCACCAGCGGCTTGTTCCCCTTGATGACCATGAGGTTCTCGGCATTCTTCTCTTCGGCGGCCTTGGTGAAATTGAACGATCCAGTGATCAGCGTCGCGCGGTCGATGATGATGATCTTGTTGTGCGCAATGGCGTGCTTGTCGTCGATGAAGGTCGGGATGCGCATATGGGCCAGAAAGTCCGCTTCGGTGTACCGTTCCTTGCGCTGGCTCTTGTCGAGCACCGCCACCACCTTCACGCCCCGCTTGCTCG
>CAYZCF010000007.1:0-3798 GCA_964476855.1 uncultured Chlorobiaceae bacterium
AATCGACATGCTCTTTGATATAGTTGAGAGCCCTGAGCACGGTGATACCTTTTTCGAGTTTGATCGTGTAATCATCGAAATAGGGCTTGCTGTCAACCTGGGGATTGAACCGGTGAACCCTGAAGGTTACATCCCGGCTCTCCTCATGATGCTGTATCGTTGAATCGCTCATTGAAAATCCTTCGGATTAATAGGTTCGTTCCTGAAGCTCATAGCGCCCCATCGTGACCGGCTTGTATGCGAGCTTCGGGCGTCCGCCTTCGTATGTATAAATGGTATGCTTGTGCCACTTCTCGTCGTCACGCGTCGGGAAATCGGTCCTGGTGTGCGAACCGCGGCTCTCCTCCCTGGCAAGCGCGCCCTCGGCCACGGTTTCAGCCAGATCAAGCATATTCTTCAGTTCGAGCACCTGGAGCAGGTTGGTGTTGTAGATGTCGCCCGTATCGAAAACCCTGACGTGCTGGAAGCGATCCTGGAGACTTTCGATATCCGCGATGCCCTGCCTGATCTTCGAAGCTTCGCGGAAAATACCGACATTCACGCCGAGCGTGTGGCCCAGGTCTTCGCGCAGTGTACCATACCGTTCGTAATGGCCCTTGGGCTGCATGAAGCTGCGCAGCTCGTGCTCCTTGTCGGCCACCTCAGAGGGAGGAATCGCAGAGGAATTGAACTTGCCAGCCTCTTCAGCGGCAGCCCTTCCGGCAATACGCCCAAACACGAGAATATCGAGCAACGAATTGCCGCCGAGGCGGTTCGCGCCGTGCACCGACACGCAGCCGCACTCACCAGCGGCGTACACGCCCTCCATGATGGTGCGTCCATAATTGTCGGTATCGATGCCACCCATCGAATAGTGAGCCGTCGGCCTGACCGGCACCGGCTCGTCGATCGGATCGACGCCCTCGAAGTACATGCACATTTCCCTGATCTGCGGAAGGCGAGACTTGATGATATCAGCGCCGAGATGGCGAAGGTCGAGATGCAGGTATTTGCCTGCCGGGCTGTCGAAGCCGCGCCCTTCGAGTATTTCGGTTTCAAGCGAGCGGGAGACCAGATCGCGCGGGCCAAGCTCCATCTTTTCGGGAGCATAGCGTTTCATGAAGCGCTCGCCGAGCGCGTTCGTCAGGTAGCCCCCCTCGCCGCGCGCCCCCTCGGTCACCAGCAGGCCGCTCTTGCGCAGGCCGGTGGGATGGAACTGCACGAACTCCATGTCCTTGAGCGGAATACCCGCACGGTAGGCGATGGCCTGACCGTCGCCAGTATTGCCCGCCGCGTTGCTGGATCGGTTCCAGTACATCTTGGCGTAACCACCGGTGGCGAAAATGACCGTCTTCGCCGGAAACGCCTCGACCTTGCCTGTCTTGATGTTCATGGCAATCAGGCCGCGCGAACGGCTGCCATCAAGAGAGAGATCGAGTGCGAAATATTCGTTGAAGAAGAACACGCCCTTGCGCAGACACTGTTCGTAAAGAGTCTGGAGAATGGTGTGGCCCGTCTTGTCCGCGCAATAGCAGCAGCGGGGACGGCCTGCGCCGCCAAAGGGACGCTGGGCAATTGTCTTGTCCTCCATCCTCGACCACGGCGTACCCATGTTATCGAGTTCACGGATGATCTTGGGAGCCTCGGAGCAGAGCACTTCGACCGCATCCTGGTCGGCGAGATAGTCGCTACCCTTGATGGTATCGAAAATATGCCTTTCTACCGTGTCATCCTTGGCCTTGTTGGCGAGCGCCGCATTGGCTCCACCCTGCGCCGCCGAGGTGTGAGAACGGTTCGGATAGATCTTTGAAAGCACGGCGATGTTCAGCCCCGGATTGGTCTTCATGGCCTCCATGGCCGCATAAAGTCCGGCACCGCCACCACCGACGATGACGATATCAAATGGTTTCATAAACAGTCGGAAATCCTTGCAGGTTTGCCGCGCGGCAAACCTGCTGGTTGGAAAAAGGGCTGATCGCTCTCGGCGATGCCCGTGCTTTCATGATTGAAACTGTCCCGACCGGGATACGGTCAAAGAGGAACTGGCTTACAGGGCGATATGGTCGTCATGCACCGGAAGATCCTCGACTCGATGGAGAACGTCCGTCATGTTGAGCACGCCGATAACCTTGTTGCCATCCATGATGGTGAGCCGCCTGACGTTGGCGCGTTTCATCAGTCGCAGCGCATACTTGATCCTCATGCTCGGGTTGACGCTGATGATCGGCTTGCTCATGATCTGGAAAACCGGGGTGTTCCAGGGATCGCGATGCAGGTCTTCTCCCGGATCGATCACTTTCTCGAGAATGTCCTTTTCGGTAACGATACCGTAACAATCGTCTTCGTTACGAGGCTCGACAACGAGTCCGCTCTCACCGGTCTTTTTCATGAGCTGTAACGCTTCGGCAACGGTCGAACTGCCCTTGATGGTATGGAAATCCTTCTGCATGAGGGCGGAAACCGGAAGGGTCCGTAAAGTGATGAGCTGATCCATATCGATGTTCTCTCGTTTAAAAAAAGGACGGAGCGTCCCATTACTATTGCTTGAAAACTAATAGCGTCGTTGCTATGTCAGACTAATCTCACGAAAGGTAGGCTCACTTCTCGCGACGTGATGCCGCAAAAAGCATAATCATTTAAGTAAAGCAAAGAAGAATCAAAAATCAAGAGGCTTACAAAAAAATCAGCTGATTCCGTGCGCTTTTTTGTAAGCCGCCCAGTTGTTTTTCAGGTGGATGAAGGCTTCTACGTCAGGTTGAAGCAAAAAAGGGTTTGTAGTTTTTTCATGACCGATGGTCGAAACGGGCGCGACGCCGTAATCGTGACCGGGAAATACGTTCGTATCAGACGGCAGCGTCATCAGCCGCTCGTGCAATGAGCGATACTCCTGCCGGGCGTCCGCCTCGCTCCAGGTGCCGCCGACCTTGCCCACGAAGAGCGTGTCGCCGGTGAAGAGCACATCCCCGGCAAGAATGCAGATCGAATCCGGGGTATGGCCGGGCGTGTGGATAATCGAGATGCTGCCCTCGCCAAGCGGAAAGCTCGCGCCGTGGGCAACCTCGATACCCGTGCGGGCGTCGCGGTCGCCGAAGAGCAGCACGCGGAGTCCTGTCAGGCGCTCGAACTCCGCGTTGCCGTTGGTGTGGTCGCCATGGCCGTGGGTACAGAAGGCATGGACGAGCCGCCAGCCTCGCTGACGGGCGGCATCGACCAGCACCTTCGGCGAGTAGGAGGGATCGACGGCGAACGCCTCGCCCGTCGCCTCGTCGGCGCAGAGATAGCCGAAATTGCGATCTCCGCCCGTCCTGATCTGCTCTGCCTGCATTCCCATGGCCACGCTCCTCAAATCATCTTCTCGACATTCATCATGAACGCCTTTGCCGGAAAGGACGGGTCGGCGGCGACAGGGGTCGTTTCGATGTCGCTCATGATCTTCTCCGCCTTCTCGTCTTCGAGAATCGCGAAGCAGAGGGAGGAATAGGCCGTCGGAATTTCCTTGCCCGCGGGCCACCAGGCGACCGGCTCGCCGCGCGACTCGCATGAGCAGCCACGGATGGCGATGCTGCTGAAGAGGCTGACCTGGTGAGCCGTGAACATTTTGCGAATCTGCGGACGGGTCTCTTCGTCCCCTATGATGGCGATCATTTTCATCAGATGTATCTGTTTGAGGTTATGCCGACTTCATGTTTTCGAGCCTCTTTTTCTCGCCCTTCTTTTCGCTCAGGTAGTAGACCAGCGGGACGACCGCGAGCGTCAGGATCGTCGAGAGCACGCCGCCCCAGATGAGCGAGATGGCCAAACCCTGAAAGATAGGATCAA
>CAYZCF010000007.1:3808-35154 GCA_964476855.1 uncultured Chlorobiaceae bacterium
GAACCGATAACCACCGCGCCCGAGGTCAGAATGATCGGGCGGGTTCTGACAGCCGCCGACTCGATGACCGCCTGCTTCAGCCCGATTCCGTCGTCGCGGCGAATCTGGATGAAGTCGATGAGCAGCACCGCGTTCCTCACCATGATGCCCGCCAGTGCGATCATGCCGATCATGCTCGTGGCCGTGAAGAAGGCGTGGTGGATGAAGTGGCCGGGAATGATGCCAACCAGGCTCAGCGGAATCGAGATCATCATGATCAGCGGCGTCTTGAAGGACTGGAACCAGCCGATGATCAGCATGTAGATGATGACCAGCACCACCGCGAAGGCCGTGCCGAGGTCACGGAACACCTCGTAGGTGATCTGCCACTCGCCGTCCCACTTCATGGCGAGCTTTTCGCCGGTTTTCGGCGGCGCGGTGTAGAGCGGGCTGACCTTGTAGCCGCCGGGCACCTTGATCGCCTCGATCTTCTTGTCGAGTTCGAGCATCGCGTAAACCGGGCTTTCGGTCACGCCGGCCACGTCGGCGGTCACATAGACCACATCCTTCAGGTCCTTGCGGAAGAGGCTCTTGTCCTGGATTTTCTCCCTGATCGTCACCAGCTCGGAGAGCGGAATCCGCAGGCCGGGGCGGAGGCGCGTGGTCAGGGAGTTCATGCCCTGCGACTGCACGAAGATGTTGGAGAGGTCTTTCAGCGACGTACGGTCAGCCTTCGGCAGGCGAAGCTGGATCGTGACCGGTTCGAGTTCGTCCGGCAGGTGCACGATGCCGACATCGACGCCGGCGAGAGACATGCGCAGCGTCTGGGCGATCTGCTCGGGAGTCACGCCACGGAAGGCGGCCCGCTCCTTGTCGATCACCAGATCGTACACCTTCTGGTCGGCCTCGACCATCCAGTCAACATCAACCACGCCGGGGGTCGAAGCGAACGCCTTTTTGATCTCTTTGGCGAGCGCGACGCGCGACGCCTCGTCGGGGCCGTAAATCTCGGCCACGATGGTGGAGAGCACCGGCGGGCCCGGCGGAATCTCGACGATCTTGGCGTTGGCGCCATACCGGTGGGCGATCTCCTGCACGCCGGAGCGCACGCGTTTGGCGATGTCGTGGCTCTGCGCCTTGCGCTCGCCCTTGTGCACCAGGTTCACCTGGATGTCGGCCATGTTGTCGCCACGGCGCAGGTAGTAGTGGCGCACCAGACCATTGAAGTTGATTGGCGCGTTGACGCCCACGTAGTACTGGCTGCTCTTGACCTCCGGCACGGTTTTCAGGTAGCCGGAAATCTCCTTGGCCACCCGCGCGGTGCGTTCGAGCGCCGTACCTTCCGGCATGTCGATGATCACCTGGAACTCGTTCTTGTTGTCGAACGGCAGCATCTTCATCTCCACCATCTTGAGCGGAACCATGGCGATAGCGCCCGCCAGCATCAGAGCCACCACGCCAAAGGCGAGCCAGGTCTTGAAGGTGCTGTCGATGAAGGGAGTCAGCACCTTGTCGAACATCTTGTAATAGCCGGTCTTCCTGATGTCGTACTCCTCGTGGTGTCCCTCGTCGGACTTCAGCAGGCGGTACGAAAGCCACGGCGTGGCGATGAGCGCGACCAGCAGCGAGAAGATCATCGCCATCGAAGCGCCGATCGGCATGGGGCTCATGTAGGGGCCCATCAGGCCGGAGACGAAGACCATCGGCAGCACCGCCGCGATGACCGTGAAGGTGGCCAGAATCGTCGGGTTGCCGACTTCGCTGATGGCGGTGATGGCCGCCTGGAGGCGCGGCTGGCGCTTCATGGCGAAGTGGCGGTGAATGTTCTCGGCGATGATGATCGAGTCATCGACCACGATGCCGGTCACGAAGATGAGCGCGAAGAGCGTCACGCGGTTGAGCGTGTAATCGAGCAGGAAGTAGACCAGCAGCGTGAGCGCGAAGGTGATCGGCACCGACATGAAGACCACGAGCGCGCCGCGCCAGCCGAGGAAGAAGCCCACCACGATCGTCACGGCAACCACCGCCATGATGAGGTGTTCGAGCAGCGTGAACACTTTCTCGGAAGCGGTCTCGCCATAGTTCCTCGTTTCGGTGACGGTCACGTCAGCCGGAATGACCGAGCCTTTCAGGCCGCCGACCTTTTCGAGCACCTTGTCGGCCAGGGCGGTCGCGTCGGTCCCCTGCTTCTTGGCGACCGTGAGGGTCACGGCCGGATAGTCCGACTTGTCCTTCTCGCCGGAGGCCACGCCCCAGCCGAAAGCGGTATAGTTGTTGACCTCTTCCGGGCCATCGGTGATGGTGGCCACATCCTTCAGCGTCACCGGCGCGACGCCGTAGATGCCGACCACGATGTTGCCGACATCCTCCTTGCTTTGCAGGAAGTTGCCCGATTTGACGACGATATTTTCGTTGAAGTCCTTAAAATCACCCGAGGTCATCTGGCTGTTGGTGCTCTGGATCTGACGGGCGATCTGCAGCGGCGTGATGTTGAAGCGCATCAGCTTGCCCTTGTCGAGCTGCACCCTGATCTGGCGTTTCAGGCCGCCCTTGATCTCGACATCGCCGATATTCTGGGTCTGCTTGAGCTGATCGGCCACGCTGACGGCGATCCTGCGAAGCTCGTACGGACTCTTGTCCTTGCTCCAGAAGGTGAGGTTGAGCACCGGCACGTCGTCGATGGAGACTTTCTTGATGAGGGGCATCTGCGCGCCGGGCGGCATCTTGTCCATGTATTTCATCAGGGTGGACCAGAGCTTGACCATGCTCTCCTCGGCGCTGTCGCCGACCTTGTAGCGAACGGTCACGAGCGCGAAATCGGGCATCGAGGTGGAGTAGACATAATCAACCCCGCTGATTTCGATCACGGCGCGCTCGACCGGTTTGGCCACCCGCTCCTGCACCTCGGCGGCGGTCGCGCCGGGATAGGGGATGTAGATATCGACCATCGGTACGACGATCTGCGGCTCCTCTTCGCGCGGCGTCATGAACGTCGCCATGATGCCGACCAGAAGAGCGGCCAGCATGAGAAGCGGCGTTATCTTCGAGTTGATAAACTGCTTTGCAAGCCTCCCGGCTATACCTTCATTCATTATTGTTGAGCCTCCTTCGCTCTGTCTTGCGTATGCTGGTCTGTTGTAATCCTTGTGCCCTCGCGCAGCGCGGCGGAGGGAGACTCGACGACCGATTCACCCTTTTCGAGGCCGCTAAGCACGATGATGTTGCCGCCAAGGGCGTGACCCGTGCTGACCCACCGCAGCGTGACGGTGCTGTCGGCGCCGACAACGAAAACCTGATCGGTACCGGCTTTTTTGAGTACCGACGAGGCCGGAACGAGCAACCTCTTCCGGCCAGCGGCGTCAACCGACTCCGAGACTGTCGCGATGTTGCCGATGGCGACGGTAGCCGTCGCCCCGGCGGATGGCGATGTGGGGCGCTCCTTTTCATGACCGCCGCAAGCGGCGAGCAGCGCGGGAAGCATCCAGACCAGCAGCGCAATGGTTCGATGATTCAAGCCTTTCATGGTGTTCAGTTTTGCTGTCGTGACTGAAAACAGTTTCAGCGAGCGCTGTAATACTCCAGCTCGCTCTTTGCGATGCAGTAATCGTACTTCGCCTGGTTGAGGCGCATCTTCGCCCAGGTGTACGCCTGTTCGCGCATCAGCAGCTCGAAGGTCATCGCCATGCCGGTTCTGAACTGCTCGCCGATGAAGTCGAAACTGACCCTGGCCGCCTCGAGCGATTTCTGCGACAAGGCGATACGCTCTCGGGAGGAGACCAGCGCGCGGCGAGCCACGGCGATCTCCATGTCGCTCTGCTCCTTTGCTGCCTGATAATTATACTGCGCTTCGAGCGCCTGGGCCTTGGCCTCCTGCACCTTGCCTTTGGTCGCCATGCCATCGAAAATGTTCCACTGAACGTTCAGGCCGATCGTCCAGCTCGACCCCTCGGTACCGAGAAAGCTGTTGTCGTGCCAGTTCTGCTGGGCGAAAGCGTTCACCCTCGGCAGGTACTGCGCGCGAGCCATGTCGTGCTGGTAGCCGGTGACCTCCTGAAAAGCTTCGAGCGCCTTGAGATCGCTACGCCCATCGGCGTTTGCTTTTGTAGCCGAAGCCGGAATTTTCGCATCGACCTTCAGGTCGCCGAGCGGCTGGACGGTGTCGCCGGGCGCGAGAGCCAGCATTGTCCGAAGAGCGTCCTGGGCATTCTTGATGGCATCCTGAATCTGGAGCTTCTGGTCACGCAGCTCGGCAAGGCGCACCTCGGTGGAGAGCTTGTCGGACTTGGTCACCAGACCGACGGCATAACCGCGGGCGGCCTCGCTGCTGTAGCCCTGCATGATGCGGATCGACTGCTCGGTGGCGTCGAGATTCTTCTTGGCGAGAATGAGACCGTAAAAGGCCTTCTTGACGTTCAGCTCGATATTCTCCGCCGCGCGGTCGGTCATGAAACCCTGCGCCTTTCTTGCGCTCCGGGCCATCTTGCCGCCGATGATGGCGTCACGGTTGAAGATCGGCTGCTGCACCTGAAGACTGGTGTGGAAATCGGTGATCGCCGCCGGATGGTTGAGCTTGTCCAGCGCGAAGTCACCAAAATCGGGAGGCGTAGTATTAAAATTGTAGTAGGCACTCTCCTGCTGGAGCTTGCCCACCAGCACCGCGCCGGGGTCGTTGGAGTGCAGCACGGTTTCGGAGAGCGTCACCTTCGGCAGGTAAGCCTGGCGGCTCTGCATGATCCGCGCATCGGCCTGGTCGTTTTTGGCGCGCTGCGCCTTGAGCATGGTGTTGCGCTCGCGGGCGATCTTCAGCGCGTCGTCGAGCGACAGTTTCACGGTAGCCGCATCGGCCTGCGAACAGGTAGCGAGACCCGCCACGAGCAGGGCGAAAAACCTTCTGGTTGCCATCTTGGTCATCTATTGTTTCGAAATGAGTTTGATAATCTTTTCCACGCTTTCCGAGTCTTGCCGGTTCAGACAGTTCTTCAGGTTCCGGTTCAGCACAAGGGAAAAAGTGTTGTCGAGCGCCGCCTTGGCCGCCTGGAACTGGGTCACCACCTTTTCGCACTCCTCTCCGGTCTCGATCATCCGCATCAATGCCTGCACCTGGCCATTCACCTTCTTGAGCCTGACGATCACATCATCCATCTGGCACTCTTCGTTCATCATGTAATCCCCTGTTCCCGCCTTCACGGGAAAACCGTTTTGATTCTACCTATACCCCGTTAGGGTATTGAAAATAGAAAAAAACAACTCCCCGTGCAACAGCCACGGCCAAGGTTCCCGTTCTGGAACATCTCCTCGCTTGCATTATCCACCTCGTCCGCTCAGCCCACCCCGTTCATTTCCCAAGCATGGACACAAAAAAAGCCCGATAGAGAGCAAAATCCATCGGGCTCATCACGCAAACGCGGACGATCGACCTCAGTGCTCGATCTTGCCGCCCGAAGCGTTCAGCTCGGCGGTGGTGCAGCACAGGTCGGACTGCACCTGGCAGAGCATACTCTCGGTGGCCTGCTGCATGATTTTCGACATGATCGCCTCGGTCATGAATTTGAGGACGCCTTCCGGCATGAGGTTGAGCGGAAAGGAGAGTTCGAAATCGAGCGTGATGTCGGTTTCGAAATGAACCTCGGTACGCCGGTCTTCGAGATGGTAGAGACAAATCCTCGTGTTGGCCTGCCCGACGAAGGTTTTCTTTTCGTTCAACGGCACATCGGGCACCTTAGGAGCGTTGACCCACTGGATGCAACGGCCCGAAACGGCAGAGTCGGGAAAGCTCTCTTCCTGCGACACCGGGCCTGCCGGAACCGTGCGCGAGCCGTCGAGATGCTCTTCGTTCTGTGTGACGAAAAAGATCGCCGTTATGGGATTTTCACGCGGGTCGTTGACCTGAAAAATCCACTGATAGACTCCATGCTCCTTCAGATAAGTAACACCGGTACAATATGGATTGCATTTGAGAATCCTGACATGATCGGAGAAATAGATCACCGAATCGTTCAGGTGCGACTCGATGATCGCTTTGGCTCTGCTTCTACCTACAACCTCCATGACAACAACACTGCTTGATCGTGAAACGAGTTTTGTAATTTTTTCTATGAACGCCACCCGAAAACCCAGAGTTCCCCCCTCTTTTTTCCCGAACCGCGCAGCCGGAGGGCGCTCGAAAGGCGAGGGTTCACGGGCAAAGGGCTGTTGGAATGACGGTTTTTTGTTTATTTTGACCCGTTCAAACCCGCTTGCCATTCAGGCAGCCCGCGAGAAGCAGAGAAAATATATAAAGTATCCATCATGACCGATTCTTTCAACTACACAACCATTTTCGCTCCCCTCGGTTTCTTCATCGGCGGAATCATCCTGGTGCTCCTGCTCAACCGGTTCATAGGCAAAACCCAGAATAAAAAAACAAACTGAATGCGCTCTGGCGCATGATACCGTCATGTTTTTTCACGAATTTCACGATTATAAAACAGCGCCCCGGCTTCCGGCTGTGAAAAAAACCTGACCATCACAGCATCCGGCTGCCGTTGCGATACTCGTCCCGGAGCAACCGTACCGCGCCGGGAAATCCGGCGCTCAATGACTGCATCTCCTTCTTTTCATAAAGCTTACGCGCGCCGGAACCAGCCGGGCCGATGAGACGTGCCGCACTCCTGCTCCCGGCACCCGTTCCTGTGGAAGCTATTGGATCAGAATGGTTTGCCCGCACCTTTTTTACACCCCTGCGCTTGCGCAACTCTTTAAAATATATTAGCTTTGTTATATATTAGCTTTGTTTCATTATCACGAAAGCCTGCCACTGTGCGGAGAATTTCTCTTATGTGCTTTCTAAAAACTCAAAACATATACAAATCATGTCAAACGGAACAAACATCGATGTCACGGGTGCTATCAACACCCTCACCGAAACTTTCGGCAAACTTTTCCAGATGCAGGTTGACATCGCCAACAATGCGTTGAAAGCAATGGCTGACGTTGCCGAGCCGCTCGCCAAGACCGCTACCGACCTGATCGGTAACTTCGCTGGTGCCGCGACCCAGGTTCTCCAGAGCGTATCGTCAGCTATCGCGCCGAAGAAATAAGGTATACCACCTGACCTCAAGCACCTTATGCATATGTGTAAGGTGCTTTTTTTTTAGGCTCGGCATCCACCTGTCACTCTCACATGGAACTCCCGGAATCGATCTACCTTCTTTTTTCTCCCGAAGAACGGGTGAAACTCGAAATCAGAACCATCAAGGGCGACGCTTCGAACCGGCAATACTTCAGGGTGACCGGAGCTCACGAAACTTCAGTCGTCTGCGCCGATCCGGTTTTCAGGGCGAATGATCCGCGCAGCTACCCGTTCCTGATCGTCCGCGACCTTTTCGACCGGCACGGGATCAGAGTTCCCGCGCTGCTCAGCATGGCCCTTGAGCACGGGCTGCTGCTCCTCGAAGATTGCGGCGATCTCATGCTGCAAGACGAGGTGCCGCTGCTCAACCGCGAGCGCCTTGCGGCGCGCTACCGCCAGATCATCGACCTGCTCGTCAGGATTCAGTCGATCAAGCCAGACGGGGATGGCCCGGACATGGCAATTCCCTTTTCGCTGAGTTTCGACGAGGAGAAGCTCATGTTCGAGTTCGACTTCTTCATCGAGCACGCCCTGAACGGCTATTTCAGGGGCCAACTCGACAGTCGCGCCATCGCGGAGCTTCGCCAAGAGTTCCTCGCCATCACCGATTTGCTGGTGCTGCCGGAGCACTTCGTGCTGAACCACCGGGACTTCCACAGCCGCAACATCATGCTTTTCCGCGATGAACCGGTGATCATCGACTTCCAGGATGCCCGCCTCGGCCTGCCGCAATACGACATCGTTTCGCTTCTGCGCGACTCCTATGTCCGGCTCGATCCGGTAATGGTCGATGAACTGAAGCGCTACCACTTCGACCAGCTCGTCCAGAATAATCTGACAGCTATGAACCGGGAGGAGTATCTCCGTCTGTTCGATCTGATGGCCTTCCAGCGGAACGTCAAGGCGGTCGGCACCTTCTGCTACCAGACCACAGTCATCGGCAACCGCGCGTTCGAGCCAAGCATCGAGGCGACCCTCGGCTATCTGCGGGAGTACATCGACGCCCGCCCGGAGCTTGCCGCGGCGGGGCGCCTGCTCGAACCGCTCATTCCCGGAATGTCGCGATGAACGCCTTCGTCCTTGCCGCCGGTTTCGGCACCCGCCTGCAACCACTGACCGACACGATGCCCAAGCCGCTCGTGCCAGTGCTGAACGTGCCGAGCCTCTGCTACTCGCTCTTTCTGCTCGCTGAGACGGGCATCCGCAAAGCGATCATCAACATCCACCACCACACGGATCAGTTGCGAAACTTTTTCGACCGGCACGACTTCGGAAGCCTCGAGATCGTGCTTTCGGAGGAGCGCGATATTCTCGGCACCGGCGGCGGGCTGAAAAAGTGCGAAGCGCTGCTTGACGATGGCGATTTCGTGCTCATCAACAGCGACATCATCAGTGACATGAATCTGCGGGCGTTGATCGAGACGCACCGGCGCTCTGGTTGCGGTGGCACGCTCGCGCTCCACGAAACACCGCTGGCGGCGCGGATCGGCCACGTCGGCGTGCGCGACGGCCGGGTGCTCGACTTCAGGAACCAGCGCGGCACCGGCCTCTCGTCTCCCTTCATCTACACCGGCACGGCGGTACTGAGTCCGGCGATTTTCCGGCACCTGAAAGCGGAGTTTTCCGGCATCGTCGAAACCGGCTTTTACGGCCTGGTGGACAACGAAGGTCTCGCCTCTTTCGAGCACTGCGGAGTGTGGCAGGACATCGGCACCCTGCCGAACTTTTACCGCGCGAACCTCGACGATAATTTGCGTATCCTTCAGCTTGCGGAGCGCATGAAGCGGGCAATCGGCCTCTTTCCGCGGATGGTCTCGGATGAAGCGTCGATCAGCGCCGATGCCCGCGTCGAAAATTCGGTGATCGGCGCGAACTGCTCGATAGCCACCGGAGCCGTCGTGGAGCACGCGGTGCTCCTGCCCGGCGCGACCGTCGAGAGTGATGAGGTTGTCCGCAACGCCATCGTCGCGCCCGGCATCCGCATTTCGCTTTGAGTTCCTGACATCGCAAACAGCAACGACATGGTCATCAACGGTCTCGACATTCTGCTCCGGAATCCCGAAATGCTGAAGAACCGGCGCGTCGGCCTGATCGCCAACCAGACCTCGGTGTCGATGCAGCTCGAATACTCCTGGACGCTGCTTCGCCGCGCCGGTGTGGAGCTGGCGAGAATCTTCTCGCCGGAGCACGGTCTCTTCGCCGTCGAGCAGGATCAGATCGCCGTCTCGCGCCAGCCCGACACCGGATGCCAGATCGTGAGCCTCTACGGCGACAGCGAGCAGTCGCTCGCCCCGGCCCGCGAGCTGCTTGAAGGACTCGACATCGTGCTCTTCGACATTCAGGATGTCGGCTCGCGCTACTACACCTACGTCAACACGCTGGCGCTCTTCATGGAGGCCGCCTCGGGACTCGACATCGATATCATGGTGCTCGACCGCCCGAACCCGCTCGGCGGCGAGCTGATCGAAGGGCCGCAGCTCGATCCGGCCTTCCACTCCTTCGTCGGCGTCATGCCGGTGCCGGTGCGCCACGGCCTCACCGCCGGAGAGATCGCCCACTTTTACCGCGACTACAAGAAGCTCGACATCGAGTTGAGCGTCGTCACCATGCAGAACTGGTCGCGCGACATGCTCTTCCCGGAGACCGGCCTGCCGTGGGTTCCGCCCTCGCCAAACATGCCGTCGTTCCCGGTCGCCGAGGTCTACCCCGGCATGTGCCTCTTCGAGGGCCTGAACGTTTCGGAGGGACGCGGCACCACCACGCCGTTCCTGCTCTCCGGCGCGTCATTTGTCGACCCGGAGGAGCTTGCCTCACGGCTCGCCTCGATGCCGCTCGAAGGCGTGGTGGTCCGCCCGACCTGGTTTCGCCCGACCTTCCACAAATACGCTGGCGAGGCCATTGGCGGCATCTACCTGCACGTGACCGACCAGGCCCGATTCCGCCCCTTCGCCACTGCGGTCGCCATGACCTGCGCCTTGCGGGAGCTGTATCCCGACAGTCTCCGGTTCCTCGACGGCGTGTACGAGTTCAGGGACGACATTCCGGCATTCGACCTGCTTGCCGGAAGCGGCGTGATCCGCTCGATGATTCTCGATGGAACTCCGGCGGAGAGCGTCATCGCTTCGTGGGAAAGGGACGAGGCGGCGTTCGCGGCGATCAAACCCAATTTCCATCTGTACGACGCCTGAGGGTTTATTGATACGCCCGCCGCGCCGTTTCACTGACAACAGCAGAAGCACCCGACCCGATGCAACCTCTCGATTACGCCATCATCATCCTCTTCCTGGCGGGCAACATGCTGCTCGGACTCTGGCAGGGGCGGAGCAACAAAGAGACCAGCGACTACTTCCTCGGCGGCCACAAACTGCCGTGGTTCATGGTGATGCTCTCCATCGTCGCCACCGAAACCTCGGTGCTGACCTTCGTGAGCGTGCCCGGCCTGGCCTACCGGGGCGACTGGAGCTTCCTCCAGCTCTCGTTCGGCTACATCGTAGGCAGGATTCTGGTCAGTTTCGTTCTGCTCCCCACCTATTTCAAGCAAGGCGTCACCTCGATCTACGAGGTGATCGGCATGAGGTTCGGCCACGGCATCCAGAAAACCGCCTCGGTCATCTTTCTGATAACCCGGATTCTTGGCGACGGCATCCGCTTCCTGGCGACCGGCGTAGTGGTGCAGGCCGTCACCGGCTGGCCGCTGTCGCTCTCGGTGCTGGTGATCGGCATCGTCACCCTCGTCTATACCATTTCAGGCGGGTTGAAAACCGTCGTCTGGCTCGACAGCATCCAGTTCGCGCTCTACCTTGGCGGCGGCATCGTCACGATCCTCTTCATCCTCGCCCGGCTCGACGCGCCGCTGAACGATGTGCTCGCGCCGCTCCTCGCCGTCGGAAAGCTGCGGATCATCGACACTGATCCGAATGTTCTTACCAACCCGCTCTCGTTTTTCAGCGCATTTTCCGGCGGAATCCTGCTCTCACTCTGTTCACACGGCGTCGATTATCTGATGGTGCAGCGCGTACTCGGCTGCGACGGACTGGCATCCGCCCGCAAAGCCATGATCGCCAGCGGCATCTTCGTGCTGTTCCAGTTCGCGCTCTTCCTCTTGGCGGGTTCGCTCATCTACGTTTTTTTCAACGGAGCGCCGCTGGTCAAGGATCGCGAATTCACCGCATTCATCGTCCAGTCGCTGCCCGCCGGTCTCAAAGGCTTGCTGCTGGCCGGAATTCTCTCAGCCGCCATGTCAACCCTCGCCTCGTCGATCAATTCGCTGGCCGCCTCGACCGTCACCGACCTCATGAAGGGCAGGGCGTCGCTCAACGCCTCGCGCCTCATCAGCGTCGCCTGGGCCACGGTGCTGATCGGCATTGCGCTGGCCTTCAATGAGAACGACAAGGCCATCGTCATGCTCGGCCTCGAAATCGCCTCGTTCACCTATGGCGGACTGCTCGGCCTCTTCCTGCTTTCGAAAAGCCGCCGCGATTTCCGTTCATCCAGCCTCGTCGCCGGACTGCTTGCAAGCATGGGCGTCGTTTTCCTGCTCAAATTTCTCGGACTGGCTTGGACCTGGTACATTGCAGTTTCAGTCACGCTCAACATCCTGACGACGGTCGGAGTCGAGGCATTGCTTCCTGAGAACAAGGAGTCTTTCGCTCGGAAATAAACATTATTGCAAACAAAGCTGTATCTTGTGAGCATGTATTACCAGTGATGGCCCCGCATTCTGCCATGCCACAAAAACGCAAGAACGGGTTCTGAATAACATCGAAGACACGACTTACAGACCATGAAAACCAACGCCCCCATTCTTGTTATCGAGGATGAGGAAGATATCAGGCAGTTGATTTGTGATATTCTCGAAGAGGATGGCTACAACACTGTTCAGGCATCCAACGGCAATGAAGGGTTGGAGCTCCTCTGGAAAACACCCGAGATTCGCATTGTCATCACTGATCTTCTGATGCCTGAAAAAGAGGGTATCGCAACGATCAGTGAACTCAGAAAAGATTTTCCCTGGATCAAGGTGGTCGCAATCTCGGGAGGAGGCATCCACATTCCCGAAAACTATCTCAACCGGGCCAAAGCCGTTGGAGCCGACGCTACGCTGTGCAAGCCGTTCGAAAGCGGCGAACTCTTGAGCATCATCGATGAGCTGAACCGATAAACTGGATCGGTACGGTTCTTTGCCAGGTAACAAACCGATCCATCAGCGAACTGTACCAAGTCACAAATTTTCAGTAATGGACAGTTACAAACCGGATTCGCCGAAGGGCACTGAAAGCAGGATACCCAAGGAGAGCATTCAAGCGCTTGAGCAGAAAATCGCCATGCTTGAAAGCAGAGCTTCGATTGCCGAAGAGACAGCCGAGGCGCTGCAGAACTCTCTTGAATCAGCCCGGGCCGGCTGCTGGGAATGGAATATCGAGAATGGCGACATTCGTTTCGACCGGCAATGGGCGGGCATTACCGGCCATACTCCCGCCGAATTCGGTGCACTCACAATTGAAAGGTGGCGTGAACATAACCATCCGGATGATCTCGACGGAATCACGAAATCAATAGAAAAGTATCTGAACGGCAACGAGGAGTTTCTGGAGCTTGTCATGCGGGTCCGCCATAAAAATGGCGAATGGATCAAGGTGCTCGATCGCGGCAAAATCAGCAAGCGAGACCAGAACGGCAACCCGTTGCGTATAAACGGCATCCGGCAGGCTTTAACAGATCGAAATGCTGAAATCAACCCGCAGAACAGCGAGGAAACCCTTGACAAGCTGCTGACGCTCATCGACAACATTCCTGCAGCAATTTACCATATCGACGCCTCAGGCAGAACCACCATACACTCCCGTCGGCCTCCGTCGTGTCTGAAAGCTCTCGCTCCGGAGCATCGTGAAACGACCATGCTCGATACCCTCTCGATGATCCACCATGAAGATCAGCAGACGGTCGCCGACGCTTACAGAAAACTCAAAGAGGAAAAGCAGTCCCGGACGCTGATCTACCGGATTATCACCCCGGAGGGCGAAGTTCGGTGGATCGAAGATCACATGAGATCGCTGTTCTCTGACGAAGGGCTCTGCACGGGAATCGACGGCATTCTGTGCGACATCAGCGACCGGATATCTACACAGGAAGAAAAGCGCAAGATCGAATCGCAACTGCGCAAATCCCAGAGGCTTGAAACCATCGGCACTCTTGCCGGCGGTATTGCCCACGATTTCAACAACATCCTCACGCCAATTCTCGGATACTCCGAAATGGGGCTTGCCAGTATCGGCGAAGACGAACCGATGCATGAATATTTCGCAGAAATCATGCAGGCAGCCGAAAGGGCACAAAAGCTTGTTGGACAAATTCTGACGTTCAGCAGAGCCGAAGAGGGCACGGCCACCCCAGTGCGCATCCAGGAGCTCATTGATGAAGCCATCCTGCTGCTGCGACCAGCACTGCCATCGACCATTTTCATCGAAGAAGACATCGACAATTCGTGCCGCGAGGTTTTTGCCGACCCGACCCAGATACACCAGGTCATCGTCAATCTCTGCACCAATGCATTCCATGCAATGGAAGAGAGTGGTGGCATTCTGAAAATCAGCCTCAGGGAAATCAGCGCCGGAAACGGTATACCGCCCATTGTACCGAGGCTGCCTGATGGAAATTATGCCGAACTGACTGTGTCCGATACCGGGACCGGCATGGATGACATGACCATAGAACGCATTTTCGAGCCATTTTTCACGACCAAATCGATCGAAAAAGGTGCTGGGCTCGGCCTGTCGGTCGTTCATGGCATCGTCACGGCAGCAAACGGTCAACTCAGCGTCGAAAGCGACCAGGGCAAAGGATCAACCTTCCATGTCTATCTGCCAGTTATTGAGCATAAATCCAGTGTCAAAACAGAGGAAACGCTCCAGCCAGCGAAATATGCAGCCAATGTCCTCTTTATCGACGACGAGCCTGCCGCGGTAAATATGGTGACAATCATGATGACCAAACTCGGCTACAATATCCAAGCTGAAAAATCTCCCGTCGAAGCTTTGAAACTCTTCAAAGAAAAACCGGATCAGTTCAATCTGGTCATCACCGACCTCACCATGCCTGAAATGACAGGCATCCAGCTGACCAGCGAACTCCACAAAATCTCACCCACAATCCCGGTCATTCTGATGACCGGTTACGGAAAAATTGTCGACCACGACACTCCCCTGCGGCACTATGGAATTAATCGCTTGCTCAAAAAACCGGTCAAGATTGCGCAGTTGGCCGCAGCGGTCAATGAAGTACTCTCATCAACCAATCTCCATACAGAAATATGAAAATTCTTGTCATCGACGACGACCCTTCCGTCAGGAAGTTTATAGTCACAACGCTGAAAAATGAAAACCACACCGTAACCGAAGCGGAAAACGGTGCAGAAGGACTACAAAAACTTCAGCAGGAAAAAGATATATGCATGATTATCACTGACCTGATCATGCCTGAAAAAGAGGGAATCGAAACAATCATGGAAATTCGCAAGATCAACCCTGCGCTGAAGATTCTGGCCATTTCCGGCGGCGGAAAAGCTGGCCCCGAAAACTTCCTGCTGCTTGCCGATGCGGTCGGAGCCAATGCCACGCTCAAAAAGCCCTTCGGCGGGCAGGAACTGCTTATGTGCCTGCGCATGTTAGCCTGACCGGCACAAAGCGGAGGAATCTCTGTTGCGCCACTCTATTATTTTTTTTAACTTGAGCCAAGCTATGACCATTCATTAACAAGGATTTTTTCACCATGAACAACCCAAGCGGAGCATTCGTCCAGGGAGCTGAAGCCTATGGCAGGTTTCTCGAGGTATTTATCGATGGCCACTGGTGGGTAGTCGGTGACGCCCTTGAAAATATCGGCAAAACCACCAAGCGTCTCGGCGCAAACGCCTACCCGCATCTGTATGGCGGCAGCGCGGGGCTGAAAGGCTCCTCTCCGAGGTATTCCGGTTATGCCACTCCGTCCAAAGAGGTGAAGAGCCGCTTTCAGGAGTGATCAAAAAAAAGCAGTAAGCAAAAGAAGGGCCGGAAAGCCCTTTTTTTGTTTTCCTGTCTGCCGCTGCTTGAAGGCTGGCCCGCGAATGAGTACATTTTCACGGATAACCCCTCAGCGGCGGCATTGAACGGAACGCCTGATTTGCCGAGAGCGACGGACGGGCAGAAATTCACGACGGATAAACTCAATACCAAAACAAAGGAGACCATCATGGCAGAAGAGGTAAAAAAAGCAGAAGAAGCAAAAATCGACACGATGAAGTCGTTTGACTTCGCGGTGAAAAGCGTCACCGAACTTGGCGTCAACCAGCTCAATCTGGTTTCGAATACCATCCAGTCCGCGGTGCCCGCCGTCACCAATGCCGCGCAGAGCGTGACGGATGCCGTTTCGGCATCGGTCAAGACGGTGAGCGAAGCTGCCGGGACATTGACTGGCGCGCTCGGCGAGCTTGGCGGCGCTGTCGTCAATCTGGCTGGCGCCGTGGCCAACTCGGCCGTTTCGGTCGCCCAGTCGGGTGTCAACACCGTCACGAACGCTGTCAGCTCCATCCTCCCGGCAAAAAAAATCTGACCCGGCCAATCGCGATTGCCAACCACCTGCGGTACCGGAGTCCCGACACAAGTCGGGACTCCGGTATTCAGCTCCCCTCGGCTACTCTATTAAGCCAGCTTGTCGAAATAGCCCGCGAGCGACTGCTGCGGCTCCGGTGCCTCGATGATGACCTCGAAGGTTTTGTTGGCCGCCTTTTCGACCCACAGCGACAGCACGGCCAGCTCGGCAACGTCCGAGCGGTTCATCCAGCCGTTCCACAAGTGGTCGCCCTGTTCGACATGAAGCCGGTGCTGAAGCGGCTCGCCATCCCTCAGGCCGCCCGGGCGAATAATCGTGTATGAGCGCCCTGCCAAGCTGAAGGTCTTGCGAAGATGCTCCTCGGCGGCATGTTTCATGCTCAGCACGCCACCAAACAGGTTGAGCGGATGGTACCATTTGGTCACCGCGATGGAACTGACCATCGCGAAATGCCGCACGCCAGCTTTGGCGGCCTCGTCCATCAGCCTGATCGCGCCATCGCGGTCAACCTCTGACGGCGAGGCCTCGCCGCTCACCGACGATGAGCCGAGCGCGGAGATGACCGCATCGCAGCCGCTGACCGCCTGGCCGATCGCCTCGGCATCCTGTATTTTTCCGATGGCCACTTCGACGCCGTCACCGAACAGACTCCTCGCTTTCTCCTCCGAGCGCACGAAGACCCTGACCGGTATGCCATAGTGAAAGAGCCGCTTGACGACCCAACTGCCCGTTTTGCCCGTCGCTCCGGCAACGAGCACTTTTTTCCCGTATCCCAATGTTTCAGCCATGATTCCGTTTCCTTTTTTCTTTTCATGCAGGTATCGGTAAAAGAACCATTTTGGCAAGCACTCTGTTTCCTGCATGTTTTTGCAGAAAAGAGCGTATCAATCAACGCGCCGCTGGACTCTCTCTCTTTTTCATTACCTTGAAAAAACACAGGCCATCATCAAACCGATCCCGCGGCCCGAACAACTGTTTTTCAGGCAACACACAATATCGCACCATGAAAAGTCATAGCCATGCCCTCCCGGCAATCCTCCTTGCGATCACGATGTCCTCGTCTTCTATTGCCCATGCCTATAACCGCGATCAGCTTAAGCTGCTCCAGAAGAGCGTCGCCGAGTGGAACGCCATGCGCAGTCAGCAGCCGGAGCTTGCCATCGATCTCTCCAAAGCCAACCTCGAAGACGCGAACCTCAAGGGGGCAAATCTGTCGAAGGCCAATCTCTCCAAATCCGACCTCAGCGGCGCGTCACTCGACCAGGCAAACCTCGAAGGCGCAAACCTTGGCATGGCTTACCTGAAAAAGACGAACCTGAAAGCCGTCAACGCCTCACGCGCCTGGCTGGCGGGAGCGAACATGAACGGCGCGTTCATGAAAGATGCCTTGCTGAAAGAGTCCAATCTTGCGGGCGCGAACCTGCGGTGGGCCAAGCTGGGCGGAGCCGATCTGGAACGTGCCAGCCTCAAGGGTGCGGTGCTGTTCGATGCGGATTTCGAGGGCGCGAACCTCAAGGGGGTGCAGTTCAACAATGCCCGCTTCATCGGAAACACCACGCTCAAAGATGCGACGCTGTCGAGCAACACCATGCTGCCCTCTGGCGAGCCGGTCACTCGCGGCTGGGCGACGATGCGCGATGCCCGTTTCGTCAAGGAAGCACCCTCCACTCCGCCGGAATTCGTGCCTCCGGTTGTGGCAGCGCCGTTGATCATTCCGGAGAATATGCCTGCCGGTAGCACTCAGGCTGTTCCGGCCCAGCCCGTGCCGGATGTGAGGGAGGTTGAGGAGTGGAATGCGATGCGGCAGAAAAATCCGGAAGTGAAAATCGAAATGACCGAGGAGAAACTCGCCCACACCGAGCTTGTCGGCGTCGATCTGAGAGAGGCCTCCCTGTCGAAATCCGATTTCGAGCGAGCCAACCTCGACAAGGCCAACCTGGCCGGTGCCAACCTGGCCGGTGTGAATCTCGAGAGAGCTGACATGAAAGAGGCGAACCTGAAAGGGGCCAATCTGGAGGGCGCGAACCTCGACAGGGCATACCTGAAAAATGCCGACCTGTCCGATGCGAATCTTCAGGGAGTGGTGCTCTATGGCGCGACGCTTTATGGCGCAAATCTGGAGGGTGCGAATCTGAGCAAAGCTTCATTGCTGGACGCCAACCTGGAAAAAGCCTCCCTGAGAGGGGCCAATCTGACCGGCGCGACGCTGATCGGAGTGAACCTGACCGACGCCATCATCTCTTCGACAACAATCACCCCGGCGGGCAAAAAGGCGACGCGACACTGGGCAATGATCAACAACGCCATTTTCGCCGATAAATAAACGATGACACAACGCTGAACCGGATATGGCCAACATTCTTGTAGCAAGCTACTACAGCCGCTGGGACCTGGCGGAGCACAAAGGGCGGATCGCCCTGTACGATTCAAGCAACCAGCTTATCGAGAACCATCTGTTCACCCACCCGGCAGAGTTCCAGGTCGTGGCGAGTATGCTACGGCACGAAAAACCGCTCTGGTTCGATACCGAGGCCAAATACCTCCGTGCCGGATCGGAGCCGGTCGGCGAATGGGAGAACTGATGCAAGGCAGAATGCGCCGTTCATGATGAAGGGCGCTGTTCTGATTCAGTTGGGAAAGCGCTTCCTGTGGAGAAGCTGCTTCAGAGGATGGGCTTTGGTGATGTTGGGATCGTTGACCGGGAGAAGATGCTTTTTCCCGGTGCGCGTAACCACTTCGATCGTGCCGTCGGCATTGACGGAGGTCACTTTCCAGTACTTGTCAACCACATAGTGATAATGCTCGCCATGTTCGAGGGCGTAAACCTGCCTGGCTCTCGGTCCTGGAGATACTGAGCTTTTTGGTTTGTGATAAATGATTGAATCTCCGATCCTGAATTGCAGCATCATCCTCCCTCCTTTCCGTCGGTCAAACGGTATACCGGTTGGCATAAAAAAGTTAGTTATCGTTGATTGTATAAAAAAAATCAGAAATAACTCTACATTTTTTTCATCATAGCCAATCACACCGCTCTTTTTCTCCGAGAGTCACGATCAGCCTGCGGCACTCAGGAAATCTCTTCCGCAAATCCGATGACAAGGCGGTCACCCTCCCTTCGCGCTCCCGTGGTTCTGAGCGTGGCCAGAGCCTGGGGCAGCACCATGTTCCGCCGGTGGTTGCCGATCCTGATATTCAGTTCGTCGCCGCTCTTGCTCAACTGAACCGTTTCGTCCGGCAAGTTGGGAAGCAACAGTTCGAGATCGTATCCCCCCTCTGTCTGCTTGATCTGATATGGATTGCGCCGGTAATAGACCTGTGACGGGTCTTCGTCGCCGTAGAGCATCTCCTTGAGCTTTTCGAGCGTCGCAAGCCCGCAAATCTCCCGTGACCAGAGTGGCACCTCCTTGACGGGCAACGGGCTGAAACTGTCGATGATCTCCTGCCGGTAGATTTTCTGGTTCTCCTTCCAGTACTGGAAATAGGGATCGGTCACCGCATCGGGAATGATTCTGTTGGCCACGATCATATCGATGGAGATATTGTACAGGCTCAGGTAGGCCTGCGCCCGAAGCGACTCCTTGATGACCATCTTTTCTGGATTGGTGACGAGCCGCACCGAGGTAACGCTGCTGTCGGTCAGAATTTTGCCAAGCGCTTCGATCTGCCCGTAAAACTCGTAGGGCAAGTCCATCATCTCCTTGTCGGGCAGTGAAAAACCGGCGAGCGGCCTGAAGATCGGCTCCACCAGCGGGCGCAGGTAAACGGCCATCTTTTCGAGCGGCTTGTACAAACGGCGCATGTACCAGCCACCCACTTCGGGAATGCTCAGGAGGCGCAGGGCGGTGCCGGTCGGCGCGGAGTCGATGATCAGCACGTCGTAATCGCCCTCCTTGTGGTGGCGGAACACCCTGACCAGCCCGAAAATCTCGTCCATGCCGGGCAGGATGGCCAGCTCCTCGGCCTGCACGCCGTCCATCCCTCGGGCCTGGAGCACCTCGGTCATGTAGCGCTTGACGCTGCCCCAGTTGTGCTCAAGCTCTTCGAGCACGTCGAGTTCAGCGCCCCAGAGATTCCGGCACACCTCGCGAGGCTTGTGGCCAAGCGGCACGTCGAAACTGTCGGCGAGCGAGTGGGCCGGATCGGTACTCAGCACGAGCGTTTTGTAGCCCAGTTCGGCGCAACGCAATCCGGTGGCCGCCGCCGTGGAGGTTTTGCCCACCCCACCCTTGCCTGTCATGAGAATCAGTCGCATACAACACTCCTGTTTTTCTTTCCCCAACCCCGGACGGCAAAAAATAGTTTGCGCCCGCCGCAAGCCTGGCACCCGATCAGAGGGCGAACGGGAATCAGCGAATCGCGACGGAACGCAAAAAAGCCTCTCCGCCACGAAGACGAGAGAGGCCTGAACTTGCTGTCGCTATTTTGAAATCCAGAAGACCGCCCTGCCGGAACCGGTCAGAAAAGCTGGTTGTCGGTTTTTCTCAGAATAATTGCGTACTCGTTCTGATCGGTCATCGGCTTTCTTTTGACCGAAACACTCCATTCGACATTCATCCAGGAGCCATCGCCGGTCTTGAACCGTGAATAGAACATAAGCACCGACTCATGGGGCTTCTGGCGTTCGAGCGCGTTCTTGAAATGCAGGTAATCATCCGGATGAAGAATCCCTGAAAGTGCCACACCAGCAAGTGAACCTGAGGCAAAGCCCAGGAATTTCTCGATCGAGCTGCTCAGATCGACGATATTCTCTTCATCGTCAAGAACAGCATAGGCCTCAATAGCCGGCTTGAGCCTCTCTTCAAACCTGCCGATGTGCATGCGCACCTGCCGAAGCATATTGTCGATATCCATCCGGTAACGGGAAAGCGCCAGAGCGTCGCTGATCGGACTCACCTGCTCTCCAACGGTATGACCAGTGAGAATCCAGTCGATATCGGCACCATCCTTTTCGAGCCGCTCAAGCATCTTTTTCCCAGGAAGGCACTTACCTTTAAGATACGGAGTCATCTGTGCCGGGTACTTGATGCCTACCGCACGGCAAAACGCATTGACCGAACCGTGCTTTTTGAGGATATAATTTCTGAGACGATGATTGAACCCGCTATGTGTAGTTGTCATGGTAGTGAATAAATAGCTGTTGAGAATTTGTAATCAACAAAAAACAAACGGCAGAATTGCCATCTGTAATTATTGCCTTCTGAAGCAGCAAAACCGTTCCCTTCTCATCCACCGCTTTCCTTGGCCGGCACATTGAACAATGTGCTGGTAAGCAACGGAACCAGAAAAATGGTCACTGTTATTACCGACATAACTACATCGGCGAGATGTCCTTCGAGAAAGGCGTTAACAGCCATTCCCGGCCAGAGATGCTCGAAAACGGAGAAGGTGAGCCTCGCGCCAAGCAAAGCAAGAACGATATAGGCGCAAGTCTCCAGAAAGGCATACGCTTCCATAAGCCGGATAAAGCCGTAGGCCACGAAACGCATCGTAAGTATCCCGATAAAAACACCGGTACAAACCAGAATGAGATTATCCGTGAAGGCAACCGCAGCAAAGACATTATCGATTGAAAAAGCGATATCCATCATCTCGACAAATACCACCGTAGCCCAGAATGGACCGATCCGGGCAGCGACAAATCGATAGAGACGATTGTTACGCTTTTCGGCATTCATCTCCCCAGAATCCTTGAGTTTCCGGCTGCTCCACCAGCTCCAGACCAGATAGAGCAGGTAAAGCCCGCCAAAAGGTTTGAGCCACCAGATACTGACCAGTGAGGCAGCAAAAACCAGAAAAATCCCCCTGAACAGGTAGGCACCAAGAATACCATATCTCAAGGCTGCCGGACGCTCTTTCTGGGGCAGGTCAAGAACCATGGTCGCAAGCACGGCCGCATTATCCACCGAAAGCAGCCCTTCGATCACGATGAGGTTGAAAATGACAAGCAGTGATGATGCCGGGTGCTCAATGATATTCTGTACAAGTTCTTGCATCGATACACAGAAAGCTCGTTTTCGTCTCTATATATCAATGTACACAATACTATATGCAATACAAATACGAACAGGGAAAATGCAGTATCAAATCTGCACCTGCACGCCGATTTCGATCACCTGGCCGGAAGGAAGATCATAATAAGACGTGGCACTCAGTGCGTTGCGGGCCATCAGCGCGAACAGCTTTTTCCGCCACACGCTCATTTTCGATTTCATGCCGGTCACGATCTTCTCGCGGTTGAGGAAATAGCTTATCGCATCAGTCTTGAAATGCATCCCCTGCTGGTTGGCCAGAGCAAGCACCTGTCGGATGTTGGGATACTCCATGAAACCATACCGGGCGATAATCTTGTACATGCCGTAATTGAGCTGCACCACCTCGACCTTCTTGCTGTTTGGCACCCTCGGCACCCGCTCGGTGGAAAAGTTGAGCAAGCCAACCTCGGAGTGCAAAATCTTGTTGTGACGCATGTTATGCAGCAAGGCCATTGGCACAACGTCCGGGTTTGCCGTCAGGTAGATCGCCTGGCCTTTGACCCGCTGTGGCTGCTGAATGGCGAGGCTTTCGGTGAACTCGGCGAGCGTGAGGGTGCGATCCTGAATCTGCTTCATCAGAAGCTGCCGTCCCTGCTTCCATGTGAGCATGACCGTAAAAAGCGCAAAACCGATTACCAGCGGGAACCAGGCACCGTGGAACAACTTGCTGACGCTGGCGCCAAAAAACGACAGGTCGATAATCAGGAAAAATCCCATCAGGAGATTGATGGCCACGCGGTTCCAGTTCCAGAGATCACGGGCGACATAATAGAACAAAACGGCTGAAATCAGCATGGTTGCCGTCACCGCTACGCCATACGCCGACGCAAGCTTGCTCGAAGAACCGAACCCTGCGACCAGCGCGATAGTGGCGAACATCAGCGACCAGTTCGCCGCCGGAACGTAAATCTGTCCGATATGGCTGGCCGAGGTATGCCTGACGGTGAGGCGCGGAATGTAGCCGAGCTGGATGCCCTGCTGGGTCAGCGAAAAGACCCCCGTGATGAGTGCCTGCGAGGCGATGATGGTAGCGAGCGTCGCCAGGATGACCATCGGAATCAGCCCCCATGAGGGCACCAGCGCATAAAAGGGATTGTATGACTTTTCAGGCTCGGAGAGCAGCACCGCGCCCTGTCCGAAATAGTTCATCAACAGGGCGGGCAGCACCAGCACCAGCCAGGTCAGCCGGATCGGGCGTTTGCCGAAATGGCCCATGTCGGCGTAAAGCGCCTCCGCGCCGGTCACGGCGAGAAAGACCGCCCCAAGCACCATGAAGCCTTTGGCATGGTTGTTCATCAGAAATTCGATGCCGTACCACGGAAACACTGCCTGCAATATCTGCGGATAACGGATGATTTCAGCGAGGCCGCAAAGTCCGATGGAGGTGAACCAGATCAGAATGATCGGCCC
Organism: uncultured Chlorobiaceae bacterium; assembly: GCA_964476855.1. Classification (GTDB taxonomy): domain Bacteria; phylum Bacteroidota; class Chlorobiia; order Chlorobiales; family Chlorobiaceae; genus Chlorobaculum. The sequence goes on from CAYZCF010000007.1 coordinate 26,927, forward strand.
GAAAAACGACCCGACCTTGGCCGTGCCGTGATGCTGGAAAAGAAAAAGTCCGGCCAGAATGGCAATCGTCACGGGGATCATGAACGGGGTGAAACTCGGAGCGACGAGCTGGATGCCCTCGACGGCGCTGAGCACCGAAATCGACGGGGTGATCATGCCATCGCCATAGAGCAGCGCCGCGCCAAACAGACCGATACCGACCAGTATCCACCGTTCGCTCTTGTTCTTTTTGCTGTGCGAAATGATCAGCGAGGTCAAAGCCAGAATGCCTCCTTCACCCTCGTTGTCGGCCTTCATGATGAAGGTCAGGTACTTCAGGGTGACGATCAGCAGAAGCGCCCAGATCAGCAGCGAAAGCACGCCGAGCACGTTGGGAGTGGTCACGGGAATGCTGAATTCGCCATGAAAACACTCCCGGATGGCGTAAAGCGGACTGGTGCCAATATCGCCGAATACCACGCCAAGCGCTGCAAGCGACAGGGTAGCGAGTCGCCTGGGATCAGTATCGCTGGAGTGGGAACGGGAAGATAAATGAGAATCTCCGGATGTCGTGGACATAGACAGGAAAGTTCTTGTTACCGCAAAGGTTTCATGCAGAAAAGCCGGTTACGGCTGCTGAATCCTCTCGCGGGAGGAACGCCGGATATGGCTGACAAGTTCGAATGTCGAGGAACGGTTTCACAAGCTTCGAATAATTCGAAGCCAAGGAATATACACAATCGCCCTCAATTGCAAACAAGGGCCCAAGCTGCGGCTCATGGCGGTGCGCCGTCATGGCTCATCAGCTCCCGGAGCGCCTCGTCGGCCAGCGAATCGCCAAGCGCCGAAGCGCGCCGGAGATCCTCGATCGCGCCCTGCCGGTCCCCGGCGAGCCGCCGGACGACGCCCCGGTTGTACCATCCGGAAGCATTGTGCGGAGAGGCCACCACGACATGGTTCAAATCTTCCAGCGCACCCGGATAATCGCCCAGGGAAAGCCTCGCGAAGGCACGGTTGTTCCGGGCAACGAGCATGTCGGGATCGAGCACAAGAACCTTCGAGTAATCCTCGACGGCCTCTTTGGCATCACCAAGCGCCACATGAGCGTTGCCCAGGTTGTACCACGCCACCGTGTAACGGGGATCGATACCGACCGCCTTGAGGTAATCGGCGACAGCGCCGGAGAGATCGCCGGAGAGGTTCCTGGCGAGTCCGCGATTATTGTACGCACCGGAAAGCAACGGATCGAGATTGATGGCTCTGGTGAAATCGGCGATCGCCAGCGCATACATCTTCATCGAAGTCCTGATCGTACCCCGATTGTTGTACAACTCCGCCATGTCCGGCTGGAGAGCTATCGCTCGTGACATATCCGCATTAGCCTCAGCATAACGACCAAGCACCGCCAGGGTGAATCCGCGATTATTGTATGCTCTGGATGAACGAGGATCGATGCTGAGGCTCCTGGTATAATCGGCAATAGCTCCTTTCAGGTCGCCAATCGAACCACGGGCAAGGCCCCGGTTGTAAAAAGCATCTGCACTGCGAGGCTCAAGGCGTATGGCGCGGTCGAAATCTTCGATCGCCCCCGGATAATCCCCCTGGAGTCCCTTCTGGACTCCTTTCTCTATCAGATCATCAGCAGGCCCGGCCGCATGAACCACCGAAATGGCCAGTAACGGAAACGCCACCACCAGAATGAAGACCTCAAACCGCTTGCGGATTTCCCGTGTGCTTTTGTTTTTCACTTGCTGAAGCTGCTTAAAAGATCGATCCGAGCATGCCCGACAACTCAATTCAACAGAGAACACTGCTTAAAAACTTCCCACAACAACGTTCAAATGCACACCCCCTTCATCGCGACAATGTGAAAAGTGCCCACATAACCCTGACCGATTTCACTCAGGACTGAGAGATTCCTCGTATTTATTTTACTCGAAATCACTGCTCATTCAAGTGAAATAACCGACCGAGCAACACAACTATCACCATTATTTATAATAACTTAAAAAAGACAATAGCGTCATTTCCAGGCACCGTGACCATGCAGAAAAACAGGATTTCGTACTTTAATAACCTTTTTATTATATTCGAATCGTGTTTCATTAACATGAAATTAACCGGCGCACTACCACAAACACGACTATGACAGCAATCGAAACCATACACAATTTCAGATCAGGTAGCGGCGCAATAACCGGGATGCGATTATGCAAAAACATATTACCTTTTTCAGCCGCCTTGTATTGGCACTCTCTCTCTTCATATCGGCCGCGCCGCTCAGCGCCCTTGCCAGCCAACCTCATTCCATAAATCAGCCCTCTTCCCAGAACAGCGACTCGCCTAGGAGCGCCAAAAATGGAAGCCATAATCCGGACAAAGAGACCGCAAAATCTCTGCCGGGCAAAAACAAGTTTCTGGTCGCTATCGGAAAGGCATCTTTTTACGCCACCCGATTCCACGGAAGGACAACAGCGAACGGCGAAACTTTCGACATGAAAGAGTTCACCGCCGCCCACCGCTCGCTTCCGTTCGGAACCATCGTGCGGGTAACCAACCTCAACAACGGAAAAATGGTCTTCGTGAAGATCAACGACCGGGGTCCTTACATCAAAAACCGGATCATCGATCTTTCGAAAGCCGCCGCCAAAAAGCTCGACCTTGTTGACAACGGCGTCGGCAGAGTCAAGATCGAAGCCTACAACTGACCCGAACGATTCACAGCTTTTCAGCCCCCTGATCATTTCGCCAAAAGGGGGCTTGACCTAACGCCTATGGTATTTCCGGCCCTGCCATGCCACTGCGCCCTATTGATGGCATCAGCTTGCAAATCATGATTTCGCACCAGAAAGCCCAAAACCTGTGGCATCCATATACTTGCCCACAAAAGGCTATATAATTATATGACTGCATAGTTATTTTACTTGCATCATAAATCGCCCGGCTTTATATTAACAATTGTTGTAAGGCCGGATGAGTCCACCTTTTTTTATTCCGGCTTCTGCCAGTTATCACGAATTTCCTTTTGTCTGCCGAGGCTGTCTGCGGATGTTCAGATCGTTATGCGCTGTTTGTATTCGCCAGCTTCATCTCGTTTCGATCCAGTTCATGCAATGTAAATAAGGAGAACCCGTTATGCTTCCAAAAAAGAACGTAATGCTTGGCCTGGCGTTCACCGTAGTGCCATTGTTTCATGCCAGCAGTACTGTGATGGCGGCCGACGCGCCAGCGCCAGCACCGGCTACGGTTGCCGCCCCGGCCCCGGCTCCGGCCCCAGCTATGAATCCGGAACAGATGCGTGAACGCGGCCAGATACTGGCGCTTTCCTGCTCCGGATGCCATGGCACCGATGGTAAAAGCTCGAGTATCATGCCATCGATTTATGGCAAGACCACAGGGTATATCGAATCCGCGCTGCTCGATTTCAAATCCGGCGCCCGGATGTCAACCGTCATGGGCAGACATGCCAAAGGTTACACGCCTGAAGAGATTCACCTGATTGCCGAGTATTTCGGAAATCTGTCGAAAAAGAAAAATTAACCGGAGGAAAAGGGTCATGAGTATTTCAAGGCGTGATTTCAACAAACTGCTTGTATCAGGCGTCGCCGGTTCGGCGTTCGGAATTTTCGGCATGAGCGGCAATGCATTTGCGGCTGGCGGATCGAAAAAACATGTGGTGGTGGTCGGCGGCGGCTTTGGTGGCGCGGCAACGGCCAAATATCTCAGAAAGCTCGATCCATCGCTCGCCGTAACGCTGATCGAGCAGAAGCTCTCCTACATTACCTGTCCGTTCAGCAACTGGGTGCTTGGCGGGCTGAAAACCATGAAGGACATCACCCACACCTACACGGCTCTCCGTACCCGGCATGGCGTGAACGTCATTGCCGACCGGGTCGTCTCGATCGACGCCGCGAAAGGCACGCTCAAGCTTGCTGGCGGCAGGGTGATCGGCTATGATCGTCTCGTCGTCTCTCCCGGCATCGATTTCAAGTATGACGCCATTCCGGGTTACAGCCAGAAGATTGCCGAATCGAAAATCCCACATGCCTGGCAGGCTGGCCCGCAAACGGTGCTCCTTCAACGGCAGCTTCACGCGATGAAAAACGGCGGCACCGTGCTCATCTGTCCGCCGGACAACCCGTTCCGTTGCCCTCCTGGCCCGTACGAGCGCGCAAGCCTCGTCGCGCACTACCTGAAGAAGCACAAGCCGAAATCGAAGGTCATCATCCTCGATGCCAAAGAGAAGTTCTCCAAGCAGGGACTGTTCAACAAAGGATGGGAGCGGCTCTATCCGGGCATGATCGAATGGCACAGCTCGACGGGTGGTGGCAAGGTTCTTGGCGTCGATGCCAAGGCCATGACGGTCGAAACCGATTTCGGCGCGGTCAAAGGCGCGGTGATCAACATCATCCCGCCGCAGAAGGCCGGCAAAATCGCATTCGACGCGGGTCTCACCAATGAAAAAGGGTGGTGCCCGGTTCATCCCGCATCGTTCGAATCGACGCTGCACAAGGGAGTTCACGTCATCGGCGACGCCTGCATCGCCGGCGCCATGCCGAAATCCGGCTTCGCGGCAAGCAGCCAGGGCAAGGTTGCCGCAGCGGCGATCATCAATATGCTTCGCGGCAAGGAACCGGCTCCGCCGTCTCTGGTCAATACCTGCTACAGCCTGATCGGGCCGGAATACGGCATCTCCGTGGCGGGCGTCTACGAGTTCGCCGCGAGTGGCATTATCGAGATACCGGGATCCGGAGGGCTTACGCCAGCCGATGCGAGCGACGACCAGTTGTTGCAGGAGGCGATGTTCGCCGATGGCTGGTACACCAATATCAGCAAGGATATCTGGGGATAAACCGAAGCTTGCAGCCGTACTGCGGCGACAGGCACTCTTGCATGAACTGAATGTTACGGGCATCTCTCCGATTGATCGCATCGTCTAAAGGTTTCCCCCTTTGGCGCTACGGCAACAGGAGAGATGCCCTTTTTGATTTTCGAGCGCGATATGAAGGGACGCACATACAGACCTTTTTCGGGCAGAGGCTGCCCCTCAATGGCATGGGCTCCGGTCTGCCTGCCTGCAACCAAAATGCAGCCACGGCACTCGGGAACCGGTCACCAAAGCGCTGATTTTTTTCTGTCTCTGCCCAACACGTCGCAGAATCACTGCGGTGTTGCCTTTTCGGGCTTGTCCGGCTCGAAATCGAGCGAGATCGAGTTCATGCAGAAGCGCTTGCCGGTCGGCGGCGGGCCGTCGTCGAAGAGGTGGCCGAGGTGGGCGTCGCACCGTCCGCAGAGCACCTCGGTTCGCGCCATGCCGAAAGAGTTGTCTGGCCGGTAGATGACGCTGCCGGGGCGCGCGGCCTCGAAAAAGCTCGGCCAACCGCAGGTGCTGGCGAACTTGGCGTCCGAACGGAACAGCGCGTTGCCGCAAGCCGCGCAAAAGTAAGCGCCGAGTCCCTCGTAATTCCAGTACTTGCCGGTATATGCCCGTTCGGTATCCCCTAAACGCGCCACGGCGTAGAGTTCGGGCGAGAGCACCTGTTTCCAGACGGAATCGGGCAGGTCGAGCCGGGTCGTATCGGTGCGGGAGTAGTATGGATTGCGCGGATGGCTGGCGTCGTTCATGGCGTTGTCCGGTTTCGGTGGCTGCGGTTTCGGTGAGGCGTGACAGGCGGATAACGCCGTCAGCAGCACAAAAACCTGAATGGCGAAGGGTCTCATTGCGGTCACGGTTTTTCCCCACAACGCCCCCGCCGCCCCAAGCGTTCCGGCTACAGCTCGCTCGTGGCGAGTCAATACCAAACAGCCATGTGCAATCCCAGTCATTGCGAGGAGCACAGCGACACGGCAATCCATTCGGATTCAGTGAAGACTTTTAAAAATGGATCGCCACGTCCCGACAAGTCGGGACTCGCGATGACGAATCTCTGTCATTTTTCAGTTGACATACCACCGGTAACTTTGTACTCCTGCCACGATCTCATGATCTCCTTGCGTGACATGAACAGGACCATCGTGGCGGCGATGGTGACAATCGCGCCCGTCCGGAGCGCCACGGAGGTGCTGAAATGCTCCGAGAGCGAACCCATCAGGAGGTTGCCGAAGGGCATAAGTCCAAGCAGCACCATCAGGTAGATGCTCATGACGCGCCCGCGGAACCGGTCTTCGACGAGCCGCTGCACCGTGCCGGTCATCGTGGCGAAGGCGGTCAGCATACCGAGGCCGGAAATGAAGAGGCAGCCGAGCGCCAGCGGCAGCCAGGTGGCGAAGGTGAAGGCCAGCAACCCCAACGCGAAGGTCAGAACTCCGCCGATCACCAGGAGACTGCCGCGCACCCTGCCGCTCGACACCGACACCACCACCGTGCCGCAGAGGGAGCCAAGCCCGAAAGCCGAGTAGAGATACCCCATGCCGTCGGCCCCGATGCCGAAGACCCGCCTGGCGACCACCGGCAGCATCGCCATGAACGACCAGCCGAAGATGGAGACTACGGCGACGAACAGCACGATCGTCCGTATGAGCGGGTGCTTCCAGGCATAGAGGATGCCGTCGCGGATTGAGTGGATCGGATGCTCCGTCGAGAGGGTGCGCGTTGCCGTTTTCGGCAGCTCGATGGCGAGCAGCGCGGCGATCACGGCGATGAAGCTCGCGCCGTTGGCGATGAACGCGCCACCCGTACCGATCCAGGTGATCATGAAACCAGCCAGCACCGGCCCGATCACACGCGAAGCATTAAAGATGGAGGAGTTCAAGGCGACGGCTGACGGCAGATGCCGCCGATCCACGATCTCGCTGATGAAGGCCTGGATGGCGGGCGTGGCGACCGCGCTGACGCTGCCGATCAGGAAAGCGAGCACGAGAATGAATGGAAGCGTTGCCCAGCCGACGAGGATAGCGATGCCGAAAACGATTGAGAGCAGCATCAGGAGCACCTGCGACCAAAGCAGCACCGCCTTGCGCGGATAGCGATCCACGAGCATCCCGCCGAAGAGCGACAGGAGAAGCGTCGGCACGGACGAAGCCGCAGCAGCCACACCCACCCAGAACGCCGATCCGGTCATGTCGAACACCAGCCACCCCTGCGCCACGATCTCGATCCACGTCCCGATCATCGAGATGATCTGGCCCACGAAATAGAGCCGGAAATCCCGGCCCGCAAACGGAGGAAACGCAGCGAGAAACTTCGCCTTTACGCCACTGCCGGAGCTCGAGGCAGACGAGTCATCGTTATTTCCGGAAAAATCGCCTTCAGCGGCAGTACTCATGGGAGGTCATTCGTCAATCATTCGTCCACGGAATTCAAAGCAGGAGAAAGGTAGAAAAAAGAACTGGCACTCCATACAATCCGGAAGGCAAACAAACAAATCAGAATTAACACCGATTAAAACTAAATTCGCGCACGGTGTCCGGACACGCCCGTTCCCACAAGGAAAAGGAAGTCCGGACGCCGCATTGTCGTTTCTTCGTTTTTCTAACAACTGGAAAAGGAGTTCTTCCGATGAATGCAGTAAATCCGGAAGCAATTGGCGTATTCGGGCTTGTGGTGACCGTATGGGTATTTGGTCTCGAGCAGCTCGGATTCGGAGTGAACAAGGATACAGACCATGCCGCACTGGGCAGAAATCTGGCAAACGTCGCGCTCTGGTTCGGCGGCGTCGCCCAGATTTTCACCGCGCTCTGTATCTACCTGTTCGATGTGGGAATGCCTCCGGAAATCAGAGTCTACCTGGGTACCGTCTTCGCGACCTACGGACTCTTCTGGGTTGTCGTGGCCATGCACTTCTACAATCCCGGTGACAAGAAAGTCTATGCCCATTTCTTTCTCGGAATTTTCTTCATGACCGCGCTTTTCAGCTACAAGGCGATCCTGCTCGGCAAGATCTGGCCTCTGGCGACGGTGCTCCTGCTCATCAACGGCCTGACGATTCTCCTGCCGTTCACCTGGTACAAGCAGAACGCGATCATCACCAAACTCTGTGGAGCGCTGAATGTCGCCATCGGCATCTGCGCCGTACCGCTCCTCATGCACGCCCTCGGACTTTGATGCCCCCGATTCTCCGGGCCGTTCAGCTCATCGAACCTGAACGGCCCGGGGGAACCGTCGCTTCAGTCGCCCTCGAAGCCGCCGGAAACGCCGCGTTCGGAATAACCCGCTCCATCGAGCCTGCCACCGACCTCAGGCTCGCCTTCGCCGGAATATGACGACTGGCCGGAACGCTTCTCGCTTGCGGATTCGCTCTCGCCCTCCG